>DASVLC010000167.1:0-17967 GCA_036385045.1 Thermoanaerobaculia bacterium | reverse complement strand
TTGGACATACCAGTAGGTCGTGCCGGCGATCGACTTGGAAACGAAGGAGCCGGAGTGAGGGATCAGCGGTGCCATCCGCAGCTGGTCGAGGAGCTCGCTGTATACGGTCTGCGTCGTCTCGCCAAGGCGGATGATGGTCACGCCTCGATTATACGCACAATTGATAAAGTGTGCGTATAAGAACGTGCCCACCCTTCACGCGTCGAAGTACTTGCCCACCTCGTAGGGATGCGGTCTGTTTCGGACGGCGGCGTCGGCGGCGCGGAGGTGTGCGACGAAGTCGAGGAGTTGTTCGCGATTGAAGACGTCGCCGGCGCAGGAAGTCGTGGTCCGCCTCGAGGGCGTCGCACGCTTCGCTGAGGCTGGTCGGGAGGCTCTTGATCGTTCGCCGCTGCTCCTCGTCCCAGGTGAAGATGTTGCCGTCGATCGGACCGAATCCAGCCGCTGTCGGATCGATCTTTCGCTTGATGCCGTCGAGTCCCGCCATGAGCTGCGCCGCGAGGGCGAGATAAACGTTGCAGGTGGCATCCGGCGGACGGAACTCGAATCGTGCCGTGTCTTCCTGGTTCGCATACTTCGGCACGCGAATCGCCGCCGAGCGGTTGCCGACTGAGAAGATCGCGGAAATCGGCGCCTCGTATCCCGGCACGAGCCTGCGGTACGAGTTCGTACTCGGGTTCGTGATCGCCAGCAGTGCCGCGCCGTGGGTGAGGATTCCGCCGATGTAGTGGAGCGCCGTTTCGCTCATGCAGCCGTAGCCGCCGGCGTCGTAGAAAACGTTTCGTCCCTTCTTGCGCAGCATCTGATGGAAATGCATGCCGCTGCCGGCTTCGCCGAAGAGCGGCTTCGGCATGAAGGTGGCCGTTCGGTCGTGCCGGACTGCGACGTTCTTGACGACGTACTTGATGATCTGCGTCGCGTCGCCGGCGCGAAGGATGCCGAATAGCGGCGTCTCGATCTCACACTGACCAGGCCCTCCGACTTCGTGATGGTGATACTTCACCGGAATCCCGAGCTCTTCGAGCTCGAGACACATCTCACTCCGGAGGTTGTGCAGTGCATCGTTCGGTGGGATCGCGTGATATCCGCCATGCAGCGGAATGTGGTGTCCATGTCCTGCGGTCGCACTGTTCCAGTCGGCTTCCGAACTGTCGAGCCGGTACGAAGCGACGTTCACTCCGTTCTCGATCGCGACGTGATCGAAGACATAGAACTCGTACTCAGGCCCCCAGATGCTTTCGTCCGCGATGCCGGTCGAGCGCAGATACTCCTCGGCGCGACGGACAATGTTGCGCGGGTCGTAGGCGAACGGCGCTTTCGTATCGGCTTCGAATGCCGAACAGATGAAGCTGAGCGTCGGAGCGCTGCAGAACGGATCCTGAAACGCTGTCTCGAAGTCGGGGATCAGCACCATGTCGCCCGACTTCACCGACTTCAGTCCCACGCTGGAGCCGTCGAAGCCGACGCCGTCGCGCATCATCGCGTCTGTGAACTGGCCGGAGGGGACGGTCACGTGATGCCATCGACCCCACAGATCGCTGAACTTGAGGTCGATCATCCTGAAGCCGTTCTTCTCGACGTATGCCTGCGCCTCGCGAAAGTCTTTCAACACAGTCGCCTCCGGGGGCGAGTCTATGGAGGCGGTGTCCTGCAGGGAGGTGATCGGTGGCACAGCTGTCGCGGGCGGGGGACACCGGGCCGCTGGAGGGAGTTCCTCGGAGTTCCTCGGGTACGCAAGGCGAAGTAGCCGCACTCGCTATGCCGTACGCGTTACGGAGTACGCAGCTTGCCAGGCCCCTCGCTTGCCCGCCCACCCTCCCGCTCGGGGTGACAACTGCCTGTCCTCCAGGCTGTCATTGGCCTGTCATCCCGAGCCGCCGAAGCCCCGGGGGCGGGTGTGTGGGTGTGAGGGGCGGAGGACGGAGAGGGATCCCTTGCCGACGACCCACATCGAGCGATACGCAAGGCTGATGGTTGCCCGTTCCTGCCGGTCGTCGAGTCAGGGATCCCTCGCCACCCGCTCGCCATCCGCTTCTGATGACACCCTTGATGACACCCCGACACGAAGCGCCGTAGGCGCGATCGACATTAGCCCAGGACGAAGTCCTGGGAGAACGTTCGTCCATGAAGCAGTCCCGTAGGGACGATTGAAGACGATCCTCAATCGTCCCTACGGGACTGCCACTTCGATTGCGATCTACCCAGGACTGGCGTCCTGGGCTAAGGTCAATCGCACCTACGGCGCTGCTCGCCCGTCAGACGTTCCGTTTCGGATTCAGGAATGTCGTCTGCGCATCACCGTTCATTTGCTCGGGATGGCAGGTTCGACAGAATTCGTTTCGTGGCGCGATGGTCTTCCAGATGAGTACAGAGAGCAGCGAACTCGCCGCCTGCTCCCCCTACTTCAACCCCTCGACCAGAAGCAGGTCGGACAGGATGCGGTGGTAGCTGTATGCGTAAGAGGCGGCGTCGGGCGTGAGCTGGACGGAGACGATCTCGATCAGTCCCGCTGGGTCGGGCGGCATCAGCTCGCGTACCGCCTCTTTCCGTCCGGTCGCCAGATCGAGCAGGAAGACCTGGCCGGGCAGCTCGCCTCGGCGGAAAACGTAGAGCGACTGGCCTACGGGTGTCCAGCGGATTGGACGATCGTCGGGGCCGAGCGTCGGGATCTTCTTTGGTTCCTCGTCGCCGTCGATCGGGTAGAGGTAGAAGAGTCCATCCGCCGGCTGTGCGACGACCCACTTGCCATCAGGCGAGATGGGGAAGAAACCGATGGCCATTCCCTCTGGAGTGATCGCCCGAGGTGGGTCGCCATTCAGCGGGAGCACATAGAGCCGGACGCCTTCGCCGGCCTTGCTCGCAGCGATCAGGAGTCGTTCGCCCTCGGGGATCCACCGTGCCGCGTGCACGCTGAGATCGTCAATCTCGATCTGACGTGGCTCACCCGCCTTGACCGGAAGGAGGAAAAGGCGTTTGGGAGGGACGATCGTCATCGACGCAACCCATCGGCCGTCGGGGGAGAAGCCGAAAGCTTTTCCTTCGCCGAGGCGGACGGCGGGGGAGCCGTCGGTACGACGGACGTAGATGCCGTGGGCTGAACCGCCGCCTTCGCCCGACTCGTCGAAGAGGAGCATCTTCCCGTCGGTGGAGATCTCACGGACGAGCGACCAGTCGAGCAGAGAGAGGTCGTTCTCCTTCGTCTGGCCCGGAGCCTGGCCGACGATGCCGACCTTGCCGTTGTCGTTCGTGACGAGCACATTGCCTTCGCGCGTCACGTCCTGAATCGTCAGTTCTCCCGGTGTGCGGACGAGAAGACGCTCGCTGCCGCCGGGCGTGGCGGCCCAGATTGCGCGGGCAACGCCGACGCGCGTTGCCGTGAACCAGATCTCTTTGCCGTCGGGTGACCAGGCCAGACCGTAGGCCGTGATCCAGTCAGCGGAGACCGGACTGAGACGACCGGTCTTGTCGACGAGCATGAGCGAGCCGGAGTCATCGCCGATGACCGGGTGCTCGAAGAAGGCGACTGAGTCGCCGCGCGGGGAGACTCGCGGATGACTGAGCCAGCCGCCGGTCTCGTAGAGTACGGTGCCGATCGGGTACTCGAGTCGCGCTTTTCCGCCGACATTGCGGACGATCGCAAGCGACGAACCGTCGGGCGACCAGTCGGCCCACTGCACATCTTCGAGAATCTCTCGCGGTGCGCCGCCGATCAGTGGAACCTGAGCGAGCGTGCCGGACCAGATGAAGCGGCCGGCCCAGCGCCGCTCGAGCGAGATGGCCATCATGCCGGACCGAGAGATCGCGAGGATCTCGGCATCGGGCAGCATCAGCTGGCTCGATTCGGCGCTTTCAGGCCGGGTCGAGAAAAGCCGGGTCGGATTCCCTTCCCATGACGCGCCGTAAACGATGGTCTGCCCATCGGGAGCGAAGCGGGCCGCGAGGATGGTGCCGCGACGGAAGGTGAGACGCTGGTAGGTCGGCGATGTCTCAGCCGAGGAAATCTGGACCGGCGCGATCTCGCCGGAGGATGACGACTCGCCGCCGCGATCGCGCAGTGTTGCGAGATCGCGAGCGAGATCGCGGGTCGATGCATAACGCTCTTCCGGATCTTTCGCGAGGCAGCGTTCGATGACCCAACGGAAAGGTGCGGGGAGCCGCGTACTGAGCGGAATCGGTTCCGGCTCTTCGCGCATGATGGCGACGAGCGTCTCAGCAGAGGTCGAGCGGCGGAACGCGGGCCGTCCTGTCGCGAGCTCATAGAGGATGGTGCCAAGCGAAAACTGGTCGCTCGTGAAATCTACTTTCTGCGCGGAGGCTTGCTCGGGCGACATGTAGCCGACCGTTCCGATGACCATGCCGGGCGTCGTTGCACCTCGGGCGGCGGTGATGCCATCGGCCGGTTCGCCTTCCTGCTCGGTGAGCTTCACCAGGCCGAAGTCGAGGATCTTCACATAGCCGTCACGCGTGACCATTACGTTCTCAGGCTTGAGATCGCGATGCACGATTCCGGCGGAATGCGCCTTGGCGAGACCTTCGCCGATCTGCGCGCCGACCTCGAGCAGTTTCTTCGGTGTGAGCGCTCCGCGTTCGATCAGCTCCCGCAACGTCATGCCGTCGACGAACTCCATGGCGAGCCACGGGACGGGACCGTCGAACCCGATGTCGTAGATCGTGACGACGTTCGGGTGGTTGAGCGCCGACGCAGCACGCGCCTCTTTCTCGAAACGTGCGAGCCGATCTCGGTCGGCCGTCAGGTGCTCGGGAAGTACTTTCACCGCGACATCACGGCCGAGACGGGAATCGCGCGCACGGTAGACCTCTCCCATGCCTCCGGCACCGAGTTGTCCGACGATTTCGTAAGGCCCCAGCCGTGTCCTTGGTGCGAGTGACATGGCGCGGATTCTAATCTCTGAATCGGGGTGGAAACCGAGAATGGGAGTAAATCGCGCCCTACGCTGCCGGTTTGGTTCGGAAAGTCCCTTCAGCGCGCACCTCGGACAGCGGGGCTCCGTACTCCTCATGGCGTTCGGTCGCCGTCAGCGAGAAGCGCCCCTCCACCACGTCATCGCGGGAGCTGAGGATCACGAGCTCTCCCGAACTGATATCGAACTCCCGTTGTGGATCGCTGTAGATCTCGATCGTGCCCCGGAAGCCGTCGGCCGCGCTGCCGGCAAGCGGATAGGTCCCCGGCACTGGAATGGTCGTATCAGTGCGGCCGAAGGCGATTACACCGTCACATCGCCCGGCTCCGCACCGCGGGAGGCCATGTTGATGTGGTAGCGGTTGTACTTCGAACCGGCCAAGGCGTCCCCAGCGAGCTCGCGATCGAGCGCTCCGCCGAGAGTGGCGGTGAACGATGAGTCCGTCTTCGCGGGCGAAGTGACCGCGCGAGCAGGAGTGGCCACTACTTCGTCGCTGGTCGTGGCTCGGCCTTCGCTCGTCTTTCCGCCGCATCCGGCCAGACAGACACCGATTCCAATGATCATCACGATCCGTTTCATTTCGTTTCCTTTCGGGATTGCAGCGGCGAAGGTTCAGGTGAGGGTTGGAGCAGGATAATGCATCGTGGCGGTGATTCGCGGATTATTGGGATCCCAATCCTTGGACTCTATTCGGCCGCGAGAAGTCGGGGCTTCCGCGATGACCGGTGAGAAGCGCGACTAGCGTGTGAGAAGGGGGTAGGGATCGATCGCCGTTCCACCCCACCACTTGCGATCCGCGTCGAGGCGGGCTATGGCGAAGTGAAGGTGCGGAGCGTCTTTCGGGGCGTTGCCGCTCGTGCCGACGTAGCCGATGAGATCGCCGCGACGGATCTGTTGTCCTTCCCGAAGACCGGGTGCATAGGCATCGAGATGCGCGTAGTAGTAGCAGTACGTGCCTGTCGGATCGAACTGATAGACCGTGATCCCGCCCGCCTTGCTGTCGAACAGTTTGCGCACGATTCCGTCGTCGACGGCCACGACGGGTGTCCCGGTTGGCGCCGCAATGTCGAGTGCCTCGTGAACGCGGTCCGAGCCGCGCTTGTCAGTGAAGCTCTGATGAAGCTCCCGCGCTTCAACGCCGGCAACCGGGATCAGCAGTGACCGCGGGAGGGAGCTCGGCCGTGAAAACGGCTCATCTTTGGACCGCGGTGCGATCGCGGCTGTGGCCGCCGCGGGCGTGGCCGAAGGTGGGCTCATCGACGGGGGAAGACGCAGAGGTTCTGCAACAGCGATGTTTTCACGCGGTGCTGCGGCGGTCCAGGCGAGCCAGCCGATGGTAATCAGAGCGAAGGCCGTCAAAGTTGCCTTCATGGTGCGGCCTCAGTCATTCAGTGTGGAGAACCGCTGCCTATGGCTGGTTACTCCTGCAGGCGTTCGCGAGGGACTCGTCCGCACTCTGCACACCTGGTATCGAGCCAGCGTTCCCACTCCACCCCGGGCAGAGTAGCGTCGGCATCTTCGGGGCGGAACCAGAGCGGATACTCAGCTCCGCAGAAGGGACAGTGAAGTCGCAGCAGGTTCGCTCCGGGGTCCACAACGTGAATTGTAGGCTGCACAGCGTGCAGGAGTGCAAATTATCGCCCAGCGCCTCGGACAGCCTTCGAAGCTCAGCCTCGATCTTCCTCGACGACGATCCGGTACAGATCCCCGGTAGACTCGGCGTCCATCATCCGCACGAAAAGGTCGGGAGTCCTGAACAGACGACTGATTCGCGCCAGCGCCTCGAGGTGCTCCGTCGCAGAGCTCTGCGGTCCGACGAGGGCAAAGAAGAGGTGCGTCGGTTGACCGTCGAGCGAGTCATAGGCGACGCCCTTGCGGGAGCGGGCCAGACATCCTGTGAGCCCATTCGGGACGTCGAGCTTGCCATGCGGGATGGCGATCCCCCGGCCCACCGCGGTGGAGCCGAGCCGTTCACGTTCGCTGAACGCAAGGGTCAGATCGTCCGCTCGGAGCGCAGGAATCCTGCCGGCGATGAGAGTCGCCAGCTCGCGAATCGTCTCGGCCTTCTCCGTGGACTGCAGGTCCGAGAAGACAAGATTCTCGTTCAGGAAATCAGAAATCTTCATTCACACGGCGGAGTTCGCAGAAAGGCGCGCTCGTCCAGTAGTGTCCACGCACACAACAAGCCCAATTGCAGTTACGACAACCCCCGTTCTCGTCACTCCCGCTCGTGGACGATTTCTCCTTCGATGACGGTAGCGAGAACGTGGGTGGTGTACTCGAAGGGATCGCCGTCGAACAGCACGAGATCTCCGTCAAGCCCCGGTGCGATGGTCCCGACGCGGTCGGCGATTCCGAGGATCTTTGCCGCGTCGCGGGTTACTGCCGCCAGAGCCTCCTCGCTCGTCAGTCCATTCGCCGCCGCGACGGCCGTTTCGAACAGCAGGACGCGAGTCTTTGGCACGTAACCCTCGAAGCCGGTCTGAAGGGCGAACGGGATGCCCGCTTTGCGGAGACGCGAGGCGCTCTCCATGGTGAGATTCTCCCGCTCGCCGTTCGCGCGTGCCATCGGCGGATGAACGATCACAGGCACGCCGGACGCCCTGATGCGGTCGGCAACCTCATAGGCTTCGGCGGCGCTGTCGAGCACGACGCGGATCCCGAACTCCTCTGCGATACGCAGAGCCGTCAGGATGTCGTTGGCGCGGTCGGCAGTGACGAGAAGAGGGATCTCTTTGCGAATCACCTGCGCGAGCGCCTCGATGTGCAGGTCGCGCGCGGGGCGCTTGTCCTCGGCGCCGGCCATCTTGCGATCGTAGTCCTGTGCCTTGATCAGGTCGGCCCGCAGCATCGCCGCCGATTTCGCGCGCGTTCCCGGCGACTTGCCGGTTCCGGCATAACCGCCGGGACCGAGAGTCACCGCGACCATGGCGAGAGGGCGGACCAGCGCTTCTTCGACGGTCTGGCCGCGCGTCTTGACGATCATCGTCTGGCCGGAGACGAGGGCGCCGGGGCCGTGGCCGGTGTGCATCGTCGTGGTGCCGAGGCTACGGACCCAGCCGACGAGATGCTCGCGGGCGTTGTAGGCGTCGATCGCCCTCAGTTGCGCCTGCATCGGAGCCGTCGTCTCGAGCTGATCCTGGTCGTGGGGCTGATTGAGGTAGCCGGAGAGACCGACGACTGTATGCGCGTCGATCAGGCCAGGAGTGACGACCTTCGCTTCCAGCACGCGCAGCCCCTCGGGGATCGCGGTGGACGCGGCGGGGCCGATCGCGGCGATCTTCCCGTTGCGGATGACGACGACACCGTCACGGAGAGGTTCTCCGGTGAGTGTCCAGATGGTGCCGCCCCGGACCGCGAGATTCTGCGCGCCGCTGATCGGAGCAATCAGGAAGACCGCTGCCGCCGCGAACAGTCCGATCGAGCGCTTCTTCAGTGCAATCATTCTTCACCTCCGCACATCGCGACATGCCCGTCCTGATCGTGACCGGCTCCCCAGCCTCCTACCGCCGCGAGACGATCGTCGGTCAGCGCGCGGTCGAAGACTTTGTGTCCCTCGACCCACGTCTGCTCGACCTTCGTGTAGGTGCTCAGAGGGTCGCCACTGAGCACGATGAAGTCAGCGTCTTTGCCGCGCTCGAGAGAACCGACACGGTCTGCCATCGCGAGCATCTTTGCTCCTTCGATCGTGAGGGCGCGAATGGCCGCGTCTCTCGACATGCCGTAGCGAACCGCCATGCCCGCGGAGCGGAGGAAGAAGCGGGAGTCGGTTACGCCGTCGTCGGTGTGAAGTGCCACCTGCGCTCCAGCGCGTTCGAGTGCGGCGCCGTTGTGCATGAGCAACTCCATCGCTTCCAGCTTCCCGCCCGGACTATCGATCATGATGATCGACGACGGAACACCCGCGGCTGCGATCTCGGTGGCGACGCGCGCGGCCTCGCTGACGTGATGGAGGACCGGCTTGAAACCGAACTCGCGACCGAGGCGGAGCGCGGTCAGGATGTCGTCGTGACGATGGGTGTGGAAGTGGACGATACGCGTTCCCTCGAGCACTTCGACGAGTGCCTCGAGGCCGAGGTCGCGCGCAGGGAGCTTCTCGGGATCGCCCTTCGCACGTTCGATCTTCGTGCGGTACTCCTGCGCCTTGACCAGTTGCTCACGCATCAGAGCTGCCGATCTGGCGCGTGTGCCCGGGAAGGGGGAAGCCTTCATCGGATTGGTGCCGTTGGCCATTTTGATGCCGCCCGTGATACGGCCATTCGAGTCGCGGATCGCCAGATCTTCGACTGTCTTGCCGGCTCGAAGCTTCAAATAGAGGGTCTGACCACTGAGCAGATGTCCCGACCCGGGCATCACGTTTACCGTCGTGATGCCACCGGCGCGCGCTTTGTGAATGCTCGCGGCTCGGACGTTCACGGCGTCGAGGGCTCGGACATCCGGCTGAATGGGACCGCTGGCGTCGGCGCCTGCAATCTGGCCGACGTGGCTGTGGGTGTCGACGAGGCCGGGGAGTAGCCATTTTCCGGTCACGTCGTGTTGCTCGGCGTTCGAGGGAAGGCGCACGGAAGCGCGCGATCCGACAGAAACGATCTTCCCTTTATGAACGACGAGAACTCCGTCGTCGATCGATGCGCCGCTGACCGGCACGATCTGAGCGCCAACGAACGCCTGAGGGACTTCCTGAGCAACAGCAGTCGTCGCCATCAGCAGGGCCACCGCCGCTGCGATGCACACGTTACGTTCCATGAAGGCTCCTTCCAGAAGCTGGCGATTGTAGCAAGGTGGTGAGAGCGTGTCGGGCGATTCCGGGCGGTCACAGGTTGGTAACGTGAGCGTGCGTTGCACCGTCGACAAAGCGCCAGCAGCCAGCCGAAACCAGCTACAATTCAGGTTTACAACCGAGAGAGAGAACTATGGCGCTGGTCGCCGCCGAGCACGATCCATCGTCGCAGAGGCGCGTTTTCGCCGTGTACATGCAGCACGGCGTCGTGGGATTGCTCGTTCTCACGACGGCGACGATTCTCCGCCGGGACGAGCCTGCCGTCGTCATCGCTGCACTCGGCACCTCCGGCGTTCTTCTGGTCATCCTTTTCTTTACCTTCTCGACGCTGTTGGCGCTGATGAAGTTCAAGCTGACCGAGGAGATCTTCGTTTCTCTGGCGGTGACGGCGTATATCGCGATGTTTCCGCTACTCGGACTGGTGCTCTCGGGGTGGATCGCGGTGACTGCGGCGGCGACGCAGCGGTTGCTCGGGATGGCGCAGATTGGACCGATGCGAGTCGAGATGTCTGATCTCCGAATGGAATGGGCTCGGATCTTCTCCCTCTTCGCCACCTACGGTGTGCCGGTCATGCTGGCGGCGCTGGTCTTCGAGGCGCTGGGCGGAAGTACGCCGCAGCTCGAGCCGAGTGCTCTGGCGGCGGCCCGGATCGCGGTTAGCGGCGTCGTTCTCGTGCTGGTCAACAATCTGATCGTCGCGCGAATCGAACGCGCGTACGGGTACTCGACGGCGACGACGATCAAGACTGCACTGATCGACTCGTCGATCTACTTCGTGACGATTCCATACGCGATCCTGATGTCGTTCGCATATGGGCCGATCGGATGGGGAGGGGTCGTCGCCGCGGCGTTCACATTGATCATCGCCAACGCGGTTGCACTGAACCTTGCGCAGATCCGGGGTGACCGTGAGCAAGTCATTCAGCGGTTGACGTCGCTGACCAATATCGGCAAGACGATCTCTCTCAACTGCTCGACGGACGAGCTGCTGATGCAGCTCTACACCGAATGCAGCAACATGATCGACGTCTCGATGTTCAGCATCGCGTTGTACGACAACTCGAAGCACGAGCTCCGTTTCGAGCTGAACGTCGTGGAGAGGGAACCTCGGCCGAAGACGCGACTGCCTGTCGGCGATGGACTGAACTCGTGGGTTCTCCTGAATGCACGTCCTCTGTTGATGGCGAGCTCGCAGGATGAGCGCAAACTGGGGATCACCTCGTTCGACGATGGAGCGAAGACCGAGTCATGGCTCGGCGTGCCGATGATCGCCAGGGACCGGGTCATCGGTGTGATCTCCGTTCAGAGCTTCCGCAAGAACGCATTCAGCCATGGCGATCTCGTGTTGCTGACCGCGGTTGCAAATCAGGCGGCGGCGGCGATCGAGAATGCGCATCTCTACCGTGATCTCGAGGGTCTCAATTACGCGCTCGAACAACGCGTCCACGAAAGAACGACCGAGCTCCATCAGGCGAACATCAATCTCATGGCCGCGGACCAGTCGAAGAACCAGTTCCTCGCCAGCATGTCGCACGAACTCCGGACCCCGCTGAACGCGATCATCGGCTTCTCGTCGATTCTTCTCCAGACGACATCCGCCCTTCTGCCCGCGCGCCTGTACAAGATGGTCGAGAACATCAGGACGGCGGGCAGTCATCTGCTCGACCTGATCAATGACATCCTGGACCTTGCCAAGATCGAGACGGGGAAACTCCGGCTCGAATCCCATGTCTTCGATTTCAGAGAGACGGTGGCTACGGTCGACCGGGTGATCAAGGGAATGGCCGCAGAGCGGAACGTGACCGTCGTGACGCAGGTTGCGCCGGACGTGACCACGGCCCTGCTCGACGAGGTACGGGTGAAACAGATCCTGCTGAACCTGCTCTCCAACGCCGTGAAGTTTTCGGATGAGGGAGGGTTCGTTCATCTCAAGGTGGGATTGCTTAAGGAGGCGGACTCGCCGCTCGGCCGCGAATCTGTAAGGATCGAAGTCACCGATACCGGAGTCGGGATTGAACCCGAGGAGCTCGAGCGCATCTTCAGGGAGTTCTATCAGGTGCCGGGACGCCGTCACCGGGGAGGAAGCGGACTGGGGCTTTCGCTCACGCGGAACTTCGTCGAACTGCATCACGGGACGGTCTCGGTTGAATCCGAGCCGGGCCGTGGTTCCACGTTTCTCGTGATCCTCCCGCGTGAGTTCACCGAGGTGACGGACAGCCGGAAGACGGGCGAACTGCTGCCGGGAGCTTGATGCTTCCCAACAAGCAGTCAGCCACTTCTGTCGTGCGATCGAGATGGAAAAGGAGGGCGCCAGAGCCGGAAGTGATTTGATAAGATAACCACTTCCTGATCGAACGTGAGAAACCTCGGGACGTGAGCCCGACTGGAGGGAATGTGGTGATGAAGCCGGCGGTCCCGCTGGACGCGATGGGTGAGGTCGCGCAGCGTGTGCGTCGGCTATCGGCGGAGTTGTGGGGTGAACAGGAGGCCATCGAGGTCGTTGGCCGTCATCAATCCGTCCTTGATCTCCACCGAAAGGCCGAGAAGATCGCGGCCTTCCAGGAACCGGTTCTCATCACAGGCGAGAGCGGCGTCGGGAAAGAGAGCCTGGCGCAGGCGATCTATCTGCTGAGCCCCAGACGCGGCAAGGCTTTCGTCTCCGTGAATTGTCCTCAGTATCGAGAGGGTAATCTCACTGTGAGCGAGCTGTTCGGGCATCGCCGCGGGAGCTTCACCGGGGCCATCGCTGACCGAAAAGGTTGTTTCGAGACGGCAGACGGGGGAGTGATCTTCCTCGACGAGATCGGTGACCTTCACATGAGCGCGCAGGTGATGCTGTTGCGCGCACTCGCGAAGGGCGAGTTCCAGCCCCTCGGCTCCGAGCAGACGCGGAAGGTGAGCGTCCGCGTCATCGCGGCGACGAACCGCCCGCTCGACCGGCTGACTCTTGCCGAAGAGTTCCGGCACGATCTGCTGTTCCGTCTCCAGTACTTCCTGCTGCACATCCCGCCGCTCCGCGAGCGGGGCGACGACTGGTTCCTCCTTCTCGGGTACTACCTCACGCAGCTCTACTTGAAGTACGGCGTCCGGAAGAACTTTTCGAAGGCGTCGCTCAGACTCCTGGAACAGTACGCCTGGCCGGGTAACATCCGTGAGCTGGTGAGCGCGACGACGACCGGCTATGCGATGGCGGACGGCGACACGATCGAGCCCGAGGATTTCGTCGGCATGCTCAACACGGGGCGCGCGCACCAGAGCGCCGCTCCGGTCGAGGACGAACTCTACGAGCGGATCGTCGTCGGACGCGAGAGTTTCTGGGACGTCGTGCACAGCCCTTTCCTCGCGCGCGACCTGAACCGCGCACAGGTGCGGGCGGTCGTACGGAGAGGACTGCGGGAAGTGCGCGGAAGCTACCGTCTGCTCGTCGATCACTTCGGCATTCCGCCATCCGGCTACCAGAAGTTCATGGACTTCCTCCGGCACCACCTGCTGAAGCCGTCAGACGAGACCGGATTACGCCGCGTCCGACCGTCCGGCATCAGCGACGCGGCGTCGTGATGGGACGCCGGTAGACTCACTACTCGTCGCGCGTAAGCCGCTTTGAAGTGCGGCGGCCGCAGCCGCCGCTTTCACAAAGCGTGCATCCGACTGCCTGGCGCTCCGACCCCGGACCTGCGCTCGATTCGCTGGAAGGGCTGGACGTACGCCGGTGCTCTGCCTGAGTTTCGCAACTGTCAGGCGGAACGCTCAAGCGGATCTGACCGTTCTTCACACTACCTGTCGCGTCTCGCCGAAGAGGGGGCTGTTGCCCCTCTCCCTGCGATTTTAGCGGGGAGAGGGTGGCCCTGAGCGAAGCCGAAGGACCGGGTGAGGCGCTGTGCAATTCGGCCTGCACGTGCAAGTTGCAAGTGCTGCGGCGGTGGAAAGCGGCGGCTGCGGCCGCGCGCACTCCAAAGCGCTTCGCGCGACTCACCGTCGCTGATTGCGGGCCGGTCGACTGAAGACTGCGCGAGGCTCGCTCAGAACTTCCAGGAAACCCCGGCGGTGATGTCTCCCTGGATGAAGCTGTTCGGGTAGCTGTAGGTGCGCACGCAGGGATTGGTCAGAAGAACGACACAGTCGCGATTGGTCACCGGGACCGTGACGTCTTCACCTTTGAAATGCGTGTAGAAGCCACGGGTCTCGAACCGAAGGGCCATCTTCTCGGTCATCGGCCACTGGAAGCCGATTCCGAAGCTGAGCGACGGGCGGACCTGGTCGTCGAGAGGGATCTCGTGGAACTTTGCCTGCGCGAGGCCAAGGCCTCCTGCGATGAAGGGCCGGAGCTCGTAGGGAGTGGTCGTCCCCTTACCGATGTACTTCATCAGTCCGACGTGAAGGTAGTTGACGCTCATGTCGGTGAAGGAGAAGGAGCCGGGGGGCACAGGGCCTGAAGGCTCTTCGCCGAAAAGCTTCCGGTTGTCCTCGAGCTGCGACTGCGCGCGTTCGAACAGGTACTGGAGTCGCAGATCCGGACCCCAGCTCATCGTCTGTTCCACCTTGACGCCCCATGCGGCGCTCTGTTCGACCTTCACATCGACTCCGCCCTGCGTCAGATGTGAGTCGTCGATACGAACAGAGCCTCCGCGCATGTAGCCGACGAAGGGTGTGACCTCGAAGCGAGGCTCGAAGGCCTGCTGTGCAGCAGCAAACGTCGGGAGAAGGAACAACGCGATGCAGATGAGTTTCTTCATGTTTTACGCTCTCTCAACGCCGAGTCGATCTGACTGTGCAGAGGAGTGGACTATCGGTTCCGATGAGGCGGAGTCTAGCACAGCACTGTCGACCTCCCGGCTGGCAAATTGTTGCGGGTCGAACCGTTCGATAAACAGCCGGTGAAGGAGATGGACGACGAAAACGTGGTCGAGCAGCACGTAGTCTCGCCGGGACCGAATCGCTGCACAGATTTCGGGATCGAAGTATCCGAGGCGCCGCACCGTCTCGTCCGAAATGAGCTCTCCGAGATCAGCCGGGTGATTCGCAACGAGCGCTGTCAGCGGGGCGGCGGAGGCGTTGAAGCCGAGTTTCGGACGCTCGACGATCGCGACCGGAAGGTAGGGCCGCATCGCTTCGCGCAGCACGCGCTTCGCGGAGAACAACGTTGCTCTCGCCGGTTCGGGAAACGAAGCGAAGAACTGAATCAGTTCATGGTCGAGCAGCGGAACCCGGACCTCGACGCCGCATGCCATCCCCATACGGTCCTCGAAGCGGAGCATGCCGCTGGAGAGACGATGATGATCTGCGCGAAGCTTCTCAGCGGCGAGTGATGGCCAGAGTGCGTGCGAGCCTTCATCGAGCGGGTCATACTCGTACCGGGCACCGAGTTCGTCGATCGCCTCACTGCCGAAGGGAGGCCATCCCCGGTAGGAAGGAAGAAGCGAGTACTGCATCCTTCTGACGAGGGAGATGCGCCTGAAGTGCTGATAGCTCGCGTAGTAGCCGGTGAGAATTTCATCGATGCCCTGACCGGTGAGGAGCACCTTCGCGCCGGCGTCTCGTACCGCTGCCGCGAGTCTGTACCTCGCGACGAATCCGAGGTCGAACTCCCCCTCGGCGTACCACGCCACGCGCGGGATCAACGCACTCGTGTTCTCGTCGAAGATGCAGGGAACGCCGTTGTAGGCGACACCGAGAGCGTCCGCGGTCATTTTCGAATGACGAACGTCACCCGTGGCATCACCGGCGAACTCGACGGTATACGTCTCAACGTCGCTCCGTCCCGCGCGCACCATCGCGGCCACGACGGCAGCGGAGTCAATGCCTCCTGAAAGGCTCGCCGCGATCGGGACGTCGGAGACGAGTTGCAGCGTCACTGCCGTCTCCAGGCGATCGTGCGCTTCTTCGATCAACGACTGTTCGTCACCGTCCCAATCCGACTCGATCGATGGGGCGTACGACCAGTAGCGCCGGACGCTTACGGCTCCGTCACGGATCCGAAGCAGACATCCCGCTCCGAGCTGCCGTATGCCGATGAAGGGCGTTTTCTCGAGCATGGGGTCGACTTCGTCGCCCCCCATGTAGCCGACGATGTCGATTCCCTCGCGGAATTGGCTCCGGGACAGCAGCGCCTTCGCTTCGGATGCGAACCAGAGGTCGCTCCCTTCGAATCGCAGATAGAGCGGCTTGATCCCGCTTCGATCGCGAACCAGGAGCAACTCGCGGCTGTCTCTGTCCCATCGTGCGAACGCGAAGATTCCGTTGAAGCGTTCGATCGCGCCTTCGCCCCACTCCTCCAGCGCCTGGAGGACGACTTCGGTGTCGCTACGGGTGACGAACCGGCGCCCGGCCGCTTCGAGCTGGGCACGTAGCTCACGGAAGTTGTAGATCTCTCCGTTGAAGACGAGCCAACGCCGTCCATCGGAACTCGCGAATGGCTGATGTCCTCCGGCCGGGTCGATGATTGCGAGACGGACGAAGCCGAGTCCGAGCGCCGGCTCGAGATGAATTCCCTCTCCATCCGGGCCGCGATGACGCAGTGTCGCGACCATCGTGCGCAGGCCGGCGGCATCAATTGGAGCACTGCAGTCACTCAGGTGAACGCCAGCGAAGCCGCACATGTTGGAAGGGAGCACAGTGTACCATTCGGTCGAATGGCCACGCCCGTAGCGATCATCTTCGATCTGTATGGAACGCTCGTCGACGCGGACTCCCGCGCGCTGCACCGAGCCATTCCGAAGGCGCTCGGTGTCGGCGCGCGCGACTGGCTCGAGTTCGTCCGCACAGAACTGCTCGTCCGCCCCTTCGACGACCCGAAGGCGTTCGCAAGACACATCTGCGACGCGCTGGCGCCGGGGCATGCGGCTGCACTCGAGCAGGAGTGCATCGAGATCGTTGCGCGAGAGCTGCAGAAGGTGAAACCGAAGGAGGGGATCTATGCGCTGCTGGCGTTCCTTCGAAGGCGAGGTTTCCGTCTCGGCCTGCTTTCGAACCTCTCCAGTTCGTTTAAGGAACCTCTCGATCGCCTCGAACTGTCCGGCTGTTTCGACGCGATGGTCTTCTCCTGTGATGAGGGGGTCGCGAAGCCGTCACCGCAGATCTACCACACGCTACTCGACCGGCTCGGTGTGACGCCCGGCGAGGCACTCTTCATCGGCGACTCGCTCGTAAACGATGTCCAGGCGCCTGAAAGCCTCGGCATCCGTTCGGTTCACGTCGGCGCCTGCGGGACCGGCTCAGGACATGAGTGCGTCGGCGATGTGAGTGAGCTCGGCTGGTTCGATTTCGACGCGGAGCACGGCGCGCGACTCCTGGCGCCCGGCGGCGAGATCGTGGTGGAGGGGGAGCAGCTGACGGTTGAAACACTCGAACCGGTACCCGACGACTCACAGGGGAGATACAACCTCGTCTACAGGGTCGGCGTCCGTCAGGGCGACGGCGCGCGTCGTGCCCTCTACTGCAAGCGGTTTCTGTTGCCGGAGTCGGCGTACGTCGAACAGTTTGCCTACGACCTGCATCACGCGATCGATCTGCCGAGTTGTACGGCCGAGGTGATCGAGGGTCGCGAGCCGTTCCTCGTCGTCTCCGAGGCTCCCGGATCGAAATGCGATGGGCATCTCGATGCCGACCTCGCTTACGAGATCGGCCGCCATCACGTCTTCGCCTTCCTCTTTTCGAATGCCGACATGCGCCCGCGCAATGCGTTCGTCGAGCGGAAGGAAGGCAGCCGGCCCGTGATGGAGATGATCGATCTCGAGCACTGCTTCTTCAACCTTGCGATCGATGTCGCCGATCTGTCGAATCCCGAGCGTCCGCAGTCTCTGGACGAATTGCCTGCGGACGAACGTTCGCGCCGGATCCTCAAGCAGGTTCTGAGCGAGCGGGCCATGCGCCGTGCGCGGAAGACGTTCATCGATACCGAGAATTGCGCTCCGGAGCTCGTCGAGTCGTTCCGGCGCGGCTTCCTCGATCAATTCGAGAGAGTGCAGCAGCGCCGCGAAGCGTTGATCGCGATGATGCTCGACCGCGTCTATCGCTCGCCCTACCTCGTCATCGGCACGCAGTCCTACCGGCGGGCGATGGGGCGCATCGATGTCGAAGACATCGAAACCCGAATTCACCTCGACGCCGAGCGGGCTCTTTCGATGTTCACGTAGTGTATTGCCCCCGCAGGCAGTCGGCGGCAGTGGGCCTGCGCCGCTGATGCACGAGACGTTAGACGCCGAGATACGGCCGCCGGGAATACTTCCTGTATACTCAATGTCGATACGGACATGAGAACACGAGTCC
>DASVLC010000166.1:0-1968 GCA_036385045.1 Thermoanaerobaculia bacterium | reverse complement strand
GTGGGCTCCGCATCCGAACTGGTACTGGGTCTGGTCAAAGTACTCGCTGCCGTTTCTTCGGCACCCATCCGTTCCGCGCGCGACCTTCGTCTCCGAACTCGATCCGGTGCCGGATGACCTCTCCGGCTACGTACTCAAGCCGCTCTTCTCGTTCGCCGGTGGCGGCGTCAACGTCGAGCCGACCGCGCCCGACCTCGCCGCAATCCCCGAAGAGCAACGCCCGTACTGGTGCCTGCAGGAAAAGATCGAGTACGAACCGGCGCTGCGGGCCGTCGACGGCGGAGGAGTCAAGGTCGAGATCCGGATGATGTTCCTCCGTCCGGACGATGCCCCGAAGCCGATTCTCGCGCAGAACCTGATCCGCCTTTCCCGCGGAAAGATGCTCGGCGTCGACTTCAACCGCGATTTCACCTGGGTGGGATCTTCGGTCGGGCTGATGCCCTGTCCCTGAACTCCGACTCTCCAGATGGTAGAGACCTTTCTCGTTTTTCGGCCTGTTTTCGCCGTTTCTTGCACCCTCCTGTGCCCCGTCGTACACTCCCTTCACCACACGAATGTCCCGTCGAACTCCCCTTTTCCCGCGCCTCACCTCGGCAACACGCTCCCGGGAAAACGGAAAGAAGGAGCAGGCTCATGGCCACCATACCCACTGATAAATTGAAGGCTGCCGAAACCGCACTGACACAGATCGAGCGCCAGTTCGGCAAAGGCTCGATCATGCGGCTCGGATCGAAGGAATTCACCGCGATCAGCGCGATCTCGACCGGCTCTATCGGCGTCGATGCTGCGCTTGGCGTCGGTGGCGTGCCGCGCGGGCGCGTCATCGAGATCTTCGGACCGGAATCGTCCGGTAAGACGACACTCTCACTGCACGTGATCGCAGAGGCACAGCGCACCGGCGGTCTCGCCGCGTTCATCGACGCCGAGCATGCGCTCGATGCCGAATACGCGAAGAAGCTCGGCGTCGAGATCGACAATCTGCTGGTTTCGCAGCCCGACTCGGGTGAGCAGGCGCTCGAGATCGCCGAGGTGCTGGTCCGTTCCGGCGCGGTCGACGTCATCGTCATCGACTCGGTCGCCGCTCTCGTTCCACGCGCCGAGCTCGAAGGAGAGATGGGCGACAGTCACGTCGGACTTCACGCCCGCCTCATGTCGCAGGCTCTTCGGAAGCTGACGGCGATCGTGGCCAAGTCGGGCACCTGCCTGATCTTCATCAACCAGATCCGCGAGAAGATCGGGGTGATGTTCGGCAACCCCGAGACCACCACCGGAGGCCGCGCGCTGAAGTTCTATTCGTCCGTCCGTCTCGATATCCGCCGCACGAATCAGATCAAGGAAGGCGACGAAGTCGTCGGCTCCCGCGTGAAGGTCAAGGTCGTCAAGAACAAGGTTGCCGCCCCCTTCCGCCAGGCGGAGTTCGATGTCGGCTACGGCGAAGGAATCTCAAAGACCGGCGAGCTGCTCGACCTCGGGCTCGAACAGAAGCTCGTCGAGAAGTCCGGTTCCTGGTTCTCCTACGGCGACGTCCGCCTCGGACAGGGTCGAGAGAACTCGAAGCTCTTCATTCGCGAGAATCCCGATCTCGCCGCCGAGCTCGAGCGGAAAGTTCGCACCGCCCTCGGCATCGGCGTCGCCCCTGAGCTCACCGTGATCGAAGGCGGCGAACCGGCCGCACCTGCCAAGCCGGAGCGGATGGTTCGCAAGTAACCGGGGTAGCCATGGGGGTCGCGCGGCTCGCGCGATCCCCGCCGGCCGCTGGCCGGCGGTGGGCTTAGGATGAGCCGACCGGCCGCTGAGTAAGTCTCCGTACTGAGACGCCCCTATGGGTCGTCGACCTTCTGCTGAGCGCCACCGATGGCGAGCCGCCATCGGCGATCGCGCGAGCCGCGCGACCCCCTCGGGCCTCGTCGCCATACGCCGTAGCCGCCGCCCCTTCTACCGCCCCTTGAACTCCGCCTTCCGCTTCTC
>DASVLC010000165.1:0-1603 GCA_036385045.1 Thermoanaerobaculia bacterium | reverse complement strand
TGGCCGCCATCTGCCGCTTCATCGAGGCGGCGAAGGCCGATGGGACGGTGCGCCGCGCGCTCGATGCCCATGGCATGACGGATTCGGACGTGGCGCCGGCCGGTTCGCGCTCCTGATCGACCAGTCGGGCGGACGGCCTCGCGCCGCTCCGCCCGATCAGCGCCCGCTTCCTATTTCGGTTCGATGACCCGGATCGGGTTGCCGGCGCGGAAGGCCTCGATTGCCTCGACGAAATCGGCGTAGAAGATCGCATAGGCTTCCCGCGTGACGTAGCCGATATGCGGCGTCGCGATCAGGTTCGGCGTGCTGCGCACGGGATCGCCGGCCGGCAGCGGCTCGGTATCGAAGACGTCGAGCGCTGCGCCGCGAATCTGCCGCGCGGCGAGGATCTCGGTCAGCGCGTTCTGGTCTACGACGGCGCCTCGTCCGATGTTGATCAGGACGGCGGTCTTTTGCATGGACTGCAGCCGCTCGCGTGTCATCAGACCGCGAGTGTGGGGAGTCAGAGGAGTCGAGAGGACCACAAAGTCGGCATCGACGAGGACAGCGTCAAGTGTCAGGTCGCCGCTCTCGCGACGCCGGCGAACGGGAAGGACGTGCATTCCAAGTGCTTCGGCACGCCGCCCAACGGCTTTTCCGATCGCGCCATAACCGACGATCGCTACGCTCTTGCCGTCGAGCCGTTCGATCGTCCATGGTTCCCAGTGGCGGGCAGACTGATTGCGCAGGAGGCGCCTGAAGTCCTTCGTGAACCAGAGCATTGCCGCGATGGCGAACTCGCCAAGCGCGTCCGCGTAGAGACCGCGCGAGTTCGTCACGACGATCTCGCTCTCGCGCAGCAGATCGAAAGGAAGCGTTTCGACTCCGGCGCCGAGCGAGTGGATCCACTGGGTGTTCTCCAGCTCCGGCCACAACTCCGTCAGCAGCGAGCCGTAGCGAGGCGCGAGCAGAATCGCCTCGGCCGTGTTGGCGCGATCACGAAGAACCTCTACATCATCGGTCGAAAATAGCTCGACCCCCGGGATGGAGTTCAGCCGCTCGAGCGGCGCGAAAGCAGGAGGTGTAATGGCGAGCAGTTTCAAATGGGGTCCTCGCTAAGGATGTTAAGCGTAGCGCAGGCGTCCTCGGCACGCCGTGCCGCGGACGTCCTCGTCCGTACGTGGCGTCTCGCCTTCGCGCACACGACCGTTTCATTCCCTCGTGGGTCGTCGGCAAGGGATCCCTCTCCGTCCTCCGCCCCTCACACCCTGCACGCCCGCCCCCGGGGCTCCGGCGGCTCGGGATGACAGGCCAATGGCCTTAACTTAGAGCAAAACCGCTTCACTCAGGACCTCACTTTTCGGCCTTCTCGCGTCGAGCCATCCCGTCCAGTGCCCATCGCGTCAAAGTCTGTCATCCCGAGCAAGTGACGGCGAGGCGCCGCGACTGAGGGAAAGAAACGCGAGTCGGTCGTGCACGAAGACGCACGGGGTTTTGTAGCGCAGGCGTCCTCGCCTGCCGTATCGCGGACGTCCTCGTCCGCACGGGGCGTCTCGCCCCCCGCACCCGCAACTTGCACGTGAGTGGCCGATGGCACAGCCCCTCACCCGGCCCTTCGGCTTCG
>DASVLC010000164.1:0-2730 GCA_036385045.1 Thermoanaerobaculia bacterium | reverse complement strand
CTCGTGTTTAGCACCGCCCATCCGCCCAGATCCCTCGCTACGCTCCGGATGACAGGTTTATCATCGGGCGAAGTAGCGGCCCGTCGGCAAGGGATCCCTCTCCGTCCTCCGCCCCTCCCGCCAACACACCCGCCCCCGGGGCTCCGGCGATTCAGGATGACAGCGAGGACGACCGCGAAACGGCCGGCGCGGCTCCTGTCATCCCGAGCGTAGCGAGGGATCTGGGCGGATGGGCGGTGCTAAACACGAGCATCGCACCGACCGCCCACCCAGATCCTCACGCTACGCTCAGGATGACAGGCTTGTGGGCCTGACGTTAAGGCCATTGTGCCACCCGCTGCCAACGATACCGGCCGACACGTAGCGCCGTAGGCGCGATTGACCTTAGCCCAGGACGGAGTCCTGGGAAAACACCCGTTCAGCAACAGTCCCGTAGGGACGATTGATGACGAAGCCTCAATCGTCCCTACGGGACTTCCATCCAATCACAATCTACCCAGGACTGGCGTCCTGGGCTAAGTTCAATCGCGCCTACGGCGCTACCCGCTGGTCAGACGATCCGTTTCGGAGTGTCATACGGCGGCTCAGGATGACAGTGCAATGGCCTTAACTTAAGGCCATTGGGGTGACAGCGCGAAGCGCTCGCGCCTCTCAATTTCAATTGTCAATTTTCAATTCCCCCAAGCTACTCCCACATCTTCACCGGACCGAGCTCCAGGTTCAGGTCTTCATCGGCGAGGCCGAAAGTGCGTTTGAGCTCGGCCATCTTGTCCTCGAGCTTCATCAGCGCTTCACCGAGGCGTTCGATCTCTTCGTCGGTCAGGTTGCCGGCGTCCATTCGGCGGAGTGCCTGTTTCTCGAGCAGCTTGCGAATGAGCTCCACGATCGAGAGGACCAGCTTTGCAAGACCGTTCTCGACGATCTCGGCATCGGCCCCGATGCGGTCGGGGACCATGGAGTCGGTGAACGTCAGCGATCGGCGCAGCTGTTCTTCTTCATTGGCGATCAGCATCTGCGAAGACCTCCAGAGGCCAGGGGGCGGAGAGTAGGAAAGGGATGGAAGGGCAGCGCCGGCGCAGTTCGGCGCCGGCGGTCGACAGCCCCTCGAGCCGGACGCGTTCGATCAGTGCCGCCAGCTCGATAGATTTCTCGTCACGGTGAATCCAGCGGTGCTTCACGGTCATCGGCACGATGAGAGCTTCAACGGCCGCATGGAACTGCGGGTCGACCGCGGCCGCCTGTGCGGAGTCGTGGAGCGCGCGGAGATACGAGGCTCCGTTCGAAAAATCCTTCCGGTCGGGTCGGGGACGGACCGTATCGGCAGCAGCCTTCAACGTCAGCTCCACGTGGTCGCGATGGTTCGTGAGCAGTTCTCGCCACGAGTCGAGCATCGAGCCGCATCTGGCCAGCGCATCGTTGTCACTGCGAAGTGAGAAGCCGTACCTGATCGCAACGAAGGTGGCCGTTTCGAGCAGCTTCCCGCGTACGCCGGCAACCGTGACCAGCAGTTCGCGGTCGCCGAGTGGCTGGTCGTCGGGTATGTCGAGCGCGCTCAGGTAGAGATCTCCCACCGGGATTGCCCGTGCGAGTGGCTCGATGTCATCGCGCAGCAGGTGTGCGCCGATGACGACGGCTTTCATCGTTTCCCGCTCGAGACGCGCGTCACGGCGTCGACGTTCGCGAGAACGATGTTGAGCCCGAGGTAGAGGAGGTCGACGTCGCCGATCGAGATTACTGCCTCGCCGGCGATGACGACACCGCGGTCGAGCAGGTGGTCGATCGTTTCGAGGAGTGGGAGCTGTTCGAGTTCGTCAGCCATGGGGTCAGCGTCCTGCGAAACTGTATGGCGGCCATGGTCCGGAAAGCGCCAGCGACACGCCGTCGGGTTCGTAGCGGGCGTTGATCGCTGCATGCAGATCCTGCAGAGTCGATTCCTCATCGCGGGCGATCAGCACGTTGAGCTGCGGAAACGCTCCGCCCCGCCGTTCGCGCGACTCCGCGACCACCTCGCAGCGGAGTCCCTGCAGGACCGACGATTCGATCTCGGCGACGAGATCGGCTTCGGCGGTACGCGAGGCTCCCTTCCGTTCTTCCTCGAGTTTCTTCTTCAGCAGAAAAGCACGCCCGGGTGTTGCGCCGGCCATCTCCTGCTGGAGCTCCTGAAGCGCGGCCACGCGGCGGTTCAGTGCCTCGCTCCAGCGTTGCGGTTCGAGCTCGATACGCAGGGTCCATTCGCGCTTCCCTTCGAAACGCTCCAGTGTCTTGGCCAACTCTTCCTGCTTGTCATGCAGGAACGACCGGAGTGCCTCGGGGCTGCTGAACAGACTGAAAGCCCGCAGCGGAACGACCGTCGTTTCCTTCATCAGCGCCGCAACGATCTCCTGATGCCGGTATCCGATCGCCCCGAGCCACTCGAGATCGGCCGACCGCTGGTCGATGACCTCCTGTGAAAACTCTTCGGCATTGACCGGGGTGAACGTCGCGGAGATCCCGTCCGCGCTAACGGTCGCGAATCGGCGTGACTGGTCCACTGCCTCGCAGTCAGGAGTCACCGGATCGCGCGTCACGGCGTAGACGTAGAGAACGGAGGTCACAGGCAGGAGTCTATGCAGAACGGGGCGGTTGTGCCAATGGGATTGGCAGTTTGGCGCGCCGGCGTCGTTACCTCCGGGCAGCTTGCGCGTGTATGGCCCATTGCGCAGCCCCTCACCCGGCCTTCGGCCACCCTCT
>DASVLC010000163.1:0-1777 GCA_036385045.1 Thermoanaerobaculia bacterium | reverse complement strand
CCTGCGCGTGGGCGAGCAGGAGTTGAGTCTCGCGAAGAAGTTCTAGCGACGTCTCTTGAATTTCTCGCGACGCATCCGTCGCCGCCTCTGCCTTCTCTGCCGCACGGCGGGGCAGGAGAAATTCGATAAGAAGCGTTGCTGCGGTGCCGAGCAAGACGCCTGACAGCACCAGTAGGAATTGCGCCATGGATCGCATCTCGGGAACGGTCCAGCGGACGACGAAGCCGTAAGCGATTGCGGGGAGGCGAGCTATCCGCTGATCCAGGTTGTCAGCCACCCACGGACCCTTGGGACGAAGGGAGAATTGCACGACCGCGACCCTTCCGATGTCGTTTAGGAGGACAGAGATCGTTTGCTGGTCAGGGGGTTCTGCGATGCCGTTCTGCGGTCGAGTGGAGACCTCGTGAGGGCACAGGCCAGACCCTCCCTCCTGCCGGAGGAGGGCAGGTGACGGGGTGGTGGGAGCAAGCGCTTACTTGACGGCTCCCCGAAATCCGCGCAGGATTTGCGTCCATGGGCGAGTCGCACGAGGAAATGCTTCGTCACTACGAGCCGGGCGGACTTCTGCCGCGAATCGTGGCGGGGTTGCAAGCTCTCGGCAAGGACCTGGACTCGGTCACGCACGAAGATCTCGCGCCGGCCGACGAGTTTCACTCCGCGGGACGTTCGGCCACGCGCGCATTGGTGGAGCTTGCAAAGATTCCGCCAGGATCGCGAGTGCTCGACGTGGGCAGCGGGTTGGGCGGCCCGGCGCGTTACCTCGCCGCAACTTTGGGTTGCGACGTGACAGGCATCGATCTCTCGCCTGAATTCTGCGGGGTGGCCAACGCCCTTTCTCGGATGACGCGGTTGTCCGATCGCACCCGCTTTCAGGCGGGTGATGCCCTGGAGCTTCCGTTCGCCGCGTCCAGCTTCGACGTGGTGTGGACGATACAAATGCAGATGAACATCCGGGACAAGCGCCGCCTGTATTCCGGAATCGCCCGGGTACTCAGGCCGGGCGGGCTGTTCGTCTGCCAGGAAATCTGCGCGGGGAACGGCGAGCCGATCGAGCTTCCGGTCCCATGGGCGAGCCGCCCCAACCAGAGCCATCTGGCCGATGCGGAATCCCTCCGCGGGTTGATCCGCGGTGCAGGTCTCCTGGAGCGCACCTGGCGCGACATTACCGCCGACATCGTGGCGGCGCGCAAGGCACAGCAGGCGAAGGCGCAAGCGTCGGGTGCGAGCGGCTCCAGCGCCCCTCCTCCGCTTGGAATGCATCTCGTGCTGGGAGAACAGGCAGCCGTCAAGATGAGTAACTCCGGGCGCAACACCGACGCCGGGCGCACGGTGTTCATCCAGGGCGTATTCGACAAGCCTGGCTAGTGGTCCGATCCGCTGATCCCGCTGGAAAACTCGGCCGAAAATCAAAGGCCTTGCGCGACGCTGAAACGGGAGGCAAATCGATCGCTTGTCGTCCGTTGTTCACAGGGAGTGATCTCGGCGATCGCGCGTTCGGACGCAAAGGAGTTGCTCGGCGATCAACGCGGTGATCTTGTGGCAGCGTGGCTCGTCGAGGGCGACCGCCGATTACCGTCACGATCGCCGATGGCGTACGTGCCGAGCTCCAGCGCAGGGTGCGCGCCGCAACGTCCGAGCAGCGAGCTGCACGACGGGCAAAGATCATCTTGGCGTGCGAGGGCCAGCACACCGCGGATGAGGTCGCACGCCGCGTTGGCGTCCATCCGACGACGGTCGAACGCTGGCGTCTCCGCTTCCTTCGTGACGGACTCGCCGG
>DASVLC010000162.1:0-2624 GCA_036385045.1 Thermoanaerobaculia bacterium | reverse complement strand
TGCCACCGACCTCGCCGCTGTCAACAACAACCTAGGGGTTGCGCTACGCGCACGCGGGGATTTAGCCGGCGCCATTGCCACATTCGAGCGTGCCCGGACCATCTACGCCCGCCTGGTCGAGCGCGAGGGACGCGCCGACCTCGCGAATGACCTCGCCATGATCGACAATAACCTCGGGCTCGTGCTCCGCGCTCGCGGGGATCTGGCTGGCGCCATCGCCGCGTACGAACGTGCGCGGACCATTCGCGCCCGCCTGGTCGAGGGCGAGGGACGCACCGATCTCGCCAACGATCTGGCCACTGTCGACAACAACCTCGGAACCGCGCTCCTCGCCCGTGGGGATCTGGCCGGAGCCATCGCCGCGCACGAGCGCGCGCGGACCATTTGCGCCCGCCTGGTCGAGCGCGAGGGGCGCGACGACCTCGCCAACGACCTAGCCAGGGTCGACAACAACCTCGGGAACGCGCTCGTCACCCGGGGCGATCTGGCCGGGGCGATCGCCGCGTACGAGCGCGCGCGGAGCATCTACGCCCGCCTCGTCGAGGGCGAGGGGCGCGATGATCTCGCCAACGATCTGGCTAGTGTCGACAACAACCTCGGGATCGCGCTCGGCGACCGCGGGGACCTGGCCGGAGCCATCGCCGCGCACGAACGCGCTCGGGCCATTCACGCCCGCCTCGTCGAGGGCGAGGGGCGCGATGATCTGCTGCCAGACCTCTGTAGGACAACGTTCAACGAGATTCTGCTCCTCAGAAGTGAGGCGAAACTAACTTGGATCTGGCTGTGGTGGAGCGTTAGAACGGCGCTTCGTTCGCTGTTGCCGAGAAGGCTGCATCAAAGGAATCCTGACCCGCAGATGTCTCTCGGGGGCGGCAGAGCAACGTACCCCCCATCCAAGGATGTCGTGGAGCTGAAAGCGAACCTGATCGAACAGGTCGGCCGACTGGCAACTAGTGTCGAGGGCCGTACCGGCCGCCTCTCCGAGGCGGCACGGACCGAGCTCATCGACGTCCTGCGGCTTGCGTGTTCCCTCTCCTGGTGGCCACCGGACGCGAAGGTCGAGCTCGAGCGGGCGCTGTCGCTGCTGGAATCGAATCGATAGGAAGCCGCGGTGCCGGCGTTGTGGCTGCTTGCGGAGTGCCACTGCACGGCGGACTTCACCATTGATCTAGGACCACGGCGACTTCGAACATCCTTCGCTCTCGACTATGGATGCGCCGGTTCGGTCGCCGGTTGGAACTCGAAGCGGCAGCGCGAGATCTGAGATTGCAGAATCGCTAACTCGCTCCCGTCCTGATCATCGAGGGGAGAGGCTCGACGGTTCGTTAATCGGATCGACTCGCCTTCTCCAGGACGGAGGCAGCAGGTGGAACAGCAGATTCTAGCTCTGATCATTCTGCTCGTCGGGTTCGGCGTGATGATCGGCGGCTTCGCGTTCATCCGGCGCATCTTCGCCGTCGTCTCCGGCTGTCTGCAGGTGCTGATCGGTCTCGCGATCGCCTTTCTCGTGCTTCTTCTTCTGATGCAGGCGAGCTGCAATTCGCTCGTCGGACGTCTTCAGCAGCGGTCTGACTTTGCGGATTCGCCGCGCGGCGCCCGTCATCTCGTCATGGAAGGAGAAGGCACCGCATGACGATCATCCGCGGGATCATCAGGCAGCTCAGCCAGGTCGCCAAGCATCTGATCATGATGGGCGGCTGGCTGCTCATGATCATCCTCTGCCTCGCATCGACGATGTTCCTGCTCGTCTGCAACTACCTCGGGACGAAACAGGCGTTCGAGTTTCTCAATTTCGAGCCGCGACCGGTAAAGACTGACGAGCTCTTTGGGACCATGTTCGAGAGCTTCACACCGGATGCAACCCTCGCTCACTATTCCGCACTCGCGCTGACGCTCACCCTGGCGATCGCATTCTTCTTTGCGTTCCGGCTCGGGGTTGGGCTGTTCGATCTGATCCGCGATCGGGGCGTGTTCGTCCGGCGAGGTGATGTCGAGAGCGCCCAGGCCGCTTCGACTCTGATCAGGACGAGGGCGCTCTGGCTGGCGGCCCTCGCGGCGCTGATCAGCATTCCGGCCGCATGGGACGTCCTGCTGTTCAGGTACCGTCTGCTCATCGGTGTGTCCGGCATCGAGGAAGCCGAGGTCGCACCGAAGCTCGTGCAGGCGTGGTCCCTGTACGCCAGTGACCACGCAGCGCTCTATGCGACGAGCCTCGTCGGATTGGGCGGCTTCGCCTATGTCAGCCTCACTCTTCTCTCATGCATTGGTGTCGAAGCGGGACTTCGCAGAACGGAGGAGTGTGCGGCGCGGGCAGTCGCCGCCGTGGAGGGGCTGTTCGATCCTCGAACCTGGGCGACGGCCGACGCGACTCCAGGAGAACGCCGGAACGACGACCCCACGTCAGGTCGCGCTGACACGACCGAAAGTATCGCCGATGCACGAGCGGAAGACGAGACGAGCGACGAAGCGGCGTCGCACGAGGAATTCGCCGCCGCCGACACTCGGGACGATCGCGACGAGCAGGCTGAGACAGGCCGTCGCTGGAGCTGGAATCTGAGGCGGCAGCGAGCGACCCCTGCGCCCGAGCAGACGGAACGCCCACGCCATCAGTCGTCCCGTTCGAC
>DASVLC010000161.1:0-33031 GCA_036385045.1 Thermoanaerobaculia bacterium | reverse complement strand
CCCGCCCACCCACCCGCTCGGGGTGACGTTGCTCAATCACTGCACTTCTCGGAACTCCCGAGGAACCCAGGAACTCCGAGGAACTCCGAGGAACTCCGAGGAACCCGAGGAACCCGAGGAACCGAGGAACCGAGGAACTCCGAGGAACCGAGGAACTCCGAGGAACTCCGACGAACCCGAGGAACTCCGAGGAACCCGAGGGACTCCGAGGAACTCCGAAAATCACGGCTCGATCTGCAGCCCGCCCACGGGCCCTTCGTCGCCGTAGATCTCGCCGTAGCGCTCCCAGGAGTTCATGACCTTGCGGATGTAGTGCTTGGTCTCGTCGAAGTTGACGGCGGTGAGGAAGTAGTCGTTCCCTGGAGCGGCCTGGATGCGTGACCAGAGTGCCACCTGCTTCGGGCCGGCGTTGTAGGCGCCCGCGACGCGATAGCGATCGCCGTCAAACTCGCCGGCGAGCTCGCTCACGTACTTTGCGCCGAGCTGAATGATGATGCGCGGGTCGTAAAGATCCTGCGGCTTGACATCGACGAGGCCGACGGCGCGACCGATGTCGCGTGCGGTCGTGATGATGAACTGCAGCAGTCCCCGTGCAGCAGCCTGCGACTTTGCTCGCGGGTCGAAGCGCGACTCCTCGCGCATGATCGAGAGCACAAGGCGGGGATCGGCTTCGTACTTTTTCGAATCGGCGACGATGAAATCGTAGAAGTAGCGGGGGTAGAGCAGGCGTCGCACGAGTTCCGGCAGCAGCTCGGGATGGAAGTCGTCGGGAACGGAGCGCATCATCACTTCGATGGCGTAGATCGAAGGACGCGACGCAGCCGCCAGGTTGAGAGCATGAGCACGAGTCAGCGCCACGCCGACGGGGCGCAAGGCCCAGCGCTTCTCGATTGCGGCGACCGCTTCATCCTGCAGCCCCATCGCCATGAGCAGCGCGTCGGAATCGGACGGGTCGACGGTCGGGAAACGCGGCAGTTCCTCCGGTCTCAGCTCGAGGATCGTGCGATAGGAAGGAAGCTCGCGGTAGATCGCCGCGAGCCGCTTCAGCTGCGCGTCGCTGTCGCGGGACGAGAGGAGGATGCGGTCTGTCTGAATCCGTTTCGCAAGCTCGAAGTTCTTCGCCTCTAGATGCTTCGTCACCTCGCCCTCTCGGAGCGCCAGCTCGCGCGCCAGCTTCGACTCCATCTCCTTCGAGTCGAGCCTCTGTCGGGCGAAGTAGGCGAAGTGAGTCGGAGCCGAGGAGCGCAGAACCTCGAGATAGGAAAGGAACGCCGCGGGGGGATCGCTGTTCTCGAGTGCACGTGCCCGCCAGTAGGCAAACTCCGCGACGTCGTATGGGTCGAGCAGTCGTCGCGGCACTGCATTGAATGCGGTCAGCGCCGCTCCCGGGTTACCCGCGGCGATCATTCCTACGCCGTAGGCGAGTGCCGCCTCGAGGTGCGCACGCTCGTTTCCGGCGATCCGCCGCAGCAGCGCGAGATCGGCTCCTGCTTCGGCGTAGCGCTTCTGCACGATCCTCGTCCGCAGTCGCTGCGTCAGCGCTGCTTTCGTCGACGGGAAGTTTCCTTTCACGCCGATTGCGGAAGTCATCAGACGCTCGGCGCCCGCGTCGTCACCGCGGAGTTGCAGCGAACGGGCAGCGTGCCAGAGGAACGTAACCTGCCAGCGCGGCTCTTTCGTGAGCTGCGCCCCGCGCAGGTAGACGGCCTGCGCTTCCTCGTACTTTTCGTTGCCGAAGTGGCTGCGGCCCAGGGCGAAGTGAAGGTCGTCGTTGTAGCGGTTCTGCAAAGCGCGCTGCAGCGTGGTCACCGCCTCGTCGAAATGCCGGTGCCGTTGAAAGGTCTCGCCGAACGTCGCGAGCTGCGCGGGGGTGAGCTGCGCGAGGACGTCGGGACGATGGAGCGCACGAACCACGCGATCGGCGGCATCGTCGGCGATGCTCCCTTCGAGCAGAGCGAGCCCGCGGGCTCTCGCCGCGCCGAGCTCACCATCGGCTACGAGCGCCTCGACGACCCGGGCGCTCATCTCGCGTCTCCGCGCCGTCGGCGCCGAGGGAGCGAGGCGGTCGGCAAACTCGATCAGACGAGCGCGATCACCGGCTGTGCTCAGGTACTCGATCTCTTCGTCGATCGCCTCCTCGCGGTAGGCAGAATCCGGATGCTCGAAGAGCAGCGTCGTCCGGTGTCTGCTCGCCTCCTCTTCATCCGAGACGCGCGCGAGGTGATAGAGAGCACGATCTCGAAACGGATGACCCGACGCGATGTAGGGCTCCAGCAGCCTGCGCGCACCGCTTCTGTCGTCGATCTCGACGAGCGCGCGAGCGTGGAGATAGGAGAGCGACCACTTCGCGTACAGATCGCCGTGCTTCTGCTCGATCTGTTCGAGCAGCCCCGCGAGTTCCTCGGCCGATGCGGCCTGGAACATCGGAGTCCACTTCTCGACCGGTGGAACCTCACGCGGCACGATGACTCGCGGGTCGCCGGTTCCGGGACGGAAGACACGCTCGCGCCTCCCCCCGTCGCGCATCAGAATCGGCGCAACGATCAGGAGTCCGAGAATAGCTGCGGCAGCGATCGCTGCAACGACACGATTACGTTTCAAGAATCATCTCGGACGAGCGTTCCCGACAGAATTGCCTGGGGAGCCCGTCTGAGGATCTCGGAGCGTGCAATCGCATAGCCAAGAATTGCATCGACGAGCATGCGATGCCCGTCTCGCGAGAGGAGGATCAGCACCCGGTCGCGAACCTCGCGAACTTCGACGATGTCCTCCCACCGCATCCATCGTCCCGGTCTGCCGAGGAGCTTCAGCAGCTTGTTCTCGTACTTCACACCCGCCTCGCTCAGGTAGATGTGATCGCCATACTGGATGACTGCCGCCGCCATCGTTCCCAGAAACAGCAATGCCAGGGCGACGATCGGCAGAACCTTATAGTCGTGTGGGTTCTCAGCGAGGTAGAGAAAGAAAATGGCGGCGGAGCTGAGCGCAGCAGCAACCGAGATGATTCGGGAGACGGGCGGCCGCTCGAATATGAGGATTCGGTCGTCGGTCATCGGAGGAAGTAGTAACACACAGAAAGCCAGCCGCATGTCACGGAATGGTTCGTTTTGCAGTCCGGCCCTGGACGAGACCCGGAAGGGCAATCCGGGCTAGAATCCCGCCCCCATGCGCTGGAGCCGTTTCTTCCTCACTACCTTACGCGAAGTCCCCTCGGATGCCGACGTCATCAGTCAGAAACTGATGATGCGCGCCGGAATGATCCGCAAAGTCGCGGCCGGCATCTACACCTACCTCCCTCTCGGTCTCCGCTCGATCCAGAAGCTCGAATCGATCGTCCGGCAGGAGATGAACCGTGCGGGAGCTACCGAGCTGCTCATGCCGGCGATTCAGCCTGCCGAGCTCTGGATGCAGTCCGGCCGCTGGCAGAAGTACGGGAAGGAACTGCTGCGGATCAAGGACCGGCACGAGCGCGATTTCGTCTTCGGACCGACTCACGAAGAAGTCATCACCGAGACGGTACGCGATTCGGTGAACTCCTACCGGCAACTTCCGATCAACCTCTATCAGATCCAGACGAAGTTCCGCGACGAAGTGCGGCCGCGATTCGGCCTGATGCGCGGCCGCGAGTTCAGCATGAAGGACGCGTACTCGTTCCACGCGACGCGCGAGTCGCTCGACGAGACCTACGATGCGATGCGCGAGGCGTATTCGCGCATCTTTCATCGCTGCGCTCTCGACCACGTGCCGGTCGAGGCAGACACCGGCAACATCGGAGGCTCGGCCTCCCACGAATTCATGGTGCTCGCGCAATCGGGCGAAGATGCGGTTGTCAGCTGCCCAAACTGCCGCTACGGCGCCAATGTGGAGAAGGCGACGTCGAAGTTCTTCGATGACGAGATCGAACCGGCACCATCGGAGGCAATCGCCGAGATCCACACTCCCGGAACGCAGACGATCGAGGATGTCGCCCGACTGCTCGGCCGAGAAACGTCCGAGCTGGTCAAGACGCTCGTCTTCGACACCGACCTCGGTCCGGTGATGGTCCTCGTACGCGGAGACCGCGAGGCTAACGAGGTAAAGATCAAGAACCACCTCGGAGCACAGTGGCTCGAGATGATCGCCGAGTCGCAGTTCGAGCAGGCAACCGGAGGCCACGTCGGCTACTGCGGTCCTGTCGGGACGAAGTGCGCGCGTGTAATTGCGGACCATTCATTGAAGGGCCGCCGGCGGTGGATCACCGGGGCCAACAAGGTCGACTACCACGTCGACTACGCGGTGCCAGGCCGTGACTTTCCCGAGCCTGAGTACGGCGACTTCACGACCGCGATTGCGGGCGACGCGTGTGCTCGATGCGGCACGGCGTTAGAGATTCATCGCGGCATCGAGGTCGGGCACGTCTTCAAGCTCGGGACGAAGTACTCCGAGGCGATGCACTGCGAGTTTCTCGACGAGGCGGGCCAGCGGTTGCCGATGATCATGGGCTGCTATGGCCTCGGCGTCACCCGGACCGTCGCCGCGGCGATCGAACAGAGCCACGATGATGACGGCATCATCTGGCCGGTTCCGATTGCCCCGTTCGAAGTCCTCATCACGTCCCTCGGCAAAGACGAGAGCGTGATGCAGGCAGCAGCCGAGGCTTACGACGCGCTGCGCGAAGCGGGCATCGACGTGCTGTTCGACGATCGGGACGAGCGTCCGGGCGTGAAGTTCAAGGACGCCGACCTGATAGGCATCCCGCTGCGGATTGCAGTCGGCGCGAAGAGTCTGGCCAACGGTCAGATCGAGTGGAGCTGGCGCAAGGACCGCGTCAAGCAACTCGGCGCTCCGGCCGACGTGGTTGCGCAGATCATCGAGCACGTCAGAGCGGCGCGCTGACCAGCCGCTCGTACGGCAAGCCAAAATGTGATCCGGGCCACACTGGCGCCCGGCCGGAATGCTATTCTTCGTCTTCCAATCGGAGGAAAACTGATGCGAAGAATCGCCATCGCCATCGCGGCGCTGCTGTGCGTAATGCCAGTAACGGCCCAGAACGTCGACATCGAGGCGCTCTCGGGTCTGCAGTTCAATTTCGGGAACCCTGGAGCCAGGTCTCTCGGCATGGGTGGAGCATTCCTCGGTCTCGCGGACGACGCCTCGGCGGCGGAAGCGAATCCGGCCGGCCTCACCATCCTGCGGAAGCCTGAAGTCTCACTCGAGGTCCGGAACTACCTCGAACAGCAGGTATTCACGACGAGCGGTACATTCCCCGAAATCGAACGGACGGCGTTCAACCACCACAGCAAGCGTGCCGTGGTCTCGTTTGCGAGCGTGGTCATACCGATCAGCCGGTTCACCGTTGGCGCCTACTTCCACGAACCGCTCAACAATGAGGGGGGCGGCGTGGTCGCGCCCCGATACAACGAACTCACGGGCCAGCTCGAGGCCGCGCTGCCGAACTTCTACCTCCCGGCGGACAACGGCGTCCCCACCGGCAGCCCCATCTCTCTGCAGCAGTGCGAGCAGCGCCGCCAGCAGACGAACAATCCATTCTCGTGCCTCGAGTATCGCGTCGATCCGTTCGTCTCCGCCCTCGAGGTCCGTCAGCGGACGTTCGGCCTCGCCGGTGCCTGGCAGCTCCATCCGAAGTTCTCGATCGGGGCGACGGCACGCCATCAGCGCTTCCGGGAGTCCGCGTTCACGTTCCGCTTCACCCCGCAGTTCGACCCGAAGCAGGTTCTCGTTCAGGCGACCGCAGAGCAGCGGAACGGGGAGCTCGAGATCGTCGAAGAGAGTGACACGACGTTCGCGGCAGGTTTCAAGTGGACAGTGAACGACAAGCTGAGCTTCGGCGGCGTCTACAAGGAGGGTCCGAGCTTCACGGCACCCCTGTTCTATGCCGATGCAAACACCGGTTTCGACTTCATCAACGCCGCCACGACGACCTTCCACATGCCGGATGTCGCAGGAGTCGGCGTTTCGTTCCGTCCGATTCCGGTGCTCACCGTCAACTTCGACGCCGTTCACGTGAAGTACTCGAATCTCGTCGATGACTTCGTCAGCGCCGTCGCCGACGTCCGCGGCCTTGACAACCCCTTCGTCGCCAATGATGTGGTGGAGTTGCGTCTGGGGGCGGAGTACTTCTTCTCGACGAGGATCCCGTTCGCCCTCCGCGCCGGCTACTGGCGCGACCCGGCCCACTCGATCGAGTGGCGCGGCCCGCTGGACCGCCCCGACTTCGTCGCCGAGGCAATGCTCTATCCGAAGGGCGAAGACCAGAATCACATCACCGTGGGGGCCGGTTTCGCCTGGCCTCGATTCCAGATCGACCTCGCCTACGACTCATCCAAGCACTACAAGGTCGGCTCGATTTCGATGGTCACCCGGTTCTGATTCAATCTCTCAGCTGAGGTTTCATCGGGAACGGCGCTTCGGCGCCGTTCCCTTTTTGTTTACCCAGTTCCCTCGCAACGAGCTGATAGAGCGCTAACCCTTCTCCGCCACCGACACGACCCGACCTCGCGTGTCGTCGCTCGGCGTCATACTGACGCGGTTCTTACGCGGACGGTTCCAGAAGCGGTGCTGCCGGATCGCATCGATGAACTTCCTGGCGAACGCATCGTCAGCCGCGTTCTCGATCGTGACGACTCCCTCCGGCGTCTCTCCTCCCGACCCGAACAGCCCCGGACACTCGCGCAGCAGCTCGACTCCCTCCCCATCCGCCGCGATCGGCTTGCAATGCCGGAAGGCCTCGGTCACGAATGCGATCGCATCGCGTTCGCCTGCGAGCGTCTCAATGCTCTTCGCCCCTCCCGGAATGTAGAGCGCGTCGAAAAGGACGGACGAGGTCGTCAGGAAACTGTGGTCGATGTCGAGCTTTCCGCCGTCGCCCTTCAGTGTCCCGAGACGTGGAGCGACCACTTTCACCATCGCACCTGCGTCCTCCAGAGCCTTCTTCACCCGTTTGACCGAGCCGACATTGACCCCATCCGCGGCCAGCAGCGCGACCTTTCGCGTAACGATTGAATCCTTCGGTGTGTTCTCCATCGACAGCGCCGGTGACGAACCGATCTCCTTCGCCAGCTTTCGCGGTTCGAAGTCCTCCGCGTTCCCATCGGCCGGGATGCTCCGGTTCACCGGCTTCTCGATCTCCGGGATCGAGTCGTAACCGAGTCCCTCGGCGACGCGCATGGCCAGCTCACGATCGACACGGTCGAGCAGCGCCAGCATCCGCTCCCGGATCGGGATCCGCTCGACTTTGCCGAGCTCGAATCGGAGCGCTTCGACCATGTGGTCCTTCTCAGCCGGACTCTGACTGTTGACGAACATCGTCGCCTGACTGAAGTGGTCGAAAAACTTCTCGCCCCTGGCCCGGACCTTCAGCCCCTGCAGCTTCTCGGCGAACGAGACGAATCCTCCATCGAGCGAGCTCGCCTGCATCGGACAGCCGCCGCCGATCGTGTTCGGCTCGTACGCGACTTTGCCCTTGTTGATCGTCTGTCGCATGTGGCCGTCGCGCTGGTTGTTGTGAACCGGTGCGATCGGGCGATTGATCGGAATCTCGTGGAAGTTAGGCCCGCCGAGGCGTTTGAGCTGTGTGTCGAGATACGAGAAGAGCCGACCCTGCAGCAGAGGATCATTGCTGAAGTCGATGCCCGGAACGATGTGCCCAGGATGGAAGGCAACCTGCTCGGTTTCGGCGAAGAAGTTGTCGGGGTTTCGGTTGAGCGTCATCTTTCCGATGCGCTCGACCGGCACCAGCTCCTCAGGGACGAGCTTGGTCGCGTCGAGAAGGTCGAAATCGAACTCGTGCTCCCGCGACTCCTCGATCACCTGGATTCCGAGCTCCCACTCCGGAAAGTGTCCCTGCTCGATCGCCTCCCAGAGATCACGCCGGTGGAAGTCGGGGTCCGTACCAGAGATCTTCTGCGCTTCGTCCCACGTCACGGAATGAGTGCCGAGCAGCGGCTTCCAATGCCACTTGATGAAGCGTGAGACCCCTTCGGCGTCGATGAGACGAAATGTGTGGACACCAAACCCTTCCATCATCCGGTAGCTGCGCGGGATGGCGCGATCCGACATCGCCCACATGATCACGTGCATCGACTCGGGCATCAGCGAGATGAAGTCCCAGAAGGTGTCGTGCGCCGCCGAGGCCTGCGGCATTTCGCTGTCGGGCTCCGGCTTGATCGCGTGCACCAGGTCTGGGAACTTCATCGCGTCCTGGATGAAGAAGACCGGCATGTTGTTCCCGACGAGGTCGAAGTTCCCCTCTTCGGTGTAGAGCTTGACGGCGAAGCCACGCACATCGCGGGCGAGATCGGTTGAACCGCGAAAGCCGACGACCGTCGAGAATCGGACAAAGAGCGGTGTGCGAACGGCGGGGTTCTGAAGGAACGCGGCCTTGGAGTACTTCTTCGCGTTCTCGTAGGGCTGAAAGTACCCGTGAGCTCCACTGCCGCGCGGATGGACGATGCGCTCAGGGATCCGCTCGTGATCGAAGTGAGTCATCTTCTCGCGGAAAATGAAGTCCTCGAGCAGTGACGGCCCGCGTTCGCCAGCTTTCAGCTGATTCTGGTTGTCGTTGATCGGAACGCCCTGGTTCGTGGTGAGGGTCTCACCGGAACCATCTTCGCGGTAGACGCCGAGGTCTGCTGTTTTCGGGTCAGAGGGCCGATCGGCGCTGGTGGATCGTCCGTTCGCAGCGTCGTGCTCAGCCGGCTGACTCGCGGGATGACTCGACGGTTGTGAATCGGTGGCACCTTTCGATTCGGTGCGCTTGTTGCCGTCGCCGTTGCTCCCCTTGTCGCCGCTTTTTCCAGTCTTCATTGTGACTCCTTCTCGCAAACGAGGGTGGCTGCAAGTAGCGATCCGACGGTGGTGCAGCAGGTCGCCGGTTGGCGAGCTGGCCGGAGGGAGTGACCGTCGCCTGCGAGCAGCGGCCCCTGAGTCCGCATCCGGCGTCGGATCCGGATTGCCGCGGTGACCGGCCTGCGATACAACGGTGTGCACGAGGGAGCAACGATGTGCAAGACCATCAAGCAGCGCGTGAAGTTCAGGGCGTCGCCGGCGACAATCTACGATCTGCTGGCAGACTCTCGAAAGCACACCGCGGTCACCGGTAGAAGTGCGACGATCAGCAGGAAGATCGGTGGCACCTTCTCGACCGGCGGCGATGAAGTCACGGGGATCAATGTCGATCTCGTGCCGGCGCGACGCATCGTTCAGGCCTGGCGACACCGGAGCTTTCCCGAGGGAGTCTTTTCCATGGCCGCGATCACGCTGACTCCGACGCCGGACGGTGGAACGGAGCTCGTGCTGACGCATCGCGGCGTTCCGAAGGAGTTGATCCCCGCGACCGAAGAGGCCTGGCGCAATCAGTATTGGTCGCGGATCAAGGACTTTCTCGTCCGATACGGCGAAATCGCGGCGAAACCGACTGCGATCTCCGCGTGACACTCACGCGGCATCCTGAGCCGGCCGCGGCATATTGCTTGCGATAACTCGCGCGTGCGCACGCTTCTCGCGATTCTCTGTCTGGCCTCGCTTCTCTCCTGCTCCGAACGGCGGCCGGAGAATCCCACTCCTCTCGAGACGGCCGAGGCCGACTCCGGTCGGGGGTCGCAGCCGGATGATGATGCGCAGCGATGCACCAGCGAGTGGCAGCAGGTCGATGATGGCATCCGCTATCGCACCGCCGGTTGCCGGGGCGGCGGCAACAGATTCCAGCTGCACGTGGTGGAACTCGATCCGGGACTGTGGTCGATCGATGCCGTCGACGGGCCACGCCGGCGGATGTCAGAGACCGTGGCCGCGTCGGATGCCCGCTTCGCGATCAATGCAAATTTCTTCGACGTGAACGACCGCTCGCTGGGGGTGATCGTCAGCGGCGGAAAGACGCTGCGGCGGGTGCATCCGGTCTCGTGGCAATCGATCTTCTCGATCGACCGCGACGGCCAGGCGCGCATCACGAGACGGGACGACTGGGAGCAGACGCCATCCGACGTCGTGACCGCGGTTCAGGCCGGGCCACGTCTCGTCGTGAGTGGTACCAGGAATCGGGTTGCGAAGGCGAAACCGTCGCTGCGCAGCGGTGTCTGCATCACAGGCGAAAACAAAGTCCGCTTCTTCGTCACGACGCCGGGGAGCTTCGCAGACGTGCACGAAATGGTGGAGATAGCGGCAAAGAGTGACGCGGATGACGGCATGGGCTGTTCCGACGCAATGCTTTTCGACGGAGGTCCCTCGGCGCAGATGTATCTCGATACGCCGGGAAAGAAGATCTCGATGGACGGCGACGTCGTGCCGGCGTTCATCGTCGCGAAGCCGCGCTGAGTTGCGCTACGTCTGATCGGTCTGTCGCAGCAGCTGCGGAGCGTCGTTGCGATCCTTCAGGCCTGCGAAGTCACGACGTTGTGCGACGCCAAGGCCGAGGATCTGGAGGATCGGCTCGGTATTGCTGAGCGTGCCGACGATGCGATGGCCCGGATACGGAGCATCGGTCACGAGCATTGGCGTCATGTAGACGGCCTCGGTCAACGCACGCTTCGGGTCGATAAGGACGTCAACGATCTCGATCGTGTAGCGGCCGGGGAGGTGTGTCTCGCAGAGCTGCGTCAGATTCGCTTTCGCCTGCAGCGAGTTCGGCGCGTCACCGGCGATGTACAGGCGGAACGCAAACACCTCGGGGATCATCGCGTCACGCTCGCGTCGTCAGTTGCGACGTCCGAGCCGCGCAGTTCGCGCATCCGTTCGCGGCCGGCCTCCTGCTCCCGCTCATGAACCTCCGCACTGCGGGCGAGCACTGCTTTCTCCGTCAACTTGGCGGCCAGCTCGACCTGCAGCGATTTGACACGTGCCTCCAGCTCCGCTTCTTCCGCCTCCAGCTTCACGCTTCGGAGTCTCGCAGTCATTGCGGCGACCTCGGTGGCGTGACGTTCGGCACTTTCCTTCTCCCACCGCATGGTGCCCATGAGCACTTCGCCGCCCGCGGCATAGGTGTCGGTCACAGTGATTCCCGCATCGCTGAGAATCAACTCGCGCACCTGATTCGAGTGAGCCGTACCGCGCGACTTGATGATCGACATCCCGCGGTTGCGCTCTCCCGCCTGAACGACGTAGTTGAGGTGAATCCAGGTGTCTGCGAGCGTCGAGATCTGCAGGGGCGAACCCGCTTCCGACTGAGTCGACATCTCGTCGAGAAGACTCGTGCAGACCAGCGTGATGCCTTCGGCCTTCGACCAGTCGATCAGCCGCTCCGCCACACTGTGCGCGGTGAGCTCATTGCCCGACTTCGACAAGGTGGAGATCGGATCGATGACCACACAGCGGGCCCTGTGCTCCTTTGCGAGCGTCTTGATACGAACGAGGTAGGTCTCGGCGCTTCCGGTGATCGTCCGCGCCGACACCATGTGCAGAGTTCCGTCCTCCACGAAGCGCTGGAGCTGGATGGCGACCGATGCGAGATTGCGGATCACTTCATTCGAATCAGAGTCGAAGCTGACGAACATCGTCCGCTCGCCGCGGGTGCAGGCGGCCTCTGCGAACGCGCCACTCAACGTCGTCTTTGCAGTGCCCGGAAAACCAGTAATCAGAACACTGGCGCCGCGGTAGTAGCCACCGCCGAGCATCGTATCGAGCCGTTCGACGCCACTGCCGACGCGCTCGTTCGTCACCTCCGCCTGGCCGCGACGGACCGTACGGGTCACTGCGACCTCGAACCCGTTTCTGCCGATCAGAAACGGAGCTTCGTTCTCATCGAAGCTCGAGCCGCGGTACTTCTGGACTCGCAGATTACGCTGCGATACGCCGAGGACGACGGTGTGATTGAGGATGACCGCGCAGTCCACCATGAACTGGATGAAGCCGAAGGGCTGACTGGCCGAGCCGCCGGCATCGCTGTCTGCCTTCAGGGTGACGATGCCGGTCAGCTCGTGCGCAAGCAGCCACGCATGGAGACGGTAGATCTCACGCCTCTGCGCTGCCGGATCCGGCAGCAGCGCCAGCATGATATCGAGGGCATCGAAGACGATCCGTCGAGCGCGCATTTCCTCAGCCTTCGCTCCGAGGGCCGCAAGCATGCCACTCAGATCGAAGCTCCCCGACTGGACGAGATCGGGTGGCGGCTGGGCATCCACGAAGGAGAGCTTCTTCTCTTGTAATTCCCTGAGGTTCCACCCGAAGGTCTCCGCGTTCCCGATGATCCGCGCGGGCGTCTCCTCGAAGGCGACGAAGATGCCAGGCTCGTCGCACTGCTGGGCGCCGTGCACCAGGAACTGCAGCGCGAGGATGGTTTTCCCAGAGCCCGATCCACCTACGAGTAAGGTCGTGCGGCCACGGGGGAGCCCTCCCCCCGTGATCTCATCGAGCCCGGCAATACCGCTTGGTGCTTTCGCCAGCTGGCTCATCGCAAGTGCCGTGGCTGTCATGAGTCCATCCGCGTTGGGTGATTGGAGCGACGAAGTGTCTTCATAGGTGTCTCGATTCCGGCAAGGACGGTGGGGGCTTGCCTGACGCAACTCGTTGAGGATCCACGTCCGCGGGGCGGTCGAACGATCAGCGCGCGTGCAGTGTCGAGAGACGGGATGTCGTGCGTCGGCGAAAGACCATCAGGTGGATGGGTGCTTGATCTCCACTCATGCCGCTTCGCTGCCACATCAAGAAGTGCAATCCGCGTTGATCCGCTCTGCTACCGATTCGTGCAGTCGTGTCCGCTGCCGATTACCTGTCTGGCCGTCGGGCCCGTTCGTTGCGTAAGACCACTCTCATGGGTGGTGAATTGGACTCGTGGAGATGACGATTCTGATGTCCCTTCGAGCGCGCAGAACGAGGAAAGATCGATGAGTACAGCCGGACGGTTCCGAGCTCCACCCGCCAAACGATCGAGCCGTGCCACAGTCCGCGCCGAGAAGGCGGTGGCGATCACCGAGGCACGGCGGAACAAAGCCCTCATGAAGACTGGCGCACTTCACAACGCCATACTCAGCAGCGCGAACTTTTCCAGCATCGCGACCGACGAAAAGGGCGTCATCCAGATTTTCAACGTAGGTGCCGAGCGAATGCTCGGCTATTCAGCATCTGAAGTCATCGATCAGATCACTCCTGCCGACATCTCCGATCCTCAGGAAGTGGTTGCTCGTGCCGCAGCACTGAGTCTCGAGCTCGGAGCCACGATCACGCCAGGTTTCGAGGCACTGGCGTTCAAAGCCTCACGCGGCATCGAAGACATCTACGAGCTCACGTATATCCGGAAGGACGGTACGCGCTTCCCGGCGATCGTATCCGTCACCGCGCTCCGGGACGAGCAGGCGTCGATCATCGGGTACCTGCTGATCGGGACCGACAACAGCGCACGCAAGCATGCTGAAGAAAAGTTGCGATGGACCGAGGAGAGCTTCCGGCTGATGGTCGAGAGCGTCTCCGACTACGCCATCGTCATGCTCGATCCTGAAGGATCCGTCGTGAGCTGGAACACAGGTGCACAGCGCATCAAGGGATTTCACTCCGATGAGATCGTCGGCCGGCATTTCTCGACGTTCTACCCGGAAGGCGACGTCGCGAGCGGCAAGCCGCAGCGCGACCTCGAACAGGCCACCGCGACCGGCCGCTTGAACGTCGAGGGCTGGCGCATCCGCAAGGACGGCTCACTGTTCTGGGCAAGCATCGTTCTCACGGCGATCCGTGACCAGAGTGGCAATCTGCGCGGCTTCGCGAAGCTCACGCGCGACCTGACGGAGCACAACAAGTTCGAGGCGACTCTCACGAACGCCCGGGCGGTGGCAGAGAAAGCGAATCTGGCGAAATCCGATTTTCTGTCGAGCATGAGCCACGAGCTTCGCTCGCCGCTCAATGCGATCCTGGGGTTCGCCCAGCTGATGGAATCCGAGTCCCCGCCGCCGACACCCGCACAGAGTGAAAGCATCAATCAGATCCTGAATGCGGGCTGGTATCTGCTGGAGCTGATCAACGAGATCCTCGACCTCGCCGCAATCGAGTCCGGGAAGCTATCCATGTCGCTCGAGCCGGTCCAGCTCAACGACCTGTTGATCGAATGTCAGTCCATGATCGAGCCGCTGGCGCAGAAACGCGGCATCCGCATGAGCTTTCCCCCGGCTGACGCTCTCCATTGTGTGAACGGCGACCGCACCCGTATCAAACAGGTGCTGATCAACCTGCTCTCGAACGCCATCAAGTACAACAGACCGGGAGGGTCGGTCGTCGTCGCCTGTAACGCCAAGAGCACGTCTGGACGAGTGCGCCTCACCGTAACCGATACTGGCGCAGGATTGCCGCCGGAGAAACTCGCGCAGCTCTTCCAGCCTTTCAATCGCCTCGGGCAGGAGGTCGGTACAGAGGAAGGGACCGGGATCGGACTGGTGGTCAGCAAGCGGCTCGTGGAGCTGATGGACGGCGTCATCGGAGTGGAGAGCAGCACGGGCGAGGGGAGCACCTTCTGGGTCGAACTGATGTCGACGGCGCCTCTCACGCTTCCAGCGTTCGTTGAAATCGCGGCACCGCCGGATTCCCATGCTGCCGCGCTGGACCATCAGCGGACCCTGCTCTACGTCGAGGACAACCCTGCCAACCTGCAACTCGTCGAGAGGATCATTGGTCGCCGGAAGGACCTGCGTCTGTTGAGCGCTGTGGATGGAAACCGCGGAGTGGAACTCGCGCGTGCCTCACTGCCCGATGTGATTCTCATGGACATCAACCTGCCGGGGATCAGCGGAACCGAGGCGCTGAAGATCCTCCGCGACGACGCTGCGACCGCGCATATCCCAGTGATCGCACTCAGCGCGAACGCCATGCCTCGTGACATTCAGAAGGGGCTGGAGGCCGGATTCTTCCGTTACCTGACTAAACCCATCAAGGTCAGCGAGTTCACGGAGACGCTGAATATCGCCCTCGAGTATGCAGAAAAGAACCATGCCTCAACCAACTGAAGCCATCGAGCCGAGGATTCTGATCGTCGATGATCAGGTGTCGAATGTACGTCTGCTCGAGCACACGCTGCGACGCGCCGGCTACCTTGAAGTCACGTCGACGACCGACCCGTGCACTGTGATCGCGCTGCACCTGCAGCATCAATATGACCTGATCCTCCTCGACTTGCAGATGCCCGAGATGGACGGCTTTGCAGTCCTCGGTCAGCTACAGGAGATCCGGCCTTTGCACCCGGTCGCGGTACTGGTGATCTCGGCGGGATCCGGTGACATGCCGGCGGCGCTCAAGCCTGAAGGGGACGGTTTTCTCGCCAAACCGTTTCGCCTGCCAGAGGTCGTCGAACGTGTTCAGAGCATGCTGAAGGCAGCCGGCGCGGCTGCTGTGGTGGCGGCGGCACAGCTCGGCGTCGAGGAGCAGTAACGGCGACAGCCGCTGCGGCCTCCCGATTGCAAGAGGCTGCTCCATGTCGCGTCCGGAGCCCTCCCTGAGCCCCGATACGGCCCTCTTTCACACACTCTTCGATCTGATGCCGCAGCTCGGGTGGACCGCTCGGCCGGATGGCTTCATCGATTTCTACAACCGCGGCTGGTACGAGTACACCGGCACGACGTGGGATGAGATGCAGGGCTGGGGGTGGGAGAAGGTCCACGATCCCGACATGCTCCCGCGCGTCATCGAACGGTGGCGTCACTCGCTCGAGACCGGCGAGTCGTTCGAGATGGAGTTCCCGCTGCGCCGTCACGACGGAGCCTTCCGCTGGTTCCTGACTCGCGTCAATCCGCTCCGGGACGACTCGGGTACGATCACGCGCTGGGTGGGGATTAACACCGACGTCGACGACCGTCGTCGCCATGCACGGACGTTCGAGCGGCTGAGCGAGATCGGCCGGACGATCTCGGCCGACCTCGACCTGGAAAACATCGTGCAGGCGGTCACCGATGCCGCGACTGAGCTCTCGGGCGCGCAATTCGGCGCATTCTTCTACAACGTCACGAATGCCGCTGGCGAGTCTTACATGCTCTACGCGATCTCCGGAGTGCCGCGTGAGCACTTCGAGAAGTTCCCGATGCCGAGGAACACGCAGATCTTCGCGCCCACCTTCAAGGGTGAAGGAACGATACTCATCGACGATGTCACGAAGGATTCCCGCTTCGGCCACAACGTTCCCTATCGCGGAATGCCTGCCGGACATCTCCCCGTCGTCAGCTACCTCGCCGTCCCGGTGATCTCGCGGAGCGGCAAGGTCCTCGGAGGCCTCTTCTTCGGACACGAGCAGCCCGGAGTGTTCAACGCCCAGTCGGCCACACTCGTCGAGGGGCTCGCAGCGCAAGCGGCGGTGGCGATCGACAACGCTCGCCTCTACCAGCGCGCAGTCGCCGATCGGGCCACGATTCGAAGAAGTGAGGAACGCTATCGTTCACTGGTCGAAGCGAGTCCGACGGCGCAGGCGGTCTGGACCATCAGCCCGGAAGGAAATATCGTGGAGGACCTTCCCTCCTGGAGCGCTCTGACCGGCCAGACGCACGAACAGATGAAAGGGCGCGGATGGGTCGGAGTGATTCATCCCGATGATCGCGCCTCGACCGAGAAGGCACTCGACGATGCGCTCGTGGAGCGCCACGGCTTCGAGCACGAATTCCGGCTGCGGATGCCGAGCGGCACCTACCGATGGTTCGCAACGAAGGCGGTGCCGGTCTGGGACGAGAACGGAGAGCTGCGCGAGTGGGTCGGAACTACCAGCGACATCGATCAGAAGCGATCGACCGAGCAGCATCTCCGGTTTCTTGCGCGAGCGAACGAGCTGTTCGCATCGTCGCTCGATTACGAGGCTACGCTGCGCAACCTCACTGAAGCGGCCGTTCCTGCACTCGCCGACTGGTGCACGCTCGACATGGCCGTCCCTGAGGAGTCCACGTACGAGCGCATCGCCATCGCACATGCCGACCCTTCGAAGGTGAAGGTCGCCTGGCGGATGCATCGGACCTACCCTCCCGATCCCGGCCGAAGCCCGATCCTTCGCGCTTTGCGCGAGGGGAGGTCGCAACTGGTGCGCGAGATCGATGACGACCTGTTGCGCAGCGTCACCCGGAGCGAAGAGCACTACCTGATGGCGAAGGACCTCGGAATCACTTCATGGATGGTGGTGCCGCTACAGGGGCGTCGTGGCGCCATGGGCGCGATCACCTTCATCTCTTCCGACTCGAAGCGCCTCTTCACCGATCTCGATCTGTCACACGCCGAGGAGTTCGCGCGCCAGGCAGCAGTCGCGATCGAGAACGCAATGCTCTATCGCGCAGCGCAGGAGGCAAACCGCGCCAAGGATGACTTCCTCGCTACGCTGTCCCACGAGCTTCGTACCCCGATGACCTCAATTCTCGGCTGGTCGCTCCTGCTGAAGGAAGGAGGACTCGATCCGGAGGCCGGTGAGATGGCCCTCGACACGATTGTGCGGAGCGCGCAGGCGCAGGCTCTGCTGATCGACGACGTTCTCGACATGTCGCGCATCATCGCCGGCAAGATGACGCTTGCGCCGGAGCCCGTCGAAGCGTCCGACGTCGTGCGGTCTGCGCTGCGCACCGTACGGCCGGCCGCGGACGCGAAGGGCGTCTCGCTCGAGCTCGAGCCGCCGCGCGGAAACACGTTCGTCACCGGCGATCCGAACCGCCTCCAGCAGGTGGTGTGGAACCTTCTGTCGAATGCGATCAAGTTCACACCACGCGGCGGTTCCGTGACGGTAAGCGTCGCGCAGACGGACTCCTTCGTCCGAATCGTCGTGCGGGACACCGGGAAAGGGATCTCCGCCGAGTTTCTGCCGCGGGTGTTCGAGCCGTTCCGCCAGGCCGAGAGCGTCACTACGCGCGTGCACGGAGGTCTCGGCCTCGGCCTGGCGATCGTCAAGCAGCTCGTCGAGTTGCATGGTGGACGGACCTTCGCAGAGAGTGCCGGAGAGGCGAAAGGCTCCAGTTTCATCATCGAGTTGCCGGCTCGCGCGATCGCCGCCGAGGATCACGTGGAAGGACTTGCGCCCGCTCCCTCCGCGGTCCCCGAGCGTTCCCTCGACGACTATCCGTCCCTCGCCGGGTTGCGGATTCTGGTCGTCGACGATCAGAGCGACGCGCGCACGCTCCTGTCGACCGTTCTCACGCGTTGCGGCGCAGAGGTGACGGAAGCGTCCAGTGTCGGCGACGCGATCGTGCGGCTGGGGCACGAGACGCCGGACATCATCGTGAGCGACATCGCCATGCCCGACGCGGATGGGTTTGCCCTCATCCGCAACATCCGGGACGAGCGGAAGCTGACGCTTCCGGTGCTCGCGGTGACCGCGTTCGGCCAGACGTTTGACCGGGAGCGGATTCTCGCGGCTGGATTCTCGTCCTACCTCAGGAAGCCGCTGGAGCCGATGGATCTCGCGCGCGAGATCCAGGCTCTCGCCTACCGTCGTCCTCTCCGCTGAGGCCGGGGTCGGTGTCTTGCGCTCAGTCGCTCCTGTGGCTCGGCACCTTACTGCTCGAGCAACGCGCCGGCGAACGGATTCTGCGACCCGAGTGACGTGCGGAAGGCCCAGATCGCGGCGAGCGCCACGAGCGCGACGGTGAAGAAGCCGGTCGCCGTGTACCAGGCAGCGCCGGCCGTGATCGGGTACGCGAAGATCAGATGGAAGGTCGCCTGCGCCACGGCGATGGCGAGAAGACCGTATCTCGCGGCGATGAAAACGATCGTAACGGCGATCAGCGCCATCACCAGATCGATACGACCCGCTGCCGCCCAGAAGCCGGTGAGCATCACCCCGATCAGGCCCGCCGCGGCCAGCACCCGGCGTCGGAGGACCAGCATGAAGAGCACGAGAATGACGATGAAACCGAACCCCTGAAGCATTCCCTCACTGACGGCGGCTGCGACATGAGCCAGCGCGTGCCTGATGCCGAGGATCACCGTCAGGTCGCCGGAGCTCGGAGGAAACGTGCTGATGAAGAAGAACCTCGCGAGGGCCTGCGCTGTGACGATGAATCCCGCGTGCAGAACGCCTCCGAGGAGGCCGATCAGAACGTCCCTGCCGACCATCGGGTCGCGCAGGTTGCCGGCGAGGAGTCGTGCGGTGCTGATCAGGTGATCCGGCCATCGTCGACGGACGAACGGCTCCAGCGCGAGATACAGAACGTAGACGAGTGCCGCCCAGAGCAGCGCCTCCGACAACGACCTTTGGAGGATCGCCACTTCATGGAGTCCGTCGGCCTGATGATCCGCGGAGGCGAACTGATAGAGAAATTCGGCGACCAGCACCAGGATCGCGACGCGGAATGCGCCCGCACGATCGCCCCGACGGAGTCGCACGTTCCGCCACGCCATCAGCCCGGCGAGCGTGAAGACGACGAGCGAGAGTGCGGTCACAAAGATCGCGATTGGACGGCCAGTGAATGGGAGCCTTGTCGCCGGCGCGGCGTCCCACTCGCCGGTGACGCGGAAGTGAACCGGCGTGCCGCGCCACGCCGCTGCTTCGATTCGGATCGGTGTTTCGTCCTCCGGCTGCCGCCCCGTCCACGCCAGGCGGCTATCGGCTGCAACCGGTGGAACGCTCGCCGCCTCGGTTGGAGAGAACGTCTGCCGGTCGAGGCCCGCCGCCTTGAAGAGTACGTCCCAGTCATCGAGGCGCTCCGGCCACTCTGCCGCAGGCACGACAGACAGCGACACGAGCCGCCCGTCAGGCGCGAGCGCGACACTCGTCGTTCCCGGCGCCGGCGCTGGCGTTTGGCCGGCTGGCGAAAGCGGTTGCGGAGTGCGGCGCACATGGAACGTCACGGCTGGCGTACCTCGTCTCAACCGCTTCCAGCGCGTTTCCGAGCTGTCCGTGCGGATGACCCATGCGAGGTAGCGGTTGTTCACTTCGAAGCTCCGCGACTCGTACGGCTGTAGCGGAATCCCGGCGTCAACAATCACGGATGCCGTCCGTTCCGCCAGCACTTCCGGCGATTTTTCGATCGGAGCGAAATGCATGAGCGAAGAGGTGTGCCTGCCGTACACGATCATCGCGAGAAAGAGAATCGTCACCCCGAGCAGCGTCCACGCCTGCCAGAGCTTCAGGCTTCCTTCGGTCCCGGCCGCGGCTACCAGCCGCGGCGAGGGTGTCTCTCCCGCGGCGAGCGCCGCGGCGAGCGGATCGCCGCCGGGCAGCGCGTTGACGACTTCCCGCGCCGACTGCGGCCTTTCCGCCGGGTCGTTCGAAAGGCAGCGGAGAATGATCCGCTCCACGACCGGGTCGATGTCACGAATGACGCTCGACGGGGTTGCGATCTCGCTCGACGAGTCGCGCAGCCGCTCCGGCATCGTCCGCGCACTGTGAGCCCGCCTGCCGGTGAAGAGCTCGTACATGACGAGTCCGAGCGAATAGAGATCACTTCGGATCGTCGCCGGCTGGCCCGCGACGTCCTCGGGCGCCATATACGCCGGCGTTCCGGAGATGGTGCCGTCATCGTCGCCCGCCCCGAGAGCGAGACCGAAATCCATGATCCGCGCGTCGCCGCGCGAGTCGATCATGATGTTCGCCGGCTTCAGATCACGATGAAGAATCCCTTTCGCATGTGCGGCTGCAAGTCCCGCGGCGATGCCGCGCGCGATATCGACCGCCTTGTCGTGTGCGAGACGCCCGATGCGGCGGAGAAGGCGCGAGAGGTCTTCGCCGTCGATGAACTCCATCGCGACGAAGTGCGCGCCGTCCCAGTCGACGATGTCGTAGACGCGGCAGACGTTCGGATGCGCGATCTGGCGGCCGAGGCGGACTTCGTCGTGGAGCCCGTCAAGGAGAACCGGATCGTGTGCGAGACGCGCTGGAAGGAACTTGAGTGCGACCGTCTGCCCGAGTTTCGTATCGTCGGCGCGATACACCTCGCCCATGCCGCCGGTCCCGAGGATTCCGGCAATCCGATAGCGGTCGGCGACGATGGTTCCGGGCGCGAACTGCGGCTGCACTCCGTGGTCGCGTGCGCGATACGGCTTGTCCGACTCGAAGCGCGCCGTGGCGTCGGGATCGGGGGAACTAATTGACATCTGGAGAAGAGAATTGTACGCCGACGAGGGCAGCCTGCATTAAGCCATCGTTCAGGACGTCCACTCCGTCCATTCAAAGACAAGAAGCGCGGGCGTACACCGGCGCGCTCTCTATCCGCGGCTACTTCCCATGTTGCCGTGGCAGACAGACTGTGAAAACCGTGCCGGTCGTCTCCGACGAGGCGACTGAGATGGTTCCGGCATGGGCAAGCACGATCTCGCGCGCGATGTAGAGACCAAGCCCGATTCCGCCTCGTCGCTTGTTCGATCTGCGCATCGACGTGGCGCGCACGAAGGGATTGAAAATCGTTGGCAGCTCGGAGGAGGCGATCACAGGCCCCTGGTTCGTGACGGTCAGGAGAACCTTCGAACCTTCGCTTCTTGCCCAGACTTCGATCGCACCGTCTGCCTCACCGTGCTCGATCGCGTTGGCGATCAGATTCGACAAGACCTGCCGCAGTCGCGCAGCATCCCACTGCCCGCTGACGTCACCCGCCGCCTCGAAGCACAGCCTGCGATCGGGATAGGCAGTTCGAAACTCCTCGAGCACCTCCTCGCAAAGAGTGCTGAGAACCAGCGGTGCCACCACAATCGGCATACCCGCACCGAGCCGCGTCCGCGTGAAGTCGAGCAGATCGTGAATCATCCCGGTCATCACGTGTCCGTACGTCGCCATCCTCGACGCGATCTGCCTGTTTTCGTCGTCGAGCTGTCCCGATCGCGCCAGCACCTGAGCCGAAAGCATCATCGCGTTCAGCGGCGCGCGCAGGTCGTGACCCAACGTCGCAAGGAAGAGCTCCCGTGATTCATCAACCCGGCTCGTATAACTTCTGACCGCTTCGGCAAGCGACTGGTCGATCGATTCGTTGAAGCGGGTGAGGTCCTTCAGGTCGTGTTCGTCAGCTTCGTGGGCAGCTTCCTGCCAGAGTTTCAGAACGCTGGCGCGTAACGCGCGATACTCGGATACGACGTCGATGAGATTAAAGCCGTCTTCCAGCCGCCCGATGGCATGCTGTTCGGAAGCTGTATCGAGGCGCTGACTTTCCGCTCCATCACCACCCTCACCTTTGGATTTTTTGGACTGCTGCTGTGGAGTCTGAGGGGAGTGCATGTCGCGTGCGGTCACGCGAAGGATGATCTCGGCATGGTCGCGGAGTGCGATCACGCTCATCTCGGCGCCTGGTGAGAGGCTACGGGCAAACTCCTCCCACTCGGCGAGGATTGCCTCCATGTTCGCCAACATGAAATCAGCTAAGCGCATGCGGTCTGTAGGTTGGACCGTCCCTCTCGATTGCGTCGTGCCGCGTGCTTCTCTGGTGTCGTCATTCATTTCAACGGCGTCAAAGCGCGTGCGAATCTGAACTCGCAGCCCGACTTCCGTGAGTTCCCTTGCAATTCCCTCACCTCTGGGTATTCCAATTTACCATTTTCAGCCGGTCGATGACGGACGCAATCCTGTAGCGCCGTCCTTGGCTGCCGTACCGCGGACGTCCGTGCCCGCCGAACCACTGCCAGTTACCAACACGCGACGAGCACCGGTTCCGTCGTCAGAGCCCTGGGACTGGTTGATCAACGCGTTCCCGCTGGCGCGCCGCTTCCGTCCGCATCGCGGTGATGATTCGCTCCAGGTCCGGTTCTCCTCGCAGTTCCGCCAGCTCCGGACGCGAAACCAGAGACCGCCAGCCATTCGGCACACCATGCGTCGCCGCGGCACCGAGCGATGCCACGACCTTCTCGACATTCCCGAGAACCGCATTGCAGAGAACTGGATTTACAAGGCTGTGGCGAGTGTAAACGTGATCGGCGCGCATCGGCTCGAGCACGGAGAGTGCGACCGCTCTGCCGCGTTCTGTCTCGCCGAGGCGCGTGAGCGTGAAGGCGTACGTGCAGCGAAGTGGACTGCGCCGTCCCTCGTCCACTGCATCCTCCGGTTTGCCCCCGAGTAGCGGATCGGCCGATTCCAGCTCCGCGCGCGCTTCGGTGAAGCGTCCCGCACGCAGGTGCAACAGCACCGCATGCTCCGCCGCCAGCCGGGGACTCACCGCCCTGAGCGCCGAGAGCCATCCCTCAACCCGCTCGCGCTGCACCTGCGTCATGGATGCACCCTGCACCGCGAGCATAACCTCGAGGTTCGGCCCGAGCTCCGGCGTGTCCGCTACCAACCACGCATTTTCGATCGCGCGTTTCGCCGCCGCATCTGCTTCGAGATCGATCAAGGCACGGACCAGACCACTGTGGGCGAGCGGAAGAGCACTATTGAGATCGAGAGCACGCCGATAGTGCCGCACCGCCCCGGCCTGATCGCCACTCGCACGACGCACATCTCCGAGGATCACGTGGGCGAGCGGAAAATCGGGATCGCGCTCAATGACCACGCGCAGCTCCTCCTCGGCCTCGGCGTTTCGGCCGGCTCGGGCATTCGTGAATGCCCGATGCACGCGCGCCACAGACGATCGCGGGTCGAGCACTCCGGCGCGACGCCACATCTCCATCTGCTCGGTTGTTCTTCCCTGGCCCGCCCGGAGCCAGCCATACGTGATGAATGCGCCGGCGAGGTTCGGATTCAGCGTGATTGCCTGCTCGAGCGCCGCCTCGGCGCCGGTCACGTCTCCTCGTAGCCGCAGCACCTCTCCCTTCGCTGCAAGCGCCTCGGCACTTGCCGGATCGAGCTGGAACGCCCGCTCGAGAGACGCATCTGCGAGCTGCAGTGCGAGCTCCCGCTTCAGGAGACGAAAGCGCGATTGCAGCAGACGTGTCTCGGCGAGACCGACATGAGCCTGAGCGAAGCTGGCATCAGCGCTGACCGCATCCTGGAAATGCGTCACCGCTGCGCTAAGGCCCTCGGGCGTGTAGCGCGCCATCTCGTGTCGCGCTTTCAGCCAGGCTTCATATGCGGGAAGACTGGACGTGGGTGCTCGTTCCGGTGCCTGGCCGGCCGACGGGACGAGGGCGATCTGAAGGTTTGTGACGATGGCCCGGCTGATCTCGCTCTGAATCGCGAACACGCTTTCCGGTGTGAGCGCGCGATCGTACGTCTCAGCCCAGAGCTGCGCGTTGCCGCCGGCGTCGATCAGCTGCACCTGGATTCGGACCTGGTTCCCCGCACGCTGTACAGCTCCCGTCAGAACTGAAGTCACGCCGAGCTCGCGGGCGATCTGCTGGATTGACGCGTCACCGCTGTAGTCGAGGACGGAACCGCGGGCGATCACCCTCAGATTCGGAATTCGCGAGAGACGGGTCAGCAGGTCGTCGTGAATGCCATCCGCGAAGAACGCATCCTCCGCGAGCGTGCTGCGATTCTCGAACGGCAACACAGCAATTGCGCCCGGGCGAGCCCCCGGCACGCGCGGTGCCTCGCCCGCCAGCTTTTTCCAGACTCCGTAGCCGATGAGCGCCGCGCCGGCAACGAAAAGGAGGACGAACGTCGCGATACGCGCACGGGACCGCGTGGGTGGCGCGGCGCGATCGGCGGTCGAGACCGGTGCAATGAGACGGTATCCCTGCCCGCGCGCGCCCGCGACGTAGCGCGGATTCTGGCTGTCATCGCCGAGGGCGTCACGGAGGAGCTTCACCCTCTGAGTCACCGTTTCGGAGCTGACGACCTGCCCCTTCCAGACCTCACTGATCAGCCGGTCGGTGGATAGAAACTCGGGCGCGCCTTCTATGAGGGCGATCAGGAGGTCGAAAGAAAGGCCGGGAAGCGAGATCTCACTGGTTCCGCGCTCGACGCGTCGAAGGCCCGGATCGACGCGGAGATCCCCTACGACGTAGCAGTTCTTCGAGCGCTCAGCCTCCTCCTGGTGGATCTTCATCGATCCTTTGGCCTCCCTTCATGCAGTTCACGGAGTCTTTGGCTCCGTTTCATGCAGCCGCCCTCCGCCCATCCTACCTTCCCGGCATCCACCGACGAAAGGAGCCACGGCAGATCGATTCCACGCACATCGCAGCGCTCAGGGAGAAGCGACTCAGATACATCTCCCGAAGCAACCACAGACCAGTAACACGAACAGGAGGCTTCAGATGACTCACCGTTCAGCTCTCGTATTCTCGATCCTTCTCAGTATTGCCACCGTCGCCATGGCGAGCCCTGCCATTGATCAGGAACAGGTAAACATCGATCGTCGTGTGACACTAGCCGTCGGCGGCGCATCGGAACAGAAGCTCGCGCAGGTGTTCAAGGCGGGAAGGGATGGCTACCTCAGGCATGTGACCTTTCCCCTCTCGTGCCTCCCCTATGCCATCGTGACCGTATCCCTTCAGAAAGTCGCCGACGGTCTTCCCTCGGGCGTCGTGCTGGCCTCGGAAGCCGTCTCGGGGTATCTCTATCCGACGATCTATCCCGCGCCGGGGATCGCATTCCGGATCGTCGAATTCGCCACACCTGCTCATATCTATGCAGGCGAGGAGTACGCGGTCGTCCTCGAGGCCAGTGGCGACACCTGCAACGTCTGGTCGGCGCCCGCTGGAGACAGTTACCTTTCGGGGAGAGCCTACTTCGATGCCCGGCCCAATGCGCCGGGATGGGTCCGTCTCGACAACGAAGATCCCTCGGGTAGCGACGATCTGCCGTTTCAGCTGTTCGTCGACGACAAACCGTCTGCGTGCAAGAGCGGGGAGAAACGATGAACCGTTACACATTCGCACTCATGACGACGCTCGCCTTCTGCCTTGTACTGCCTGCGGTGGCAGGCGATTCGCCCGCCGAGGGAAGTGGGATGGTGCAGCAGCAGATCCGCAAGGCACTGCTGGCCGAGCAGGAGGCATTCGCGGCCGGGGGCTGTGCAGGCGTCCTCGCCTTTTTTGGAGACCGCGAACCGCTGTTCGTCTCGAGCGGACGCTCGCTCCGTTCATTGGCCGCGATGCGTGCGCACTGCGGCGAACGGCCGGCGCGCTGGGCCGGTGTCGATCGCCGCGAGCTGCTGCGGCACACGGTGCACGCCACTTCGCCTTCGACCGGCTACACCGTCTCGCACTACCGGATGCCCGCGGCGGACGGTAAGGGAGGCTCGGAGCAGATCATCACGAAGATCTGGGGAAAGGAGCGAGCGGGTGGCGGATTGTTCACGCACACGAGTCAGCTCGTTCCACTCCATAGAGCGCTGGAGGAAAGCGGGCAGGCCGTGCAACAGCCTCGTGCACGGTCTGCCCAGCTGGAGGGCCCTAACGATGTCTCGGCAGCGGATCGGCCGCCTCGCGGCGTCCTGCGACGCGGATTCGACGCGCTTCTAGAAAGTCGATACCGGTGAAACGGCGGTGTCAGCGCATTCCCAGTAGAACGAGAACAGCGGATATGAATGGACCGCGCGCGATTCCAGCGTAGAGCTGACGCCGATCATTGCGGTTCAACCGTCGATCCGGACATCGCTGCGGGGAGGTCGATCGTGAATACCGACCCGATACCGGGAGTACTTTCGGCGAGCACGTCACCCCCCATGGCCCGCGCGAGATCGCGGCTGATCGCCAGCCCGAGGCCGACGCCACGCTGTGCCTCGTCCTGAGGGACGTCGAGTTGTACGAAGGCATGGAAGATCGTTTCGAGCTGCGCGGGTGCGATTCCCGCTCCGGTATCGCGGACATGAATCAGCATCCGGTCTCCTTTCCGCTCCGAAGAGATCAGGATGCTGCCGCCCGGCGGCGTGAACTTCAAAGCGTTCGTCAAAAGATTGAGGAGGATCTGCTACAGCCGGTCGGGATCGGCGGAGACCACATCGCCCTGATCGCAGAGGCAGTCGAGGGAGAGCCCACTCTGCTGCGCGCGGAACCGGAGTAGCGCCTGCGCGCGTGCAGCGGCATCGGCGCCGCGACGCTCTCGTTGTGCACGGCGACTTTACCGGAGTCGAGTTGCGCGAACGAGAGAATGTCGTCCAGGAAGCGTCGCGTAACGGCGCTCATCGTACGCCGAGATGTCGGACTTGCCGGCTCCGACATAGTCGAACAGCACGATCCGATAGTCATCCTCGAAGGCGGGCGTGATCAGCCGCCACATATTCTGATCGCACCCGAACCCGTGTGCGAAGAGCATCGGCTGCGTTCCCTTTCCGAAGACCTTCACGTTGTTGCGCGCGAGGATGGCGGTATTTCCCGGTGTGAACCCGTTCTCCATGACCGGTTGAGTTGCAAGAAGCGGGCAGGAGCGGGCATCAGCGACCACGGCGGTTCGAACCTCGTAGACGCGCGAGGTCGTCCAGGAGGGTGCTCACAACGCTCCGAGCATCCGGTCGAGAAACGCGTTCCCGAATCCATGAACCCCCGTCAGCCACACCAGTGTCGACGCGTATCAGCGCAATGCCTGCACGACGGTCTCGAGCACCTGCAGGCGCGCCAGACGTTTATCGTTCGCCGCAACGACCGTCCAGGGGGCAGTCGCCGAGCTGGTCCTGCCGACCATGTCGTTGACGGCGAGCTCATAGGGTTTCCACTTCTCGCGGTTGCGCCAGTCTTCGTCGGTGATCTTGTGCTGCTTGAAGGCGATCTTCTGCCGCTCCTTGAAGCGGCGGAGCTGCTCCGCCTTGCTGATGTGCAGCCAGAACTTGATCAGGACGGCGCCGTGATCGACGAGCTGCTCCTCGAAGTCGTTGATCTCGCGGTACGCGCGCGACCACTCGTCGGTTCGCGCGAAGCCTTCGACGCGCTCGACCAGGACACGTCCGTACCAGGAGCGGTCGTACAGCGTCATCGCACCGTCGCGCGGAAGCTGTCGCCAGAATCGCCAGAGGTAATGATGCGCTCTCTCTTCGTCCGTCGGCGCGGCCACGGAGATGACTCGATAGAGACGAGCGTCGATCGGTGCGATGAGGCGGCGAATCGCGCCGCCCTTCCCCGCTGCGTCCGATCCTTCGAATACGATCACTGTCGAGCGGCGCTTGTCCCACGCCTTCCAGGCCAGCTTCGCGACATGCGCCTGCAGCTTCTCGAGGTCGCGCTCGTACTTTTTCGAGGAAATGGTCTTCGTCAGGTCGATGCGATCGAGCACGGTCTGCGTCGCCTTCTTCGAGCTCCGGGCCACGGACTCTTCGGCTTCTTCTGGAACGGGCGTCGCTCTCGGCGCGCTGAGACTCTCCAGTGCCTCCAGAACGATGCGGCCGACCGTCAGATCGCGAAACCGCTGGTCGGTCGCCTCGACGATCCTCCACGGCGCTTCAGCCGTGTCCGAGTTACGGATGGCGCGCTCCGAAACGGCCGCGAAGCGGTCGTACATCTTTGTGAACTTGCCGAAGATCGAGCCCTTCTTCGGTCTTTGCTTCGCCTCGTCCTTCGTCAGGTGAAGCCACAATTTGATGATCACTGCGCCGTCGTCGATGAGCATCCGTTCGAAGAAGACGATCCTTTGCAGTTCGCGGTCGAGATCCGCGCGCCGGCTCTTCCCGAACACGCGATCGATGATCGGCCGCGTATACCAGGAGCCGAACAGGATGCCGATCGTCCCTCGCACCGGCAGTGCACGCCAGAAGCGCCAGTAACGCGGTCGTTCGTGCTCTTCATCGGAGTCGCGCCAGAAGGCGTGCGTAACGAGGCCGCGCGCGTCCAGCCATTCGTGCAGCCGGTTCACCACCTCGCTCTTTCCTGCGCCTTCCACACCCGACAGGATGACGATCACGGAGCGATTCGTCTCGCGAAGGACACGCTGTGCTGCAAGCAGCCGGGATCGCAGCTCCGGCAGCGCAGCCTCGTATTCAGCCTTTGATGTTTTCTGACCCAGCTCGGCTGCTTCGAACATTGCACGAGGTTATCGCAGGTGAAAGAGGCTGTGCCAGCGAACGGCGCTCCCTTTACTCGTCCGGTCGAATTCTCAACATCGAATCGTGCGAGGTCGCTGACTGCATTTCGAGGCTGGCCGGGATGCCAGCGCCGTTCGCGGTCAGCTCTTCGACGATCCTCTCGAGCCGCACATTCTCGAGCTCCGCGCTTGCAATCCGCCGATCGCGTTCTTCGAGCTCGCGCCCCAGCACTACGATCCTCCGTTCCATATCCTCCGACGCAACCGCTTCCAGCAATCCCCGTTCGAGCAATACCGCGAACTCGCCGGCGGGAACCGGTCTGCCGAAGTAGTACCCCTGGCCCTCATCACAATGGTGAGCCTGGAGGAACGCCAGGTCTTCCAGGGTCTCCACTCCCTCGGCAATCACCCGCAACTTCAGACTTCGGGCCATGCTGATCACCGCGGTAACGATTGATGCGTTGTCCGCGGCGCTGCTGATGTGATGGACGAAGGACTGGTCGATCTTGAGCGCGTCCACCGGGAACTTCCGCAGATAGCTCAAGCTGGAGTAGCCCGTGCCGAAGTCATCGACCGCCACCTGCACACCCTTCTCTCTGAGGCAGAGAAGGGTGGAGGCAGCGGACTCGGAATGTTCCATGAGGACGCTTTCGGTCATCTCGAGTTCGAGAAGCGCCGGATCGAGTCCGGTCTCATCCAGGATGGCAGACAGACCCGGCAGGAAGTTTTGCTGTCGCAACTGCAAAGACGAGACGTTGACGGCCACGGTGGTCATCGGCAGTCCGGCATCGACCCAGACCCGGGCCTGCCGGCATGCCTCATGGAGGACCCAGTTGCCGATCGGGAGAATCAGACCGCATTCCTCGGCGATGGGGATGAATTGCTTCGGAGCGACGGCTCCCAGCGTGGGATGTGTCCAGCGGATCAATGCCTCTGCGCCGACGATTCCCCCTGTCCGCAGACTGACCTTGGGCTGGTAGTGCAATTCGAATTCGTGCCGCTCGAGGGCGCGCCGCAGGCTTTCCTCGATGGACTGGCGCTCCACGGCCCGGGCGTTCATCTCCGGCTCGAAGAACCGACAGCTCTGGCGCCCGTACTCCTTCGCCTGGTACATCGCCATGTCCGCATTCCGCATGAGCGTTTCCGCATCGAGGCCATCGTCAGGGTAGACACTGACGCCAATGCTGGTGGTGACGTGGAGATCACGCCCTTCGATGGAATGGACTTCGGCCACCGCATTGAGGACTCGTTTCGCCGTCATAACGATGCCCTCCCATTGATCTGGCTCTGCGAGCAGGACTACGAACTCATCTCCCCCCTGGCGGCTGACCGTGTCCGAAGAGCGGATGCAATTCACCAGGCGTTCCGCGATGGATTGGAGCAGCTTGTCGCCCATGGAATGGCCCAGCGAGTCATTGATGTGCTTGAAACCGTCGAGGTCCAGAAACAGCAAGGCCACCTGCTTCTTATGACGCCGAGCCATGGCGATGGCCTGATGAATGCGATCGTTCAGGAGGAGGCGGTTGGGCAGCCCGGTCAGAAAGTCGTGCTGCGCCGAGCGGGTCAACTCGAGGGACATCGCCCTCACAGCGCTGACGTCGTGGAACACGATGACCGCTCCGGCGGCTTGCTCGCCACGGTAATAGATGGAAGAGCCGCTGTCTTCGATCGGGATTTCGACTCCATCATGACGGATCAGGACGCAGTTCTCCGGCAGGCCCGCCGATCGACTCGCCATCGGTATGGTGATGGTTTCGCGACTGTTGGCGTCGATGATGCGGAGCGTCTCAGCCATCGGTTTGCCACGCGCTTCCTCCCTCGACCAGCCAGACATGGTCTGTGCGGCGAGATTGAGGAAGGTGATGCAGCCGGTGGTATCGATGCAGACGACGGCCTCACCGATGCAATCGAGCATGACCTGAGCGTGCTGCTTCTCCTGAAGCAGCGCTTCCTCGATGATCTTGCGCTCGACGGCATAGCGCAGGGCTCGTAGGACACCCCGCGGCTCGATCTGTCCCTTGATGAGATAGTCCTGCGCTCCTTCCTGCAAGGCCTGTACTGCCACTACGTCATCGTCGCATCCCGTCAACACCACCAATGGGGTTCGCGGTGCAGCGGCACGGGCGCGGCGCACCGCTTCCAGACCCTGTGCATCGGGCAGCCCGAGATCGAGCAGGATCAGGTCAACGGAGTGTTCGGCCAGATACTGCTCGGCCGTACTCATCTGCTCGAAGTGCACGAACTCCGTGATGGGCGTGCGCACGTCCTTGAACATCGAGCGAAGAAAGGCCGCAGCGCTGGAATCATCTTCGACGAGAAGAAGCCTGGTGATCGACGGTACTTGCATCCCACTCCATCTGCCGCGGCAGGCCAATGAAGACCGGCAACATACTCAGTGTGACTGTCGCGCCCGGATGTCAGGCTATGGAAGCAGCGCGCCAACACGGTTCGCAGGCGAACTGGAGCCTGAAGGAGGCTTGCCAGCCTGCGAACCCGGGCCGGCCCGGGTGGCTGGGAGTGCGGGCGGAGTTTGTCGAACCGTGCTCGCTCAGTACGCAGCCTGCCAGGCCGCTCGCTTGCCCGCCCAACCGCCCGCTCGGGGAGACATCTGCAGAGTCTCGGAGGGTGGAGAAATCATGCGTCCATGATGTCGCGCGAAGCGTTTCGAGCTCAGACGTGCGTCAGACTCCTGCGTCCACCCACAGTACGTGATTCGCCAGTGGGCTTGCTGCGACGACGGAATGGAACTTCGCGTCGGCCGTGACCAGAACACATTCCTCAGCTACGGCCAGCGCAAGATACAAGCTGTCGTAGACGCTGCGATCGAATTCGACCGCGATATCGAAAGCGGCAGCAAGAAGATCGGCTGAAGAGCGAATGTCCAGCGGCAGCGCGGCAAACGCGCCAAGAATTTCGTCGGCGTCGTTGCGCGTGATCTCCGCGCGACGCACCTTCTTCCACAGGATGTTTCCAAACTCCGGGCCGATCAAGTCAGGAGCGCAGAGGACGATTGCAGGATCGAGCAGACGTGCGGCTGCCGCGGAATGGATTTCCGGCACGAACCACTTCAGGGCGATACTGGCATCGACGACGACTTTCTTCATCGCCGGCGATCATCGGCAACCAGAGCGGCACTTTCAGAGTGTTTCCGGTTGCTCAGCCTCCGGCGGATGCGGGCGGCGACATCACGACTTTCGATCACGTCGACGGCTGCCGCGCGTTCCACGATGACCTGCAACTCCGCTTGAAGCGACCGGCCGTTGCGCAGTGCGCGTGCCTTCAGCTTGTCAACGGTTCGTTCGCTCAGGTCTCTGATGAGTACTCGGGCCATCCTGCCTCCATGCTAGCAATATGATAGCGATTTTTTCGGAAGCAAGAGGTTGGACTCAGCGGCAGACGACTGAACTTGGCGGGGACGCAGGGACGAAAGCCCGAACTCTGGCTCCCGCGAATGGCGATCCGGACGGCCCAACACCTGAAGGAGGCTCTGCCGACCGACGCACCGGCCCGTGGCCGGCCGGCGGTGGCTGGGACGCAGGGACGAAGTTCGAACTGCCGCGCTCATTTCGGTCGTTTCAGCGAGTCCAGTTCTCGACCGTCAGATCTGACACGCGACGGAACTCGCGTTCGTTATTGGTGACGAGCGTCAGCTTGCGAGCGACGGCCTGGGCTGCGATGAGAGTGTCGAGCGGCCCGATCAGGGTCCCCGCGCGCTCCAGCCTGGTGCGGATGCGGGCGTAGGTCACAGCGTCCTCCGACGTGAACTCGACGATGGTGAGCGGCCTGAGAAAATTCTCCATCAAGCGCAGGGTCTTCGCGGGCGAAGAGCTCTTCCCGGCCCCGGTACGCAGCTCTGCTTCAGTGATGACGCTGACGGCAACATCTTCTCGCGCTTGCGACAGGAGTTGCTCAATGACGCCCTCCCGCCGCTTCAGAGCGTAGATGCAAGTGTCCGTGTCGAGCAGGAACTTCATCCGATCTCCGCGCCCTAGAGCTTGCGTCGCTTATCGATGATTCCCTGCGTCGGTCGATCGAAGTCATCCGGCACACCACTGAACGACTCGACATACCCCTCGGGCCAATCGCGCGCTGGTTCGAGGATCACGGAGCTGCCTTCACGGTGCACCAGGACCGTGTCGGTATCGAATCGAAACTCCTTCGGGAGACGGACGGCCTGACTTCTGCCCGTGGTGAAAACACGTGCGGTCACGCGTTTCGAAGATGTCTTAGCCATGATAGCTATCGATGATATATACCACCGGAGCTTCGGTCAAGTCGGTCGCTCGGCCGGGGAGTCTGCGCTCCGGCCCGTGGCCGGCGGTGGCTGGGACGCAGGGAGTCGAACCCCGATTG
>DASVLC010000160.1:0-3338 GCA_036385045.1 Thermoanaerobaculia bacterium | reverse complement strand
CACGATCGTGAGACGCTGGCCGACGGTACCCTCCGGGAGAATGGCGGAGATGTTCGACGGCTCAACCTGAGGGCCGATCGTTGCTCCAGCAAGACTCGCTGTCCATCCGAGCGACAAGCAAAAAAACAATGTCATTGCATTTATACGAAGCATGGCAATCTCTTCCAACGTGTCAACCCATTCGGTTCCGTGGTGTAGGAACAGTTATCGAGGTATCTCTCAAAATGTCCCGAAGACCTACTGAAGCGACAACAGTACAAGGATCTCGCCCTTGCCCGACTCGAGCGGCTCGAGCGCCTTGCCGATGATCGTGCCGGGACGATGGATCTTCATCCCGCCGAGATCGATCTCCTGGGAGCGCATCGCGGTGCCGGGCTCGTCGGAGGTGACAAGCAGGTCTCCCGGACGAATTGCGCCCTTCGTTGCGTCGACGCGTACCTTCACCCGACCGAACGTCGCGATCATTGCTTTGGTATCGCCCGGCTCTCCGAGCAGGAGACCCGGCTGTGCGGACACCACTCCAGCCACGCTGGTCTGGTAGGCCCCCACCGAGGCGACGACTTCGTTGCGGGCGCCCGGATCGACGATCACGACCGTGCCGGCGCTGAGCGTCTCGCTCGATGGTACCCACTCGGCCACGTCCTGGTACTTCGCCGCCAGGTTGCCGTCGACGACGACGTCGCCGGTGAACCGGCCCCCGCCCACGACATGTAGTTTCGCCGATGGTGTGTCGGTGCCGATACCGACATTCTGCGCGAAGTACGCCATGCCGTTCGTCACGCCGAAGATCGCCGTTTCGTCGGTGTGCGCTCCACCTCCCGACGGGATGCGATAGAGCCAGAGTCCGTTGAAGATGCCTGCGCTGTTGCCTCCGCGACCGTCCAGTTTGAAGAACCAGCCGTTCGTGCTGGTATCGTCGAGCAGCCAGCCGCTCCCGGAGTACGCCGAGTTGATCGTGAGCGCTCCCCAGTTTGCGATCCCGGGAATCGTTCCGAAGCGAAACTTCTGCGTTCCCGGGCTGTCGAAGGTCAGGTTACTGACTCCCGATGGTCCCGCGAGATGCAGCAGCGACTGCGGAGCATTCGTGCCGACGCCCACCTTGCCGCCGTTGTAGTAGATCGCTCCGCTCACCGAGGGCGAGTTCGCCCACTGGGCCTCGACCACCCAAACGCACATCAACGCCGTCACGACACCGAACAGAACCGCTCTTCGCATGATCTCTCCTATGCATTTGCCGGAATGCGTCGCCTCATGGGCAGCCCGGAATCACCGCACGCATTCCTTATGACCCTCCGTCAGTATTGCACGGAAGGGGACAATGGAGAACGGGCTAGATTGGTGACAGCGACAAGTGGAGCGTCAGCGGACGATGCTCTCGGAGCGCTCAATTCATGCGATTGATGCGCTTTGCAGAGCAACTCGACACAAAAGGACAACGACCTTTGCGCAATCAGCAACATTACGAATCAGGCGCCTGTCACCGATGTGCGTGCCGGTTGTCATGGCGCCAGCAGGAGAACGCTCTTGCGCTCGCCCCATCCGCGGTCGTCCACAACGTTTCCACCCGCGGGCGCTTCCCACTATCGAACGCCGGCGCGCAGCTCGTCGATGTGTGCTGCCTTGATCGGAGTGCTGGTCACCATGATAGTGGAGTCGGTGTAGGCGATCGCACTGAGGCCGAGCGTCGCACGTGCGAGGTCTATCGCAGTACGGAGGTCGAGCAGGTGGACGCGGCGGATGGTCACCGCGGTCGACGGCTCCGGGCTCGTGAATGCCACCACAGAGAGGCCAGCCAGAGTGCGGACGGCGTTCACGGCGGTGCGCAGTTCTTCGAAATGCACCAGTCGTACTGCGGTCGACTGGGCAGTAATCGTCGGATCGGTGAAGATCACGGTCGTGGCGAGATCACGGTTGCTGTCGCCAGACTCTCCACCGTTCACCGAACGCACTTTGTACAGGTAGGCCGTACCCGCGACGGCCGTGGAGTCATTGAACGTGGTGGACGCGGTGTTGCCGAGCAGCCCGTAGGTCGAGCCGTTCGTCGAGCGATACACGTTGTACGACGCTGCACCGCCTGCCGCGGTCCAGGTCAGCTGGACGTTCGTGGCGGTCGTGGCCGTCGCAACGATGTTCGTCGGTGCCGCCAGAGCCGCGCAGGATGAGGCAAGCACTTTCGAAACAGTAATCGCGCAGCCTTTCGAGTTCGTGATCGTCACGGTGAGCGTCACGCTGGCCGCAGTAGGCGTGTAGGTGACGGTGCGGGTCGTCTCACCCGCGGTCATCGTTGCTCCGGCGGCGGACCAGGAATAGGTACAGCCGCTGCACGAGGGAACGGAAGCGGTCCTCCCGCTGGAGCACGCGACCGGCTCGGAGCCGGTCGTCATCGTCGCGTCGGGCGTATTGCTCTCGAGCCCGATCGTGAAGTAGTCGAGGATTTTTTCGTTGGGCTCCCCCGCCTTCGCGAAGAGGAACCTGCTCGCCCGGTAAGAACCGCTGTAGAAGATGTTGTGACAGTAGCTCATGATCGTCCCCTTCTCTGCAGGAGCCGAGGTGGAGCCGATGTAGCACTCGCCACTCGCACACTGATCCACCCAGCTTCGTGCCACTCCATAGTCAGCCTGCTCCTGAGCGGAGAGAGAGATGCAATGGGTGTGCGGACCGTTCGCGACATGGCCTAGCTCATGGGCGAAGCCGAGCAGCATCCAGTAGTTGCTGATCGGCAGCCCGTACTCGATTCCATTGATCGTGAGAGTCGGATTGGGAACGGTGGTTGTGACGCTACCGGAAGAACCGACGAAGGCGTAGCTACCACCCCACTTCCCCGCCCAGGTCGGCGAAGCGACGTTGCCGTTGCAGAGACCACCGTCATTGCCACAGTAGAAGTCATTGGCACAAAGCCAGTTCGACCAGGCAATCCCCCCGCCATAGAGCTTTCCGCTGACCATGACAGCAGCGGAACGCTGGACTCCGAGGTGATTGTTGTGCCAGTAGGTGCCAAACTCGCCGAGTGCGATCGCGGTGCCCTGCCCGATGGTAGCCGTCCAGGGATCCGTGCCGGGGCCGCCGGAGCGGACATTCACCTGCCCTAGCAGGAGCGTGGTGCCGAGGTCACGCTCGAACATGACGGAGGCGGCTCCCACCAGATTGCTGATGTAGGTGGTTACGGCATTCACAGAGCCGAATGCGGCGTACAGCTCATCGTCCGTTTCGATTGCAATCCTCAACTGATAGGTTGCGCCGGCGACGTTGCCGGCATCAGCGCGAGCCTTGAAACGTCCGGTCTCTGAGTCGCTCTCAGGATGGACGAGGTTTCTCGACAGCACGGCCGCCCCCTCGAG
>DASVLC010000159.1:0-6951 GCA_036385045.1 Thermoanaerobaculia bacterium | reverse complement strand
TCGAGCTCGTGAATCAGGTGCTGCGGGCGCAGGAGCAGTGGCGGCTGAAAGGACTGCGAGCCGACGTGGTCATCCTCAACGAGCACGAAGCGACCTATCGCGACGAGCTGCACGCCGAGCTCACCGGCGTGGTCGGTCTCGGACCGTTCGGGGGATGGATGAGCAAGAGCGGCGGCGTCTTCCTCCTGCGTGCCGATGCGATGCCGGAGAAGGAGATCACGCTCCTCGCCACGGTCGCCCGCGCGACGCTCCACGGTGACCGCGGAAGGCTGGATCAGCAGCTCGACCGGAGCGATGTGAGCCAGTCGACCAGCGTGCCGCATCCGCTTCCGGAGACTCTGATCGACGAGCCGCGGGAGGGGGAGGAACCGCAGCCGGCCGTCGCGATTCCTCCGCTTCACATGGACAACGGCACCGGCGGTTTCGCGGATGATGGGAGGGCATACATCGTCGTCCTCGAGGGCGATCGTGAGACTCCGCTTCCATGGATCAACGTGCTCGCGAACCCGATCTTCGGCTCGATCGTCACGTCCTCGGGCGCGGCGCACACCTGGGCAGAGAACGCCCGCGAGAACCGGTTGACACCATTCGCGAACGATGCGGTGACCGATCCGACCTCCGAGGCGATTTTCATTCGTGACGAGGAGAGCGGCGCGGTGTGGGGAGCGACGCCCGGCCCGATCCGAAGGGGCCCGCGGTCGCCGCGGTGGATCGTCAGGCATTCCGCGGGAGTGACGCGCTTCTTCTGCAACGCGCATGGATTGGAGCAGGACCTCGTGGTCTTCGTCGCCAAAGACGAGCCTGTGAAGCTGTCGGCCCTCACGCTGGTCAATCGGTCGAACCGGCCGCGCCGCCTCTCACTCTTCTCGTACAACGACTGGTGGCTCGGGCCGCCGAAGCCGGGCATTTCGCGATTCGTGATGACCGATCACGACGAGGCGACAGGCGACGTCTTCGCGCGGCAGCTCTACGGCGAGTCCCCATCCAAACGCGTCGCGTTCGCCGGCGCGACGGGACCGGTGCGCTCGGCCACGGGCGACCGCCGCGAGTTCCTCGGCCGCAACGGCTCTCTGGCACGCGCATCCGCGCTCGGACGGCCCGAGCTCGAGCGTCGGTTCGGTGCGGGGCTCGACCCCTGCGCCGCAATCCAGGTAAGCGTCGAGATCGGTCCGGGAGAGTCGAGACAGATCGTCTTCCAACTGGGCCAGGGAGCGGACCTCGAGGACGCGCGCCGGATTCTGAGGACCTACAGAGATCCCGAGGCCGCCTGGAAGGAGCTCGCGGCCGTGGAGACGTTCTGGGACGAGCTGCTCGGATCGATTCGCATCTCGACGCCCGACGATTCGTTCGACCTCATCGTCAATCGGTGGCTCCTCTACCAGGACCTCGCAGCGCGCATCTGGGCACGCTCCGGCTACTACCAGGCGAGCGGCGCATTCGGATTCCGCGATCAGCTGCAGGACGTGATGGCCCTCACGTTCGTTCGTCCCGATCTGACTCGCGCGCACATTCTTCGCGCGGCGGAGAGGCAATTCGTCGAGGGGGACGTTCAGCACTGGTGGAATCCGAAGAGCGGCCACGGCATCCGCACGCGTTGTTCGGACGACCTGCTCTGGCTCCCATGGGCGACGGCGGAATATGTTCAGGCCAGCGGCGACGAAACCATTCTCGACGTGCGAATCCCCTTCCTGGAAGCCCCTCCGCTCCCTGAGGGAGAATCGGAAGTGTTCGGCCTGCCGGAGCTCTCGAGCCAGCAGGGCACGCTCTACGAGCACTGCGTCCGCGCGATCGAGAAGTCGCTCCCCTCCGGGGCGCGCGGACTGCCGCTCATCGGGAGCTGCGACTGGAACGACGGTTACAACCGGATCGGCGTGGAGGGGCGCGGCGAGAGCGTCTTCGTCGGCTGGTTTCTTCATCTGATCCTCGGTCTGGTCGAGCCCTGGTGCCGGGAGAGAGGAGATACGGTGCGAGCCGACCGGTATCGCGTCGAGCAGGACCGGCTCGGCGCAATGCTCGAGCAGACGTGGGACGGCGAGTGGTATCAGCGCGCCTATTTCGACGACGGCACTCCGCTCGGATCGTCGAGAAACGTCGAAGGGAAGATCGACTCGCTCGCGCAGAGCTGGGCAGTGCTGTCGGGGGCCGCGCCGCGCCACCGCGCCGAGCGGGCGATGGACGCCGTCCGCGCGCACCTCGTCCGGCGCGCCTCCAACGTCGTGCTTCTTCTCACTCCGCCATTCGACACGACGGAGCTCGATCCCGGATACATCAAGGGCTATATCCCGGGCGTGCGCGAAAACGGAGGCCAGTACACGCACGCCGCACAGTGGGTCGTCCTCGCGCTCACCCGTCTCGGACGCGGGGACGAAGCGGTGGAGCTGTTTCACATGCTCAATCCGATCAATCACACGCGGAGCGAGGGGGACGTCCACCGGTACAAAACCGAACCGTACGCCGTGGCGGGGGACGTCTACGACCATCCGTCGCATCGCGGCCGCGGAGGGTGGACCTGGTACACCGGGTCGGCCGGATGGCTCTATCGTGTGGCGATCGAAGGAATTCTCGGGCTCCGTCAGCGGGGCAGCACGTTCGAAGTCAAACCATGCATTCCCGCTTCATGGCCAGGGTTTTCGATCGAGTGGCGATTCGGCCGCTCCCGCTACACGATCGAAGTCGAAAACCGTGATCCGCATCTTCCCGAGCTGGTGACCGCCGAGCTTGATGCGAAGCAGGTTGATGCAAGCGAGGTCCCACTCATCGACGACGGCGCCGATCACCGCCTGCGAATCGTGCTCGGCGCGGCGCCGCCGGCCGCGCGAATGTGATGACCGTAGGGACCGCCCGCCTCACTCGCAGCTTATCGTCGGCCGGTACACCTGCATGGCGTTGGTGCCGGTGTTTCCACCCAGCGTGATCGCGCCGCCCGGCAGGAAGATCCGGCCGTCAATCACGGCGCTCCCCTTGAGGCCGTGCATTGCGATGGGGAGATCCGGCAGTCTGGTCCAGCGGTCGGCGCGGGGATCATACGCATACGTGGTGGGCGTGAGGCCGAGGACATGGTTCCGCTCACCCTCGCCGCCGAAGACGAACATGCAGCCCGCATGAGCCGCGCCGGTGATTCCGCCCACAGCCGCGGGAAGCGGTGCGCCCTGACTCCAGGTACGGGTGGCGGGATCGTAGATTTCGACCACGTTGGTCCGCTCGGCCATAGCGCCCGGACCGAAGCGACCGCCGGCGACGATGACCTTCCCGTTCAGCGCGACCATGGCCAGGTGATTCCGCTGGGTCGGCATGTCGGGCAGCTTTTCCCACTTGTTGGTCACCGGGTCGTAGACCTCGAAGGCATGGCCTCCGGGCGGGCGCCCGCCGGCCACGTAGATCTTGCCGTCGATCACCGCCTTCCCTCCGCCGCTCCGCGCAGTCGGCATCGGCGCACGCTGCACCCATCCACCGACCGCGGGATCGTGAACCCAGGTGTGCGCCACGAAGATCTCCGGCCGTCCCGTGCTCGCGCCGTCGATCTCGCCGCCCATCACATACAGCTTGCCATCGACCGCCGCGGTCATGATGTGGTGGATCGGCTGGGGCAAGCGCGGGCCGAGCGACCAGCGACTAGTGGTTGGGTCATAGATCTGCACAAGGTTGGAAGGGAGCCGCCCGGGCGGATATCCGCCTAACACCCAGATCTTTCCGTCCAGTTCCGCCACTCCATGTTCGGAGCGAGCGAGAGGCATCGCGTGCCCCATGCTCCACCCGTCGAACTCCGGAAAGGCACCGACCGGAGGACCGGCACTCACCCGCTCGTTCCAGGTCTCGACGAGCTCGTTCTCCTGGACGGGGGTGGCCGGTATCGGGAACGGCGGTCCGCCTCCCGGGCCCTGCTGTGCCGTTACGGTCGTGGCGAGCAACAGCACCGTTGTGGCGCCGAAAAGCCGGAGGGTGGAAAGGCCGTGGAGGACGTTGCGCCGGTCGATCAAAGTAGTCTCCTCATTCCAACGGTGCGGCGGGCCGCCCCTCGTGAGGAGCGGCCCGCGCATGATTCGAGATCAGTACTTGACGTTGCAGCCGTACGGCTTGCTCGTCGGGACGCTGACCGGCTTGCCGGCCATCGCTTCCTGGAGCGCGATGTCGACGTGTGCCCGCGCACCCTGGAGATCGGCCGCACGCGCGGTCGGCTTGTCGTCGATTCCGCCCATGTAGACGAGCGTTCCCTGCGGATCGATGACGAACATGTGAGGTGTCGTGCGAGCGTCGTACATCCGGCCGACCGTGCCCGGCGCGTCGACGAGGACCGCACTCGGCGCGGCCCCCTTCTCTTTCGTCAGGGCGTTCGCCTTGTCATTCGGAAAATGCCCCTGGCTGCCGGGCTTTGACGAAACGACCGAGAGCCAGACGACCCCCTGGGCCGCGTACTTTTTCTGCAGCGCCTGCATCACGTTGTTGTCGTAATGCTTCCGGACGTACGGGCACTCGTGATTCAACCACTCGAGCACCACCCACTTGCCGCGATACTGGCTCAAGGTGTGCGCCTTGCCGTAGGTGTCGGTTGCGTTGAACTCCGGCGCGGCCTTTCCAACCGCGGGCGCAGGGTACGTCGAGGACTGCTGGGCGGCGTCAGCGCCGCACCCTAAAGCCACGAGCAGAGTAAGCGTCAGCATTGATGTGACAGTCAGCATTCGTTTCATCGATTCCTCCTGATTTTCAGCAGCGAGCGTGTGATCACTTCACTTCAGAGAACGCATTCATAAGAATTCCGGGACTCAGAATCTCCGGCAGCAGGCGAGGCTGCGCCGCAAAATCGCCTTCGTAGAGGACGTAGAGAGGAACGCCGGAGCGACCGAAGCCGGCCAGCGCGCGGGTGATCGCCGGATCTCTGTTCGTCCAGTCGGCTTTCAGCATCGCGATGTTTCGTGCTTTCACGAGCTGGTGGACTTCGTCCGAGCTGAACGCGATCCGCTCGTTGACTTTGCAGGTCAGGCACCACGCCGCCGTGAAGTCGATGAAAACAGGACGTCCCGCTGCCCTGTGCGCGGCAACTCTCTCTTCCGAGTAAGTCTCCCAGGCAATCCCGTCAACAGGTCCCGACGTCAGGCTCGCGGTGGCCGTCGGAGCGCTCGTTCCGGCGAGCACGAGCCCGGCAACGATGAATCCGGCGGCGGCCGTACGCGCGATCCATTTCGTTCGCTCCGCGGCCGACAACGTCACCCACTGTCCCCAGATCCAGAGCCCGAGTGCGAGCAGCGTGAGTCCGAGGAGCAGACGCAGCACCCCGTCGATTCCGGTCTGATGTCCGAACACCCAGACGAGCCATGCGACGGTGGCGAAGAGCGGGAACGCCGTCACCTGTCGGAATCGCACCATCCAGAGCCCAGGCCTCGGAAGGAAGCGGAGCAGCGCCGGCCAGGCCGAAAGCGCTACGTACGGGGCAGCCATACCTGCGCCGAGAGCGGTGAAGATCAGCATCGATGTGACCGCGCTCTGGGTCATCGCAAATCCGAGGGCCGCTCCCATGAAGGGCGCCGTGCAGGGAGTCGCGACGACCGTCGCGAGAGCGCCGTTCATGAAGCTCGAGCGATGACCACTGACGTTCCCACCGCCGATGCGCGTGAGCGAAGTGCCGATCTCGACGACGCCGGCGAGACTCAACCCGAGTCCGAAGAGAAGGAAGGTCATCGCCGCGACGAAACCGGGCGATTGCAACTGGAAGCCCCAGCCGATCTCTTCGCCGGCTGCCCGCAGCGCGAGCAGCAGCGCGGCGAGAGCCCAGAAGGCAACCAGAACCCCCGCCGCGAACGTCAGGCCGTGGGCACGTACGCGGCGCGGATCGTCGCCGGCCGACTGCACGAATGAGAGGATCTTGAGCGAGACGACCGGAAAGACGCACGGCATGAGATTCAGGATGATGCCGCCGGCGAACGCGAGTGCGAGCGCGAGGAACAGCGTGAGGGGGACGGCTGTCGTTTCGGTTGCGGCAGTGGCCGCCGGAGCGACGGCCGAGGAGGCGGTGAAGGGAACGTCGAACTCGAACGCAACCGGTCCTGCGCGGACGCCATTCGCGGCAAGCAGAATCCCGTTGAACCTCTCCGGCGCCCCTGTGAGATATGGAGAGCGTACGAGTTTCATCGTGACGACGCGGCCATCAACGCTCGTCGTCTCCGGTTCGCTGTGTTCGATCAGCGGACCGCTGGCAGCGAAGAACTGGATGTCGCCATCAAGAACCACACCCTGCGACGGCTCGATGCGCAGAACGAACTGCCCGTCCTGTTCACTCGCGACGATGTTCCAGTCATCCGCCGGGATCGGAAGCTTCTCTCTCGTGCTCGTGAATGCAGACGCGGCGGGCTCCGAGGGAAGAACGGATCCTTCGCCGATCGGGACATCGAGAGCGAGGGTTACTTCCTCCGGAATGCAGACCGTCTCACACACCATCCAGTAGACGTCCGCGGTCACACGTGCGCTCGACCCCGGTTTCGCATCGCTCGCGGCTTTGAACGGGACGAGGAGCGTCGCCTCCCCCTCGTAGCCGTAGGTGGTGAGCGGAGCCATACTGATCTTCTGTGGATACGGCCACTGGATGTCGCCGGCGGTGAAGCCGGGAGGAAGGTTCCAGGTGATGTCGGTCGGCTCTCCCGAGTCGCCCGGGTGTTTCCAGTACGTGTGCCAGCCGTCCTTCATTCGCAGCCGCAGCGCGACGTCAAACGATTCCCCGGGAGTCACGGATCGCTTTTCGAGCAGCAACTCTGCGGTCACGTGGGGAGTCGAGACCGGGTCGCCATGAACTGCTGAAGCGACGAGGAGCGCAGCGATCGCGACCGCCATCAGGGCGCGCGGTATCGGATGGATCTGCAGGTCGGGTCCTCCGGGGGTCTGCACTGGAACCGTATACGGGTGAGTGTTGATCAAAGTTCGTCCTGAGAGGGCGTTCCTGTTTCGTTCCGGTGAACTTGCCGT
>DASVLC010000158.1:0-20983 GCA_036385045.1 Thermoanaerobaculia bacterium | reverse complement strand
CCATCGGCATGGATCGTAGCGCAGCTCTGTCGATTCCAAAAAAACAGAACGCCGGCCTCGCGGCCGGCGTTCTGTTCGGTCCGGATTGTGCCGGCATCTCTGGATCAGGTTACAGGTTCTTGTCGATGAACTGCTGAAGTGCGCCCTTGGGGGCCGCACCCACCATCCGGTCGACGAGCTTCCCATCCTTGAACATCATCAGCGTCGGAATGGAGGTAACGCCATACCGCTGCGCGATCATCGGATTGTCGTCGACATTCACCTTGCCGATCACTGCCTTCCCCTCGTAGCTGGGAGCAAGCTCCTCGACGATCGGCCCGACGATGCGGCAAGGTCCGCACCACGGTGCCCAGAAGTCGACGAATACCGGCTTACCGCCGTTCAGGACGCTGTCAAAATCGGCGTCGGTGATCTGCTGTACTGCCTTCGAATCTGCCATCTGCAAGATCTCCTAACGAAGTCACACAAAGTCGAGTCCGGCGGGACATATTCCACCGCGGATATGGTGGCGTCAACAGCGGCGCCATCACACTCCGCGGTGCGCATTTGATGCCCGCTCGAGCGCCTCGCGCCCGGCGTCCGGCGCTGCCACGATCTGGCACATTCCTCGCGAAGGAAATCGCCAGAGATGCCTGATCGACGCCGCTCCGAACGGCCGGATTCCAGTGACCGGCGAACGTTCCCTCGCCCTCCCCTATGGCTGAACCTGCTGCTGCTTCTGCTGGGAATTGCAGGGATCGCCTTCGCTCGCTATCACCGGGATCGCGTTGAAACGCGCTTCGCGGACGTGATCGCTCAGCAGCAGCGCAGCCCCGAAGACATCCGGAAGGTCAAGGACGACCTCGCCGAGCTCGACCTTACGCGTGAACAACTCCAGCGTGAGCTGCAGTCGCGCGTCAAGTTCGCTGACAGCCTCAAATCCGAAGAGTTTTATCTCTCGATCGACACCAAAGCGAAGAAGCTCCGCTTCTATTACGGCGACACGATTCTGCGGGAGGCGGACGTCGTGGTGGGAGAAGAAAAGTCGATCACTGTCGGCGAAAAGACATGGACCTTCGTGCCGCTCAAGGGTGCATTCTCGATCGAAGCAAAGCTGGTCGGGCACGACTGGACGATTCCGGAGTGGGTTTATCAGATGAACGAAATGCCCATCCCGAACTCCCGTCCCGCGATCCCTGATGGCCTCGGCCGATACGTCCTGTTCATCGGCAATGGTTACGCGATCCACTCCCCTCCGTCGAACGCGAGCCCGCTGAAGGGGGCAAAGCCTGGTTCGTACATGGTGGCGGATGAGTTTCTCCGTGCGGTCTGGCAGCAGATTCACAAGGAAAAAACGAAGGTCTACATTTTCTAGAGGAGAGAGATGCCTCGTTGGGTCGGTTTACTCGGTTCGTGGGCGCTGCTGGTTCTTGCGCTTTGTGTTCTCGGCTACGCAGTCGCAGCCGAAGCGATCACTCTGACGGATGAGCGAAAGCTCCGCCGCGTCCAGACGATCGACAGAATGATCGACGAGCAGATGAATCAGCAGCTCGAGCGGCTTCAGCAGACGATGTCCGAGACCTCCTCGCAGCTGACAAATCTGCAATCGGATGTTGCGTCGACTGAAAAGGCGATCGAAGATCTCCACGACAGCAACTTCGTCATCACCGTTTCCACTACCGAGAATCGCGTTTACGCGCGGCGCAACGGTGAGCTCGTATTCGACGCGGTCTGCTCCACCGGCAAAGAAGCGACGCTGAAGGTCGGCGGTCGAACGATGCAATTCCGTACGCCGACCGGCCGATTCCGAGTTCTGTCGAAAGAGACAAACCCCACCTGGGTGCCGCCCGACTGGCACTACTTCGAAGAGGCACAGAAGCACGGGCTTCAGACCGTCAGACTGAATCGCGGAAGCACACTCGGCGATCTCTATGTGAGCGGCAACAATGTCTACTCAGGCGGTGCGCCGCTTCCCCCAGCCGGACTGATTGTTCGGGGCGGAGCTGTCGTCATCCCGCCAATCGGCACGCGTCAGCGTCAGTTTCCCGACGTGCTCGGAACTCACCGGCTCAACCTCGGCGACGGCTATGCGTTGCACGGTACCCAGGCTGTCTCTCAACTCGGCCAGAGCGTCTCGCACGGTTGCATCCGGCTTCACAACCGCGACATCGCCACGCTGTTCGAGATGGCCAAAGTGGGCGACGAGGTGATCATCTACTAGGCGTCTGCTCGGACGGATCGCGCACGCTGGAAAGCGGCGGCTGCGGCCGCCGCACTCCCAAGCGCTTCGCGCGACGTCAGGGGCGCATGAAAGATCCGTCCCCTTTTCCCCCACCTTCCAAGACTCCGCCAGACGTCACCCCGAGCGGCCGGGTGGGCGGGCATGCGAGGGGCCCGTCAAGCTGCGTACTCCGTAACCCGAAGCACATAGCGAGTTAGAACGCGTGATCCTCGGAGGTGACAAGCTCCCCTCCCCTCTAACTTTCAATTTTCAATTTTCAATTTTCAATTTCCATACAATGCCCCCGATGCATCCGTGGCGGGAAAGGCTTGGTAGATGGTTCACTCCACTCGCACGCGGATGCCCTTTCTCACCGAACTCGATCACTCTGACCGCGCTGGCGCTGAATGTCGTCGCGGCATGGCTGTTATATTCGCGAAACTTCCTGCTCGCGATCCTCTTCCTTGCGATCGGTGGGCTGGCTGATGCCTTCGACGGCGTCGTGGCGCGCGTACAGGGGAAGTCGACTCGCTTCGGTGACTTTCTCGACCACTTTGCCGACCGGCTGAGCGATCTGCTGCTCATCTCGGGATGGCTTCTCGGGAACCGCGTACGGATCGAGATCACGGTCGCAGTCCTCCTGGTTGTAATGCTTCAGGGCTACATCGGCACCCAGCTCGAGGCCACCTGGCGCGAACGGAATTACGACTCCATTGGACGCGGTGAATTCGTACTTGCCCTCGTGGTGCTGCCTCTCATCTCCCACATTCTGAACGCCAACCGCTGGCAACTCGTTGCGTTCGGAGGTCTGGTTATCGTCGAGTGGCTGTCGATCGTGCTTCTGATCGCGGCCGTCCTCGGTATCGTGCAGCGCTTCCTGCTCGCCCTTCGGCTGGAGCGCACGGAGTGACGAACGTCCGGCGGAACCTGATCACCGGCAGGCCTGTCCTCTCGGCGCCCGCGCGCTCGCAGAGGCCGCACGCGTTCGGCGAGCCTTTCTCGGCAGATGAGCGCTGTCCGTTCTGTCCGGGAAACGAGTCCGACACGCCTCCCGAGATCAGTCGAACGGGAGATCCCTGGCGGGTCCGTGTCGTTCCCAACAAATATCCCCCCGCGACCGGTGCGGAAGTCATCATCGAGACGGCAGTTCACGACGAGACATTCGCAAGGGTCGGCCACGGCACCGAAGTCGTGAGAGTCTATCTGGAGCGGCTGAAGGCCCATCGCGAGGCGCCCGCGGTTTCGCTCTTCAAGAACGAGGGACATCGCGCCGGAGCGTCTCTCCCGCATGTCCACTCGCAGCTGGTGCCTTTGCCGTTCGAGCCCCCACGGATCGCGGAGGAACGCAATGCTTTCCGCCGGGCAGAAGCGTGTCCGCTCTGCACAGCAATCGAGAGTCATCGCCGCCAGGGACTGGTGCTCCAGGAGACGGCAACATTCACCTGGCTGGTGCCATCGACCACGTCGATGCCGTTCCAGCAGTGGATCGTGCCGAACCGTCACCGGCAGGATTTCGGTTCCGGCGGTGAGGACGAGGTGGCCGACCTTGCGATGCTTCTCCGATCGGCCGCCAGTGCGAGCAGGAAGATTGCCGACGCCTTCAACTGGGTTTTCCTATCATTCGGCAGCGAGCCCGCGGCGCACTGCTACGTCGACATCACACCCCGACTCAGTGCGCTGGCCGGCCTCGAGCTCGGCACGGGCACGTTTGTTGAGATCATCGAGCCAGCCGTCGCGGCAGAGCGGCTGCGAGATACCTGAATGATTCCGCTTCGAGACGACAACCCGAGACGCAGCACTCCGTGGGTGAACTACACCCTCGTCGGCCTCAATCTCGTTGCATTCGCCTGGCAGGTCTCTCTGGGTGAACAACTCCAGCAGGCTCTCTACAACATCGCCTTCATCCCGGCGCGCTTCTGGCTTCCAGGCAACTGGCTCGCCGACGTCTTCACGATCATGGTGTCGATGTTTCTCCACGGAAGCCTGATGCACATCGGCAGCAACATGCTCTATCTCTGGATCTTCGGCGACAACATCGAAGACCGGCTCGGCCACTTCCGCTATCTGCTCTTCTATCTCCTCTGCGGTGTCGGCGCGACGATCGCCCACGCGTACTTCAGCCCGGCATCGAGGATTCCGGCCATCGGAGCGTCGGGGGCGATTGCCGGAGTTCTAGGCGCCTACCTGATTCTCTTCCCACGCGCCAAGGTGATGACCCTCATCCCCATCATCTTCATCATCACCATCCGCGAGATCCCCGCGATCTTCATCCTCGGCATCTGGTTCGTTCTTCAGCTCTTCAGCGGTGTCGGGTCGCTCGGCGTCACCGATGCGCAGGACATGGGAGGGGTCGCCTACTTCGCGCACATCGGCGGGTTCGTTCTCGGCATGATCCTCATCGCACCGTTCGGTGGGTTGAGGAAACGACGGCGGCCGGTCACGCGTGAGGAAGTGCCGTGGTGGGTGGAACGGGACCGGTAAAGGGCGATCAGCTACGCAGACTGGCTGTTGAAGTACGACGCGAGCGCGACTTCGGCTTCCCAGAGAGCGCCGCTCGGCGCCTTCACTTCCTTGAGTGCCGCACGCCAGATGAGACTGACGCGCTGGAGATCGCGCTCCCGCAGACCGAACAGCACTTCGCGGAGAGCTTCGGCTTCCGGGGCGGCGATCTCCGGCCGGGCTGCTTCACGCTCGATGATCACTTCGGCCTTCTTCAGCCGGTCGTCATCCAAAGGAGCGGGAGCGGCGCCCGATGGCACGGATGAAGCCGCGATCTTCGACTGAACTGACCTGTCCGGGATTTCCCGCGGAGAAGCGCTGCTCACGTCGACGCCGCCAGGCAGCTCTTTCAACTGCGGGCTGAACTTGCCCATCATGAAGAACAGCTCTTTTTCGTTCGCGAAGTTCCCGACGAGCCGTGCAGTTTTCGCGAGTTCCAGCTGCTCCGACTCCTGGAGCATGATGAAGGCGCGCGCGCGGTCTTCGAGTGTGATCCGCTTTGCGTGTACCTTCCAGGCGGTCAGCGTCCCCTGTATGAAACAGGCCTGGCCGGCACGGATGCTCACCGCTTCCACGGTCACGTTCTCCTCGATGCGAATCGAACCGTTCGTCGACTCGATCTCGGAGTAGACACCTGAGTTCTGGATGACGAGGTTCCCGGGAGTCTTGATCGACAGCTGCCCATTCTGGTTTACGCGAATCTCGGTCCCTCTCGGGATGATCATCGTGGGAAAATTAGCCTGGTCCGCGGTTGAGCTCACAACCTCCTCCTCTTCGCACTCTTCCCTTGTGCGCTCTTGGCAGAGAACCCCTGATTCAGACTGACGAATGCCGACGGCAGTGGATCGAAATCCTTGTACTCCTTCGTCGTCCTCGCCCGCATGAGCAGCAGCGCTTCGTTGTTCCACTGATGATCGAGAACGTAGATGCGGGGATCGACCGGAACATAGGTGCCGGGCATCTCGAGGTCGCTTCGAACCTCGTAGTGAAGATGGGCGTTCGTGCTCCAGCCGGTCGAGCCGACCGTCGCGATCACCTGCCCCTGTTTCACCTTCTGGCCCGACCTGACGGTTACCGTGTCGCAGTGAGCGTAGATCGTGATGAAACGATCGGCATGGTTCACAACGACTACGTTACCGAAACGCCACCAGCTGACGCTGTGAGAGATTGGATAGCGGCCTGAAAAAGTCACCACCCCATCCGCGGTGGCATAGATCGGTGTACCGGTCGGCGCGGAGAGGTCCAGCCCCTTGTGAAAATCCTGCGCCCGCGTGAAAGGAGACATCCTGTTGCCGAATGGAGACGTCAGAACGAACTGGTCTGACGGAACCGGGAGGATGGAGGGAGTGTGCCGCACGATCTCGGCATTCGCAGACTCGTAGCGGGCCAGCAGTTCGATCTGCTGTTCGAGCCGGGACATCGCGGCTTGAAGGGAAGCTTCCCGTCTGCGGGCATCATTCAGAGGTTCGTCCGGTGCCAAACTACCGGTGGTGGGAATGGAGAAGCCACCCTGGCCGAGTGTCTTGTCGAGGCCATACACGGTGATCAGTTTCTCGACGCGGATACGCTGTTCCTCGAGCGTCCGCTCGATCGAGCTCATCTGAACGACATTCTCACGCAGCCGCTCACGCTGAATATCCCGCTCCTGCCTCTGCTCGGACAGAAAACTCGTCTTGTAGACCCGGCGGATGACGGTCGGTGCCGCCGCCATCGATCCGATGACGCCGCCGAGCAGAATCGAGAGGCCAACGATCGACAGCACCACCCTTCCTCGCGAGAGGAACAGGTAGCGCACGCGGCGGCGAATGTCGCTTGGATGGATCTGAATCTCGATCATGGACTATCCCCGCGCTGACCGGCCGCGGGTCTGTCAGTGTAGCACATGAAGCTCCGCATAACTCCGTGGGACACCATCCGCGCGACCCTCGCGCCGCCCCCTACTCGGCTGTCACATCACTCACCGGCGGTTGCTTCGTCAGCCGCCGGACGAGCAACGGCAGCAGCATGAGCGTCAGCATCAGTCCGCTGACGATCAGCAGCCTCTGGATCGCATCGCCTTCACTCATCGAACCGTTGAAAAGAGCGTCGGCGCAGTACGCGAAGACAAACACCGGCGGACCAATCCCCAGAATCGTGGCCGGGACGAAATCCCTGAGACGGACACCGGCGACTCCCGCCCCGTAGTTGACGACGGGAAAAGGGATCCCCGGGATGAAGCGGATGAAGAGCAGCGAGCTGAATCCGGCGTGATCGACCTGCCTCGCCACGAGACGCCCGACACGTCCAAAGCGTGCGAGCAGGCCCTCTCCGACGAAACGTCCGAGGAGAAAGCAAGCCACAGCACCGATCACCGCCCCCACCATCGCGTAAGCTCCTCCCAGCCACCATCCCCAGATGAACCCCGCGGCGATGATGAAGATCGAGGACGGAAGCGCGAGGACACAGCCGAGCGCGAAGACTCCGATGAAAGCAGCCGGCCCGTACCAGAGCGCCCGCAGATCCTCGACCCCACTCCGGATCGACTCACGATTCAGCGACTCTCTGAGGGGAGAAAGCCAGACCGCGATCACTGCCGCAGCGAGAAGAAGCATGACCGCGCCGCGGATGAGGAGGCGCCTGTTCATTGCCGAGTCCTTACACCTATGAGTGAGCCCTGCTGTGGCGCGCTGCTCAAACCGGCGATCCGCCATACGACGTGGAAAGCCTCGTTGCACCCTGGCTCGCGAGAATCTCTGAAGCGGGACATCCGGTCGGCTCTCAGGCGAGACTCTCCACGATCATCGCGATGCCCTGTCCGCCGCCAATGCAGGCGCTGGCGAGTCCATATCGGTGCTTCCGCCGGCGCAACTCGTAGAGAAGCGTCAGAACCAGGCGGGTACCCGAGGCTGCAAGGGGATGCCCGAGGGCAATTGCTCCACCGTTGACGTTCAACTTTGTCTGGTCGATCTCGAGCTCCTTTGCCACGGCGAGGATCTGGCCAGCGAAAGCTTCATTGATCTCGATCAGATCGAGATCGCTCACCTTCATTCCGGCTTTCTTCAGCGCGATCTGAGTTGCCGGGACCGGGCCGATGCCCATGATTTCGGGATCGCAACCGGCGACTCCCCACGAGACGATCCGCCCCAAAGGCGTCCTGCCCTTCTTCTTCGCCGTCTCCGCGCTCGTCACAACGAGCATGGCAGCACCATCCACGATCCCGCTGGCATTCCCGGCGGTCACGAAGCCATCCTTGGCAAATGCCGGCTTCAGCTTCGCGAGTCCCTCGATCGTCGTCTCGGGTCGCATGTGATCGTCTTCGGAGAAGAGCTCACCTTTGCGTCCGACGGGGACCGGAACAATCTCCTCCCGCAGACGTCCGGCGCTCGCTGCCGCGCCCGCCCGCTTCTGGCTCTCGAGAGCAAACTCGTCCTGAGCTTCCCTGGAGATCTCGTACTTGCGCGCCAGATTGTCGGAGGTCTGAGCCATGTAAAGACCTGCGTAGCTGTCCAGGAGCGCCACCATCAGTGAGTCTTCCATGTTGGACTGACCGAGCTTGAAGCCCTTTCGCGCGCCACGGATGACGTGGGGTGCCTGGGACATGTTCTCCATCCCGCCAGCCAGCACCGTCGTCGCCTCATCCAGGTGGATCTGCTCGGCGCCGCTGATGATCGACTGAATGCCCGACCCGCAGAGCCGGTTCACCGTCAAAGCCGGGACGCTCCTCGGGATCCCTGCCTTGAGACCGACGTGCCGTGCGCCGTAGATCGCGTCGCCGGAAGTCTGCAACGCATTGCCTACGATCACGTGATCGAACTCCTCAGGGGCGAATCCGCTCCTCGCTACAGCTTCGCGCGCTGCGATCACTGCGAGGTCAATTGCGCTGATGTCGCTGAAATGTCCGTTGTACTCCGCCATCGGCGTTCGTGCGCCGTCGACGATCACGATCTCTTTCACTGATCACTCCTCCATCCGGGCGTTTGAACGCCGTTGCCTCGGATCATATTCGTAGACGGCACATGTCTGAGCTTCAGCACGTCACGAGCGTCCGCCTTCGCCCACCACACTCGCCTGGCCACGCCTCGAACGGCGGGTCATGAGAAACACGATTCCGATGAGCTCGGCGAGCGTCATCCAGATGCTGCCCTCAATACCGAAATCGCCACCAGTCAGGAACGTTGGCCCTCCACCGGTCTCCACAAAGAGAGTCTGCATGCCGGCGTAACCTGAAACCTCGTGCCCGAGGATCGGTCCAGTCATGAGATTCCAGGCGAGGTGAATCCCGATCGGAAACCAGAGTCGGTAGTGCATCTCGTAAGCGAGCCCGAGGAGGACGCCTCCGAGGAAGATATTGGTCAAGCCAATCCAGCTGACGGCCTCGTTTCCGCCGTGGAGAGCCGAGAACACCGCGGCCACGAGCAGGATGGCGGCAGCGCGATTCCACCGCAGGATCTTCTGAAAAGGATATCCGCGGAACAGCAACTCCTCGTGCAGGGCCGCGGGGATGAAGATCGTCACCAGCTCCACCCACGGAAAGCCGGTTCCACGCTCGTGCGAGAGATCAGTGGAGAGTACGACCAGCAGCGCGCAAAGGCCTACCAGCACGATCCCGACCACTGAACCGCTGACGAAGTCACGGAGGGCCACGAACGGGGTCGTGAAGAGTCCCAGATCCCATCGGCCCTTTTCGACCCAGACAATCGTGACGACGGTAGCAATCGTGACGGAGATGAGAGCGGCCCACTGGACGAGTGGAAACCCAACCCACGCGAGCGGAATCAGAGCCGAAAGGTAGACGGCAACGAACAGCAGCACCGGAGAGAGGACGCGGTCGGCGAAATCGAGAAAGCGCAAGGAAGCCGATTCTAAGGGCAAACGAAAACGGCGGCCCGAAGGCCGCCGCGATTCATCCGTTAAGTCGGACTTATGGTTCGAGTCCGGTTGTCGGGGACGTCATCGGATCTTCCACGATGATTCCGATATTCTTGGCCCCACTCGCCTTCGCAAGATCGAGGAACTGCATGGTACGGTCGTAATCGACCTCACGGGCTCCCGAAAAGAAGACCATCTTCGAGGTGTTGCCGCGGAGGATCTCGCGGATCCGGGACGGAAACTGATCCATCGACATGTCTTCTTTGTTGATGAGAACCCGGCCATCCGCCGAAAGCCGGAGGATGATCTGGTCCTGAATGGCCGATGGCGGAAGGTTCGCCGGTGCTTTGGGCGGAACCTTGACGAGATAGCCCATCTGCACCACCGGCGTGATGACCATGAAGATGATCAGAAGAACGAGCACGACGTCAACCAGAGGGGTGACGTTGATGCTCGACATCGTTGAACCACTGCCACCTACTTGCATGGTCTAAGCTCCCGTCTCGGCGGCCGCAGCCTGTGAACGCGGCTGCGAGATCAAGCCAACGTCGTTGAATCCGACCTCGCGACACGCCCTGAGGACGTCGAGCACCTCTCCGTATCGCGTCAGGCGATCACCCTTGACCGCGATCTCACGGTCAGGTGTTCGCTCGTAGATTTCTTTGAGTTGCGCTTCGACCTGATCCTTCCGCACAGCGGTCGCCCCGAGATAAACCACTCCATCCGCCTTGACCGAGATCTGAAGCTGCTTCTCGGTGTCGGGCGTTTTCTCGGGCGACTCGGTGACCGGAAGGTTCACCGGAACACCCTTCTGGATCATCGGTGTCACGACCATGAAGATGATCAGGAGAACGAGCACCACATCGACCAGAGGAGTGACGTTGATCTCACTCATGCTCTGACGCTGGGTCAGCTTACTGAGTGAATTAACCGACGACCTTCTCATTAGATCCGGCTTCCTTCATAAAGTAGATCGCCATTTCCGATCCCGAGTTGGACATCTCGACGGTGAAGCGGTCGACGCGGTTCTGGAAGTAGTTGAACGCCCAGACCGCGGGAATGGCGACAAAGAGACCGCCTGCGGTTGCGATGAGTGCCTCGGCGATACCGGCCGAAACGGCCGCGATACCGCCACCCTCACGTCCCAGACCTTCGAACGCGCGGATGATACCCATGACCGTTCCGAACAGACCGACGAAGGGCGCCGTCGCACCGACCGTGGCGAGAACGCCAAGGTTCTCTTTCAGCTCGGCGACGGTGATCATCGCCGTGCGGTCCATACCCTGACGAGCCGCTTCAACTGCGAGCTCGGGGTCGGAATGGCGCTTGTCACGGCGCGACGCTTCGTACTCCAGCAGACCGGCCGAGATGACCTTGGCGAGGTGACTGTCCTTGTACTTTTTGGTCACTTCGATGGCCTGGGCGTAGTCGCCCTTGGTGAGCAGGTTCGAAAGCGCACCGAGGAGCTTGAGCGACTGGTTCTTCGCGCGATTGAAGATGATGTAGCGCTCGACCATCACCCAGAGTGAGTAGATCGACATGAGGAGCATGAGGATCGCGGTCGCCTGACCAACGAGACCCATCTCGTTCCAAAGATGTGCTGGGGACATGTCCATGAGAAAACCCTCCTAAATTGCAGGCCGTCTGGCCGGCTGCGTTGCTTAATTCAGTTTGAAGTTGACAGTGAGGTTGAAGATGACGTCCACCGGCTGCCCGTTGAGGGTTCCGGGACGGAACCTCCACTTCTGCACGGCATCAACAGCGGCTTGATCGAGACCGAACGGCAGCGGCTTGAGAACTTTGACGTTTCTCACCGTACCGTTCTTGTCGATGATGCACTCCACGATGACGATGCCGGAAATTCGTGCCTTGCGGGCGACTTCCGGATAGCTCGGCTCGACCCGGCTGATGACCACCGGAGCCTTGACGTCACCTCCGACCCGCAGCGGTGCAGCCTGCGGTGGTGGCGCGGTATCAGTGACGATTCCACCAACCACGCCGCCGACGACGCCACCGAGGACGCCACCTTCGACACCACCCTCGACACCACCCTCGACTCCTTCGAACGTAGCGCCCGAGGACTCGACAGGCTTGACAGTGTCAGGAACGGCAGTCGGTGCGAGGTTCTGAATGTCCGCCGGGATGTCAGTCGGCCGGACCTGCTGCTGGGTCTGCGTCGCTGCGGCTTTCGGAGGCGGCGGGGGCGGAGGTGGGGGCGGAGGCGGTGCTGCCGCTACCGAATACTGCGATACCTGCGCGGGAGGATTCGTCGGAAACTCGATGTTCCAGACCGCGCCGAAGATGATCCCGGCGATCAGTACCGCGTGCAGTCCGATAGAGACTGGCAGCGTCATGTACTTCTGGATACCGACCTTCTGCTTCTTCGATTCTACGACTGTGGTTTCGAACATGCGGTGTCAGCCTCAGCTCTGCGTGCCGGCGGCTTTGGCTGCAGCCTCGGCCTTTCTCTTATTGACGATCGCAATGGCCTCATTGCGGATGCGATCTGCTTCCACAATCAGCTGCTGCTGTATCTCTGGATCGGTTTCGATCGGTGCCTGCTGACGATAGAGCAGCTGAAGGTAAACCATCGCCTCGAAGTAATCAGGCTTCAGCGCCATCGCACGCTCGAGAGCCTTCTTGCCCTTGTCGATGATCTCCAGCCGCTCGTTCAAATCAGCCGGCGGGTTCTTGGCTACCTTCTCGTAGCAGACGACTCCGAAGGTATAGAACGCTTCGGCATTTCTCGCATCCAGCAGCGTGATCTTCTCGTACCAGTTCAGCGATTCCTGGAAGTTCCCCTGTTTGGCGTACAGGGTCGCCACCGAGCGGACAGCATCCAGGTCGGTCGGGTTCGTCTTGAGCCAGTCGCGGAAGTAGTTGATCGCCTCGGTGATCCGGTCGGCGTTCAGGTAGAGGTTGATCAGCGCCTCACGCGCGACCGTGTCGTCCGGCCGCTTCCGCAGATACTTCCGGATCTCGACGATCGCGGAATCCGCGTTTTTCACGTTATCAGGCGACTTGTCCTCCGGCACGTACATGCCAATGAGCGAGTAGCCGACAAGGCGGTCCAGCTCCGGGAATGAGCCGTCGATCTGGCGGGCGCGCTGGTAGTGGTTCAGGGCCTTCGCGTACTCCTCTTTGGCGTACGCATCGTTCCCCTCGCGAATCTCGACGCGAGCCTGAACCTTGTTACAACCCGCCAGCATCAAGACGGAAATAGAGAGTGCCGCGAAAAGGCACAACTTCTTCTTCATTTGGTTCCGTACTCCCTGATGAGTGATCGCAGAACTGTGCAGGGGGTGCTGTCTGGCTGCTGCCCAACCCGCTCCAGGCAATGGGCAGCGAATATACAGATCGTCATATGCACCGTCAATACAGTTCTTAGTTTCTGAAACCGAAAGTTTTAACCGGCGACACAGTTACCTGAAACCTTCCGGTCCCGCGTCCTCTACTGCCGCCCTGCCCCACCTCTCTGATCGGTGGAACTCACGGCTTTACCTCGAGAAAACCATCCTTTTCGACTGCTTACTCCACGATCCGGAACGGCTGTTCCAGCGTGTAGGTCGTTCCCAGTGTCTCATCGGTGACTCTTGCCGTCAGCGTGTAGCTTCCAGGGTGGAACGTGGCCAGCGGGATCGACTGTCCCACCGCCCAGTGTCCCGGGACTCCCTTGAGCTCCTGTGCGGCCATGAGGTCGCTCGGCGCGTTCAGTCGCACCCCCCTTCCCTCGTTCGTCTTCCCGATCACCGAGAGTCGCAGCATCAGTCTAGGCTGCTTCGTCTCTGGGTCGAGACCAGGATTACGCATTTCGAAGAAATACCAGAGCTCGTCACTCTTTCGAAACAGACCGTCGGATTTCGGAACGACCTTCAGACCTCCAAAGGCGAACGGGTCCGTCGGTTCCTGCGCCTCCGCGAGCGGCTGGACGTCATTCGACAGAATCAGCATCGAGGGCGCCGGAGCCGCCGGGTCGATCCCCCGCACCTCCATCGGAACGGCCAGCGAACTCATCACCGTCACTTCCTTCGCCAGGCCAAAAATGCCGCGATACGTTCCGGGAGGAACGGTGAGCGACCGCGCGACATAGAACCCTGCATGTGACTTCAAGAGGGTCGCGGGCTCTTCGAACGTGACGACGCCTGCCCCTTCCGCGTTCTCGACGGTGCCGAAGAAGGTGTAGCCCGCTTCAGCGGCCAAGCCTTCTCCTTCGGGCAGATAGAGTTGAACGGGGACGAAGTGCTCGCCCTCGGCTGTGACGAACTCTCCCCACGTTGCGAAGATCGTCTTAGGAGGATCAGCTGCGCCTCGCGCCTGATCGATCGCGGCGCGAAGCGACTCGCTGAGGACGACGGCCGCCGGCGCTGACGCCGTGGTCGTCTGCGTCGCCGCCAGCTGCGGCACGCTTCCATCTCCGGTGAGGAAAGAGCCCGCCACCGACTCGAACAAGGCCACATAGTTCGTCTGGGCGGTTCGCTCGATCTTGAAATCGTTGTTCCCGTACTGGTCGATGAATCCGATCTCCGCCACCGGCTGGCCGATATCGAAGGGCGTCTTCGCCTGCTCGTAGATCCAGATCTCCTTCGGGCTGTAGCTCTGAATCGTGCTCGGGGCATCACCAGTCCGCGGACCGGTCTGAATGGTGCTCGCCGCCAGCGCTTGCTGCGACTTCCGGATCCGGGTCGGAGCGCCCAGCAGGATGAACACCCGTCCGCGATCCGTCATCGCGCCGGGGAGTGCTGCCCCGAAATTCTGATTCGCGATCCGGATCCGCTCCTCGAATCCCTCACGATACTCATTTGCCGGCGTGCCGGGCGTCGGATCGCGACGCGCGAAGAATCGATCGATGAAGGCCTTCGCCTCCTCGTTCGTACGCACGTTCTTCCAGGCGGAGACTTCTTCTTTGGAGAGAGCGAAGTGTGCGGGACCGGTAACGAAGTCGGAGTACTCCTTCGAGATTGGAGACGCAAACGACGCCATCGCAAAGGAGACAGCGAGCAGCACAAACGTGATTCGAATGCTTTTCATACGAATTCCTCGGACGCAGACTGTCGTCAATAGGTAGGTTTGAACTCTGCCGTGAGATCGCTGATCGCTGCCCACAGCTCGGGAAAGAGAGGCTCGCGAGTTCCCGCTTCGAGCTGCGCAGCGGGAACTCCCTTGAGTGACATGACTCTGTCTCCGATGATCCGGAATGCCAGGCGCATGTGTGTATACCGCCATTTGAGAAAGGCCTCGTCGTAATCCATCATGGACTGCAGCAGACGAAAGACCTCGGGATGCTGTCGCGGGGCACGCTGAATCTCGAGGATCGTCAGCGAGCGGGTATCGAGCGCGCGAACGAAGCCTGGCCAGAGCCGTTTGCCGACATCGAGCAGCCGCTGAAACCCGGGAGACTCCTGTCCGCTCCCACGGCCGAGGGACGTGGTACGGAGCACGTGATAGTCGGCGGGCGCCATTGTCTCGAGAATGACGATCTGCTCTCTCAGCAGATCGAGGATGAGACGGCAGCGATGAAGCAGATCGGCGGCGGGCGCAATCTCGTCGTTCTGGAGGAAGCTCACGGACCGGTCGACCTCGTAGTCGATGTGATGCAGCCAGAGTTCCGCCGCCTGGTGCGTAACCTGAAAGAGTCTCTCCTCGGGATTGGAAAGCCGGTCAACCGGCTTCTGAAGCTCGAGCAACTCCGGAACGCGGACGTACCGCTCGTAGTCGCTGTTGCCTCTTCCTTCGAGGATGGGTCCGGTATGAGCCATGCGAGTCGATGATAGCAACGAGTTGCTGCTCCGGCAGCTTCCTTTCAGCACAGACGGCTGTGACAGGCATCAGCCGGAGAAACGGTGAGAGCGCTGACGACGACTACACGAGCTCCAGGATGTGTCCCATCTTCTTCTTCTTCGCTTCGAGATACTTACGGCTCGTCAGCGAAGGAGCGATCTCGAGAGGAACCCGCTCGACGATCTGCAGTCCGAAGCCCTCGATCGCTACGTACTTCGCCGGGTTGTTCGTCATCAACCGGATCTTGCGGACGCCGAGGTCCCGAAGAATCTGTGAGCCGGTGCCGTAGTCTCGGATGTCGGCTGCGAAGCCGAGCTTCGCGTTCGCCTCGATCGTATCGGCACCCTGGTCCTGCAGTTCGTACGCTCGCAGCTTGTTCACCAGGCCGATCCCCCTCCCCTCCTGAAGCAGATAGAGGACAACGCCCTTTCCCTCAGCCGCTACGAGCTCGAACGCCCGCTGGAGCTGGTCGCCACAATCACAGCGCATCGAATTGAAGACATCCCCGGTGAGACAGGAGGAGTGGACGCGAACCAGGACTTCGTCTTCCTCGCGGATCTCACCTTTCACCAGCGCCACATGCTCCTCGCCGGTGATGTCGCTCCGGTAGGCGTAGGCGCGGAACTCGCCATAGTCAGTCGGCAGCACCGGTGATGCGAGGCAGTGAACGTGCCTCTCGTTCTGCATCCGGTACTTGATGATGTCCGCGACCGAGATGATCTTGAGCCCGTGGCCTACAGCGAACTCCTTGAGATCCGGCAACCGGGCCATCGTCCCGTCTTCGTTCATGATCTCGCAGATCACGGCGGCGGGAGTCATCCCCGCGATCGACGCCAGATCGATCGAAGCCTCTGTCTGGCCGGCGCGCTTGAGTACGCCTCCCTTCCGGGCTCGGAGGGGAAACACGTGACCAGGCCGCGCCAGATCGTGGGGCCGGCTCGCCGAATCGATGGCGACACGAACGGTCTCCGCACGATCGGCCGCCGAGATCCCGGTCGTTACTCTGCCACGCGCCTCGATGGAAACCGTGAACGCCGTACCAAAGTTCGTGGTGTTGTTCTCCACCATCAAAGGCAGGCCGAGCTCGTCGCAGCGCTCTTCCGTCAGTGCCAGACAGATCAGGCCGCGGCCGTATCGCGCCATGAAGTTGATCGTGGCCGGCGTCACCTTCTCCGCGGCGATGCAGAGATCGCCCTCGTTCTCGCGATCCTCGTCATCGACGATGATGACGAACTCACCACGCCGATAGAGCTCGGCCGCTTCAGCGACTGTCGTAAAGGGCATAGGCAGGACCGCGGGAGAGGCTGAGCCTCTCCCGCGGGAGATTCTACGTCATTCCACTACTCGGAACGTCTCGGTCATCGTCTGCGAGGCTTTCTTCACCGTGTCGATCACTTTCACGGTAAGGGTGTACTCGCCCGCACGGAACGACTCGAGAGGAATCGCGCTGCCGACACCGTAGTGACCGGGGACGCCACGCATCTCCATCACGTCTGCCTCACGCGGGGGGGCGGTCATCTTGACCGTCTTTCCGGCCGTGTCCTTCCCTTCGAGATCGAGCTTGATCTGAACCCGCGGCGATGCCGCGACGGCGGCCAGCGGGACGGTGCCATCGGCCGGAAGCGGCGGCTCAGCAAGACCCGGGTTCCTCATCTCGAAGAAGTACCAGAGCTCGTCTGCCTTGCGGAACGTCCGGTCTGCCTTCGGGACGACCTTTACACCACCGAAGGCGAACGGATCCGTCGGCTCCTGCGGTTTGTCGAGAGGGAAGAGATTGTTCGACAGGATGAGCGGCGAGATCGCAGTCGCCTCTCTGTCCAGACTACCCGACAGCTTCAGGCCGGAGGAGACGATGCCGAGAACCTCGCCGTCTCGCGCCAGACCGAAGTAACCGCGATGCTCTCCGCCCGGAACCGTCAGCGTCTCTTCGACGTAGAGATCTTCTTTCGACGCGATGACCGGCTCCGTCGATTCGAACGCGGTCAGCGTCGTTCCCGCGGCATCCTGAATGACGCCGAAGAATGTGACGTTCTGACCCGCATCGACCAGCGACGAGCCTTTCGGCACGTAGAGAACCACCGGGACGAACGTTTCCCCTTCGCCGGTGATGAACTCCCCCCAGCTCAGGAACATCTTCGACTGCGGATCTTTGCCCGCGGATTTGAACTGCTCGACCGCTTCGAGGAGCGGCGCGGAAAGGGATGCGCTTGTCACAGACTGTGCGGCGACATTGCCGGCTGCAGCAAGCGAGAGGGCGACGAGCGTCGCGATGAACATGGGTTTTCTCATTCGTTCTCCACTCGGTTAAGTCCGAGCGTCGAAAACATGCTCCAAAAAACGCTATTCCCCTTCCCGCTCCCCTCGATCTATTCCAGCATCACTGTTGCTCGAAGTTCTCCAGCTCCTCGTAAAGCCGGTCCATCTCAGTGTCGATCTCTTCCTGCTTCAGTACACCTTTCTGAACCAGCAGCGTCGTCAGACTGCGCAGAAGGATTCCGTTCTCGATGATCATTTCCTCGATCTGCCCGTCGTCGTCCTCGTACTCCGCCTCACCGTTGCGCTCGATTTCGTCCATGCTTCCTCCTGAATACTGCGGCGTGCTGCCACTCCGCTCATGCCGATTTAATGTCCGTCCGACGTGTATCACTGGCTCGCCGTCTCTGTCCACCCATCAGGCTCAGTGAAACGAGCTCTACCTCAATTTCGAAGCTAACCCCTTCCCCAGGGTCCGAGTTGCTCCCATACCGACGGGAGGCTGCCTGCCGTTGATCCTGTGACCTCACGCTTGCGCGGCACCGCCGCGATCGTCGCGGCGATGAGGGGAACGAGGCCCGGGACTTCGAGAGCAAGATCGTCTGCATGGTCTTCGAGAAAGCGTGTGCTGACGCGTCCCTCGCGAAACGCCGGATGCGCCACCACGCGACGAAGCCACGAAATATTGGTCCGGGTTCCGAGGATCACGTATTCGCGCAGTGCCTGGACGATCCGATCGACGGCCGCCTCGCGCGTCGCCCCGCTGCAGATCAGCTTCGCGAGCATCGGATCGAACTTCACTCCGATCTCACTGCCGCCGGTTACGCCCGCGTCGACGCGCACGCCCGGTCCCGCCGGTTCCACGTAGTGTGCGATGGACCCGCTCTGGGGCAGGAAACGATCGTCTGGATCCTCCGCATAGATACGGACCTGGATCGCATGACCGCGCTGGCGAATCTCTTCCTGCTTCCACGGCAGCGGCTTTCCCGCGGCAACGTCGATCTGTGCGCGAACGAGATCGACGCCGGTCACGAGCTCGGTCACCGGGTGCTCGACCTGAAGTCGCGTGTTCATCTCCAGAAAGTAGAACTCTCCGCCCGGAGTCAGGATGAACTCGACAGTGCCCGCATTCCGGTACTCGACACCCCGTGCTGCCGCCAGCGCTGCCCTCGCCATTTCCTGCCGGAGCTCGTCGCTGTAGTGCGGCGCGGGACTCTCCTCGACGACCTTCTGATGCCGGCGTTGAATCGAGCAGTCACGCTCGAAAAGATGGACGATGTTGCCCTGCGTATCGCCAAAGATCTGGAACTCGACGTGCCGCGGCTCTTCGATGTACCGCTCGAGCAGCAGGCGGTCATCGCCAAAGGCTTTCAACGCCTCGCGCTGCGCCGATTCGATCGACGTGACCAGTTCTTCCGGCCTCCGGACGATCTTCATCCCCTTACCGCCCCCACCGGCCGATGCCTTCACCAGCAACGGAAACCCGATGGATGCAGCTTCATTCGTCAATCTCTCGATCGACTGCTCTTCTCCGTCATACCCGGGAACGACCGGGACGCCGAGCGCCTTCATGAGACGGCGGGACTCGGCCTTCGACCCCATCGCCGCGATCGAAGAGGCTCGCGGGCCAACGAAAGTGATCCCGGCGTCCTCACAGGCCGCGGAAAGTTCGGCACGCTCGGAGAGGAAGCCATATCCGGGGTGGAGGGCATCGGCACCGCAGGATCGCGCCGCGTCGATCACGCGGCCGACGTCGAGATACGTCGCACGGGCATCGCCGCGGCCGAGTGAGACCGACTCATCGAAGAAGCGGCGTACGAAGCGGACGTCGTCGTCTTCCGCGTGGGCAAGCACCGACACGATTCCCATCTCGCGACAGGCGCGTGCAATACGAACCGCGATCTCGCCGCGATTCGGAACGATCAGCTTCGCGAGATCCAAGGTGCGAGCTCCTTGTTCAGAAAGGCCTGCATCCCGGCCTGACCCTCGGCCGAGGTGCGTCGAGCGGCAATCGCTTCGATCGTGTAGGAGACGGATTCCGAGAGCTCACGGGACGCCACGTGCTCTATCAACTTCTTACATTCAACGACCGCTTCCGGGCCGGACGTTCTGAGCTGCGTCACGGTTTCGTAGACCGCAGCATCGAGAGCCTCGACTCCGTCCACGACGCGGTGCACGAGGCCGATCTGAAGCGCCCGCTCGGCCTCGAAACGTTCCCCGGTGAGAAACAGCGCCCTCGCATGCGAGCTGCCGATCTTGCCGATCACGTACGGCGAGATGACAGCCGGAAGAATCCCGAGCTTCACCTCGGAAAGACCAAACTTCGTATCGATCGTTGCGATGGCGATGTCGCAGACCGCCACCAGACCAACTCCTCCGCCGATTGCCGCTCCGTGAATTCTCCCGACGACAGGCAGCGGACAGCTGTTGATCAACGCGTACATCTTCGCCAGCTGGGAGGAATCGCGAATGTTCTCTTCACGCGTATACGACACCATCCCCGACATCCAGTTGAGGTCCGCTCCTGCGCAGAAGTTCTTCCCTGTCCCTTTCAACACCACGGCCCGCGTCGCCGTCGTGTCTAGGCTCGAGAAGAGATCGATCGCCTCGGCGATCAGCTCGTCGTTGAAGGCGTTGTGAACATCCGGACGATTCAGCGTGACCGTCAGGACTTCATCCTTGTGGTCCACCAGCAGAGTCTTGTACGTCATAGGGCTCGGAGTTTATCGGAATTGAGAATTGGGAATTGAGAATTGAGAATGCCTGACATTCTGAGCCGCCGGAACCCCGAGGGCGGGGGCGGGAGGGGTGGAGGACGGTCGAAGGACCCCCTCATCGTGCGCCCGAGCCTAACGCCTGTCATCCCGAGCCGCCGGAGCCCCGGGGGTGGGAGGCTGGCGGGAGGGGCGAAGGACGGCGAGGGATCCCTTGCCGACGACCCGGACTCAAACGATAAGCGAGCCTCTGAGGGGACGCCCGATCCTGCCCGGTCGTCGAGTCAGGGATCCCTCGCCACCCACGCCCCCTCCCGCTCGGGATGACAGGCGAAATGACTCGCGTCAGCGCCAAAACAAAAAGGCAGGTGCTCCCGCACCTGCCCTTGCACAGAACATCGATGAAAGATCGCTCTTACCGCGACGATCTCCTGCGCGCCGGTGTCGTGACGCCAAACTCCGGCGTGAAGATATACGTCGGCGCAGCGCCGAGAGCTCCAACTGACTCGAGCTTCAGAATCATGGGGAAAGGAGTCGACGTCACGTTGTGCGACACCGAGGCCGTTCCACCGGCCGGAACGTCGACCGTTGCGTTGGCTCCGTTGCCGGTAAGCGTCGCACGGATCGCGGTGTCACCGGCCGTGATGGCAACCGAGACCTGGCCGCTCTTCGTCACTTCGAATTTGAAGTA
>DASVLC010000157.1:0-32571 GCA_036385045.1 Thermoanaerobaculia bacterium | reverse complement strand
CCGGTATCGAGCTGCTGGAACGGCCGGAACAGGACGTCGAGGTCTTCGGGTCGGATTCCGATGCCGGTGTCGGCAACCCGGAGGCGGAGGTTCGTGCTGCCGTCCTCGCCGACGGGCTCGCCGCCTGGGATCAGGTCGGCCGAAAGCTTGATCCGGCCATGGTCGGTGAACTTGATGGCGTTGCCAAGCAGATTGATGAGGATCTGTTCCACACGCCGCTGGTCGCTGACCATCGTTTTCACGTCGGGAGCGATGTCTACTTCGACGCTGAGGTTCTTCTTTGCGGCCAGTGCTCCGACCGACCCGGCTACGCGCGTGATCGTCCCCGGGAGGTCGAAGGGGGCCACGTGGATCTCGAGCTGCCCCGCCTCGATTTTCGAGAGGTCGAGGACGTCGTTGATCACGTCCAGCAGGTGGCGCGCGCTGCCGCGCACCATGCCCAGCTGACGCGACTGCTCCTCGTTCAGCGGACCGGCCAGACCCTGATGGAGGATGCCGGTGAACCCGATGATCGAGTTCAGCGGTGTGCGCAACTCGTGCGACATGGTGGCCAGGAACGCCGACTTCAAGCGATCCGCAGACTCCGCGCGGACCAGGGCCGCCTGCAGTTCCGACGTGCGCTCCACCACCCTCGACTCGAGGGTTTCGTTCATCTCCAGCATAACGCGCTCGGCCTGTTTGCGCTCGGTGATGTCGCGGGCGATCTTCGAAGCGCCGATCACCCTCCCCTCGCCGTCGAACAGCGGAGAGACAGTAACCGACACGTGGATGTGCACGCCGTCTTTACGGACGCGGACGGTATCGAGGTACCTCGTGCTTTCTCCGAGGGCGATCTGAGCGAGAATCCGCCGCTCCTCGTCCATCCGGTCGGGCGGAACGAGCGTCCAGATCGGCCTGCCGATCATTTCGTCTTCGCGATATCCGAAGAGCCGACCCGCGCCGGGATTCCAGCTGGTGATGATCCCTTCGGTGGTCTTGCTGATGATCGCTTCCGAGCTCGAGTTGACGATGGCCGCCAGGCGGAGTTGCGTCTCCTCCGCGCGCCGGCGTTCGGTGATGTCCAGACCAACTCCCACCAGGCAGGGGGTCCCTTCGAAGAGAACCCGTCTGGCGGTGAAGTAGTGGGGGACGGTGCGTCCGTCCCGAGTGACGAAAGCCGCCTCGACCGACGACTCCCCTCTCTCGAAGGTTTCAGCGATTCGCCGCTGGACCAGACGCTTGTCTTCACCCGCAAAGAAATCGAGCGGGTGCATGAGCGCCACTTCCTCCGCCGAATATCCGGACAGCACCTCGAAATTGCGATTCCATCTGAGAAAACGGCCCTGCCCGTCGTAGAAGTAAGCGATACCAGGCATGCTCTCGATCATGGTTCCCGAGAACGACTTTTCGCTCGCCGCCCTCGCCTCGGCCAGCCATCGCTCCTCGTCATGCTCGAACGCCGGCCGGAGAAGGAGCAGAAGCATGGCCGCAGTCACGACCACGAACAGCAGCCCCTTGACCATGCTCAATCGCGCCAGCAGTTCCACGTCCTGAGTCACCAGTTCCAGGGCGCGATCCGAGGTGTAGATCCAGAGAACCGCAAAGATGCCGTATGCAGCGGCCACTTTCCACGCCCGGTGGCGCGCGCGGGACAAGGCGCGCAGGCGCGCGGCTCTGGCACGTTTAGCGAGGTCCGCTTTTGCCGCGTCACCCGTCTGCGCAGAGCTCATGAAAAAGCTCCGGACGCGGGAGGGTCTTCACCATCCAGTACTGCTCTGATCATCGTCAGCATCACGTCCGCCGAGAACGGCTTGGCCAGGAAGTTCGTCACGCCGGAGTGGCGAGCCCTGGCCACGTTTTCGGTCGTCCCCAGGCCGCTCGCGCCAATGATCATGACATCGGGATTGATCCGGTAGAGTGCGGCAACCAGAGCAGGCCCGTCCATCACCGGCATCATCATGTCGGTGATCACAAGGTCGATCTCGTCGCGTCGCATCGCATAGAGGCCGATCGCCTCGGCGCCATCCTCCGCGACCATCGTCCTGTAGCCGAAGGTCTCCAGCGTCTGGGAGGTCACGCTCAGGATGGAGGGCTCGTCATCCACGATCAGAATGAGCTCGCCCTTCCCGTGCACAATGGTTTCAGTGGCCGCGGTGGCGATTCCTGCCGCAGGACTCGATTCCTCGGCCGGAAGGTAGACCCTGAACACGCTCCCCATCCCGGCTTCGCTGTGGACATTGACGAAGCCGCCGTGACTGCGGACGATTCCGTTCACCGTTGAAAGCCCTAGCCCCGTCCCTTTTCCGGCCTCCTTGGTTGAGAAGAACGGATCGAACGCCCGGTCCATGACTTCCCGCGACATGCCATGTCCGTCGTCGGCCACCTCGAGGAGCACGTAGCAACCAGCCGAGGCCTTTCCCTTGTTCATGATCACGTACTGCTCGTCGATCTCGACGTTTCGCGCGGAAAGCGTGAGACGCCCTCCGTCGGGCATCGCGTCGCGGGCGTTCACGCAGAGGTTCAGCAGGACCTGGTTGAGCTGCGTCGCGTCGCCGACGATCAACCGGAGATCCTCGGCGACTATCTGCTCCAGAGTGATGTTCTTCGGGAACGTGCTGGTCACGATCGACTCGATTTCGCTGATGACGCTCTCGAGCCGCACCGGCACACGGGATCCCTCGACTCCTCGTCCGAATGAAAGAACCTGCTTGACCAGGTCCGTCCCGCGCTTCGCGCTTCGCTCGATGTTCCCGATAATGGCCAGCATCTTCTCGCGCTCCTCGAAACGCTTCAGGATGCTGACGCCCATCACGATCGGAGCAAGAAGGTTGTTCAGGTCGTGTGCGATGCCGCCGGCCAGCGTGCCGATGCTCTCGATCCTCTGTGCGCGAAGGAACTGCGTCTCGAGTTTCCTCCTTTCGGTCACATCGGTGTTGATCGCCAGAATCGAACCCGGCCGGCCGAGGTCATCGCGCAGCAGGGTCCACCGCGACTCCACGCTGAGCTGAGCGCCGGCCTTGGAGCGCTTTTTCAGCTCTCCCGACCATTGGCCGGTCTCAATCACGGCACGGCTGGCTGTTTGAAATGCCTCGGGATCCCCGTAGTGGAGTAGCTCGAACGCGAAGTGCCCCATAGCTTCGGCAGCCGTCCACCCGTACAACCGCTCGGCACTCCGGTTCCAGTACGTAATGCGGTGGTCGATGTCCCGCACGAAGATGGCGTCGGTCGCCGCGTCGAGCATCGACGCCTGCTCGCGGATCTGGGCATCGGCCTGCTGACGCTCGAGCTCCGCGGCCGCGCGCGTAGCGAAGATCTGCAGTGTGGAAGAGAGAACACTCGACGGCTTGAGACGTTCGCGGAACAGGACGAAGAGGCAACCCATCGGCTGTCCCGAGGCGCTGAGCAGCCGCCGGCCCGCGAACGCCTGAGCTTCGATCGACTCCTGCGCCGGATTCATGGGATAGAGCTCACGCAGACCGAAAGGGACGATGCACTCGTCCCGATCGATCAGTCTTTCGCAGGGGGCGTCCGAAAGGGCGTGGTCGAACGGAGCGATGGTCCGACCGTCGGCCGTGACGCCACGCGTCCTGGCCATTCCCGGCTGACCGGGCAGCGGACGGGTTACGAAACCGGCCTGTGCACCGAGCGCCCGGGCCATGCTCCCGGTCATGTGCTCGAAGAACTCCTTCCCACTCGCTGGCGAGAACCCGGCGGCCAGCGTCAACACCGCCGTCTCGATCCGTTCGCGCTCGATGCGCGAGCGGAGGTTCACGATCCCGAATGCCAGGTCGTCGGCAAGCTCCCGCAGCAGGCGAATCTCATCCTCGCTCACCTGCCGGATCTCGCCGGAGTAGAGCGCCAGGAATCCGAACGTCGTATCGGAATCGCGCAACGGCAGGCAGATCACGCTGCGGAAGCCTCGACGCAACGCCGCTTCTTTCCAGAAGAAGCCTGCATCCTCTTGGATGTTTTCGCACACGGTGATCATCCCGCCTCGCAGCGTCCTTGCTGCCGGTCCGCGTCCTGAGGGCTCGTCGGCCGAAGCGCTGATCGTGACTTCGGAGAGATAGCCCTGCTCGAAGCCGGCGTGGGCGCGCGGTTGGATCGATCCCCCCTCTTCGCCCGGCGCATAGCCGACCCAGGCCATCAGGTAACCACCGCCCTCGACTGCAATCCTGCAGATCTGGTCGAGCAGCCGCTGCTCGCTCTCTGCGCGGATCAGCGCTTCGTTGCAACTGCTCAACATCTGCAGCGCACGGTGGGTCCGGGCCAGCTCCTGCTCCGCCAGCTTTCGCTCGGTGATGTCATGGGCTGTTCCGATAGCGCGAACGGGCCGGCCCTCGTCGTCCCGGAACACCCTCCAGCGCTCGTCGACGTACTTGATCCGGCCATCGTGAAGAACGATGCGATGCTCGAGCGCCGAGGGTGTGCTCATCTGCACCGACCGCACGAAAGCCTCGCCCACGGTGTTCCGTTCGTCGGGATGCACGAACTCCATGAATCGCTCGTGAGTCGGCTCGAACTGCTCCGGGTTGGTACCGAAGATCCGATGCGTCTCTGCCGACCAGATGACCTTCAGGGTAGCGAGATCGGTCTCCCAGCTCCCCAGCTTGGCGACGGCCTGGGCGGTCAGGAGCTTGGCGCGATCAGCTTCGAGCTCACCGGCGAGATCTCTCTGATCACGCTCTCTCCGCTCCAGCGCTTCCTCGGCCTGCTTCTGCGCGCTGAAGTCGACCGAGACCCCGATCAGACCGATCACCTCCCCCTGCTCGTCGAAGAGCGAGGAATTGGTAAGGAGCACAGGGAACACCCTTCCGTCCCGCGACCGCACCAGCATCTCTCCGGTCCAGCTCCGGCCCTGGCGCAGGCAGGCCAGGATCTCGCCCGCCTTCCCCTGCGTCGATGCGTCATCCGACGTAAAACTGAGGATGCTCTGGCCAAGCATCTCCTCCGGCGGCCAGGCGTGGAGCTCTCCGGCGGCGCGGTTGGCATAGATCACCTTGCCGTCGGGATCGGTCGCAATCACCGCCTGGCCGATCTGGTCGAGCATGTGCGCCTGCATCCGCACCGACTGGCCCAGCCCAATGCCGGCGCCCTGCAGACGCTTCGGCGGATCGTCAGGGGCGCGCACTTCTGCGCCCTCGTCGCGACCCTCCTCGGCCGGGACCTCGTCCTTCATGACGCCGCACCGGCGGGCCAGAGACAGGTTGAAAGATGGATGCTCATCGATTGGTGCAGGCCAGTGTACGCCCTTGCGTTGCCCGCACGTGGTACCTCGCGCGCGCGAAGCGCTTTGGAGTGCGTGCGGCCTCAGCCGCCGCTTTCCAACAGTGTGCAGCCGCCGGCATATGGACAACTGCATGATTGATCGCCGGCAATCGCGGATTCGCCGGTCGTTGGCAAGGGATCCCTCTCCGTCCTCCGCCCCTCACACCCTCACACCCACCCCCGGGGCTCCGGCGGCTCGGGATGACAGGCGTTAGGCTTGCCAGACCGTTCGACGAATTTTCCAGAAGAGGGCCACGGCGCGTGGCGGCGGTGAAGAGGAGATGAAGCCTGTCATCCGGCTGTCATCCTGAGCGTAGCGTGAGGATCTGGGTGGGCGGGCGGTGCGATGCTCGTGCTTGGCACCGCCCATCCGCCAGATCCCTCGCTACGCTCGGGATGGCAGCCCCCCGCACCTACCCCCGCTCGCGCTCTTTTACGGCGGTGCCGCCGATCTCGAGCAGACGGAACTCGATCTGGTGGCGATCTTCGTCGATCGATGCGACGCGGATCTTCACATGATCGCCGAGTCGCATCTCCCGGCTCGTCGACTCTCCACGCATACGGTGCTCACGATCGTGAAAGCGCCAGAAATCGCCGGCGATCGTTGCGACCGGAACCATCCCCTGGATGAAGATCTCGTCGAGCTCGACGAAGAGTCCGAATGGCGCGACTCCGGTGACGATTCCCGTGTACTCCTCGCCCACCTTGTCACGCATGAAGATGACTTTCTTCCACTCGAGCACTTCGCGAGACGCCTGTTCGGCGCGACGCTCGCGCGCACTCGACTGCGTCGCGTACAAAGGATGCTCACGTTCGACCTGCTCGAGCGCCTTGCCGTGAAGCGGCCCCGAGGAGATCAACTCCAGTAGACGGCGATGCACGATCAGGTCGGGATAGCGACGGATCGGTGACGTGAAGTGGCAGTAGTGCTCGAACGCAAGCGCGAAATGTCCGGTGTTCTCTTCCGAATAGAACGCACGCTTCATCGAGCGAAGCACGATGTTGGTGAGGAATCGTTCCTCGGCGCGGCCTGCCACGGACTTGAGCACGCGCTGCAGTTCCGTCGGCCTTATTTCTTCGACGTTGCCACGCAGCTTGAGGTTGAACTCACCGAGGATCTCCCGCAGGTCTTCGAGTTTCTGCGGATCGGGCTGTTCGTGAACGCGGAAGAGTCCCGGCTGTGCGGCGAACACCAGTTCACGCGCAACGACCTCGTTGGCCGAGAGCATGAATTCTTCGATGATCCTGTGAGCGACGTTTCGCTCGCTGGGGCGGATCGCCTCGATGGCACCGCTCTCCCCGAGCATGACCTCGGCCTCGGGAAGATCGAAGTCGATCGAGCCACGCTGTTCGCGTCGCGCTCGGAGGATCTGATACAGCTCGTGCATCCTCTGAAACTCGGGGATCACCGACGCGTACCGTTCGAGAAGCTTTTCCTGTGACCCCTCGAGTGGCGTGTCGGCCTCCGCGGTTCCTGTCGCGACGAGAATCGCGTTCACTTCGGTGTACGTCATCCGCTCTTTCGTCTGGATGACCGACTTGAAGATCTTGTGGTTGATGAAGCGGCCACGCTTGTCGATTTCGACTTCGCAGGAGAACGTCAGCCGTGCAACCTTCGGATTCAGGGAGCAGATCCCGTTCGACAGCCGTTCCGGAAGCATCGGAATCGCGCGTCCGGGGAAGTAGACGGAGGTTCCACGCTCGAACGCCTCCCGGTCGAGCTCACTTCCTTCCCGAACGTAATGAGCGACGTCGGCGATGTGAACGCCGAGCCGGTAGTTGCCGTTCGGAAGAAGCTGCACATCGATGGCGTCATCGAAGTCCTTCGCGGTCTCGCCGTCGATCGTGACGATCGTTCTCTCACGCAGGTCAGTCCTCGCGGCGATGACCTCGTCAGGGACTTCCTGCGGAATGCTGTCGGCCTCGTCCAGCACTTGCTGCGGGAAGTTGTGGGCAATGTGATGCTTCCTGATCACGACCTCGATGTCGACTCCGGGATCGCCAATGAATCCGAGCGTCTCGACCACGCGCCCTGTCGCGAAGTGCGTACTGCGGTCCGGATAGCGATCGATCTCGACGTTCACCATCTCGCCGTCACGGGCGTCTCGCGTCGAGTTCTTCTCGATCACGATGTCGTTATCGATCCGATCGTCGAATGGGACCACATAAGGGTCCGGCCCGGCGTGAAAGCGGCCGACGACCGTGCGGTGTGCGCGGCGCAGAATTCGGATGACCTCGCCGTCGAGATACTCGCGGTCGCGGACGCGCCGGCGCTTCCCATTCCGTTTATCGACCCGGACGACCACGAGATCGCCGTTCATCGCACCTTTGAGACCGCGCCGGTCGAGATAGATCTCCAGCTCGTCCTCGCCTCCCGGGATCGTGCCGTGACCGTCGTTGAAGACGCGAAGAGCTCCGGCGTGATACGGAGTGAACTCGAGGAGCGAGTAGCGTTTGCCGCGTACGGGAACGATCACGCCGTCCTGCTCGAGCGCCTCGATCGCGCTCTCGACCTCGTCGCGAGTCGCGTCAATCTCCTCGAGCCGCTCGAAGATTTCAGCGGTACCGAGCAGCCGGTTTCCACGCTCGCGGAGCAGTTCGATGATCGCGTGATGAAGCGGTGGGCGCTGTGGAAGGGAGAGTGAGCGGGTCAATCGCCGCCGCTCCTTTCTCAACGCGTGCTGCGCGTCGACTTGGCCGACCTCGCAGCAGGCGCCGAGAGGCGCTTATGCGAGATCCGACGACGCACAGGACGTACGGATTCGGCGAAGCCATTGAGCATCGTCTGCGTCCGCAGCTTGTTGTGCAGTGTGTTTCGGTGGACTCCGAGCTTTCGCGACGCCTGCGTGACGTTGCCTTTGCTCACGTCCATCGCAGCGGCGATGTACTTGCCTTCGAATGCTTCGACCGCCTGAGAGAGTGTGATTCCGTTGCCGATCAATTCTCGGATGATGGCGTTCAGGCGATCGTCGATGCTGACCATTTCGTTTGTTTGACCTCGAGCGGTGATGTTGGGCGAGAGCGGGATTCTACTACTCAGAATTCTTGCGTCACGAAGAAAAATTTTCTTCTGCCAACTCTCGCCGCGAACCCTTGACAAATGCAGAAAACTGCAGCGCGAGAAGTGCGATGATCGAAATCGCAGCTCCGACAATGAGCGACCACGGCATATAGGTCCAGACGACCTCATGTCGTCCCTTTTCCACTTCCACGCCAAGAAAATGATTGTCGACCAGCATCAGATCAGCCGGCCTGCCGTTCACTTCTACGCGCCAGCCGCGCGCTGCCTGCTGTCTCACGGTCACGACTCCGCGCTCCGGCGCATCGAGGGCGGCGGTGATTCGCGACGTGCCGGCCTGCCACTCGATCGGACTTCCGACTCTCCACGTCGCCGACTGATAGGTCACCATCGGAGTTGCCTGACGCACCGCGTAGACCAGGACGCCTCTGCTCCGCGCGATCGGAGTGAGTGAATCCGTGAGATCGCGATCCGTGATCACGAACCCGATCCCCACCGAAGACACCAGCTCCGGAGTAGGCGCCTCCACGAGCATCGTGTGCAGGTCGACGTAGTCCTTCGACGCGACCGGAGCTGCCGTACCCGCGTCGAATCTCCGGTCATACAGGTTCAGGTATCCAGCAATCCAGGGGGCACGGCGAGCCGGATCGATATTGCCCAGTCGAAGAAGCTTCGACTCCTTGCCGATCGACAAGTCGTACCGCACGGGATTCGCGTCGAAGGGAGCGCTGGCAAGCAGTGGCCGGGCACGAGGAACCAGATCCGCGAGCAGGATCAGCACTACGAGAAGATCGAGCCATCGCTTGTCCCGTCGGAGCCGATCCCACCCGGCCGCCGCCAGCGCGGCTACCGGGAAGACGGCGAGAGCAACCATGCGAGCCGGATATCGAAGAGGGCTTGCCGGCACAGCGGCGAGCAGCGACGGACCCATCGAGACGATCACGCAGACGGCGAGCAGCGCAAGCCATCCGGCAAGGTCACGCCGGCGAGGCACGCGTGTCAGACCGATGAGCGCCAGGAGAACGACGACCGCGCCCATGTAGACGATCGGGATGTACTCCTGTCCGAGCGATTCGTCGATTCCGGTCTCACTCAGAGTTGGAGGTACGACAATGCGGAGCCAGTCGCCTGGAGGCATCGATTCGCGCAGAATCTGAGCCCTCCCGAGCCCCGAGGCGCGATCGCTCCCCTGCAGCGTCTCGACGAACGGCAGTAGCTGTACCGCAGAGAGTCCCGCTGCCACGACGGCACTCAGCAGCAGGAGCATCGCACGACGTGAAAGCCGCGAGGGCTCGGGTTCGCTCGCGCTACGTGAGCCGAGCAGTGTCACCGCATAAAGAATTGCCGTAACGGCTGCCAGGAAAGGCTCGCCCCCGAGAAAGGCGAGTGCAAGGACGATCCCTCCACGACGCCACGCCCCGGCGGCCGCACACCATAACGCAAGCGGCAACCATGCGAGAGTAGTCAGGTTGTTCGAGACGTCCAGCAGAGAGAGCGTCGGACCGCTGAACGTCACGGCGACCGCACCCACGAGTGCGGCGCCTCGCGATCCGGTTCGCGTGAAAAGCAAATACGCGCCCCATCCGAGAATGACGAGATGCCCCAGCAGGTGAAACATGTAGGCGGTCGCGAAAGGGAGCAGCAGAAAAACCCACGTCGGTGGGTAGAAAACACCGGTCTGAGGATTCGCGAGCCATGGCTCTCCCGATGCACTGTACGGATTCCAGAGCGGAAGTCGTCCGGCCTTCAACTCCTCAGCCGTAAACCAGCGGAGAGGCTGGAAATAGTCGACGTGATCGCGAAGCGTGAAGACCTCCTGCTTCAGCAGCGGCTGCAGGAACAGGATTGAAGTCACGGCAGCGAGAAACGCGAAGGCGAACCGGTGACGCCGGACCGACGCGCGAAGCGAGTCGATGGTCGTAACCGGGGAGATGGTGCCGTCGCTCGTCAACCTGCTGCTGCCTCACCCGATCGCGTCGCTGCCCGCGCGGGTCATCAGTCTTTTTTCGCCTCGCAGAAGTCGCTCACGATACGCCGCGTGAGGCGTACGCCTTCCTCGAAAAAGCGCGCCCGGATTCGTTCGTCATCTCCGTGCACGGTCCCGGCGTCGTAGTAGTTGACCTTGAAAGGCGCGATTCCGTAGGCGACGATGCCCCGCGCGCGGAAGAAGCGACTGTCGGTCGTCCCGGGAGTGAGCATCGGGCCGACGATCGAGCCCGGCGATGACTCGCGCATTGCCCTGGCCACGGTTTCGAACAGCTCCCCTTCAATCGGACTGTCGGGCGTCTGCTCTCCGCTGAGGATCACTTCGACGCTTCCGTCCTCGCCGACTGCCTCCCGGATCCGTGCGAGCATCTCGTCAGGCCTGGTTCCGGGGAGTAGGCGGATGTCGATGTCGGCAGTCGCGCGTGAAGGGATCACGTTCACGCTTCGTCCCGCACTCAGGGTGGTAATCGTGACGGTGTCACGAAGGAGATTGAGATAGAACGGTGAGAGCTCGCGTTCGATCGCCGGCACGTCGAGAGGCTCCCGGACCAGTCGCAGCATCGCGCCTCGTCCATGCGGTCGCAGAGCAGCGGTGACCCCGACGATCTGAGCCACGCTCTCGGTCAGGCGGTAGGGCGTCTCGAGCGCATCTACCGCGGAGAGCGCACGAACCAGCTTCGCGCTCGCGCCACCATCGCCTGCCGGCGACGCCCCATGGCCTCCCGTCCCTTCGCTGACGATCCGCAGCCATAGCGGGATCTTCTGCTGGACCTCGATCCCCCAGAAGATCACCTGATCCACTGCCGTCTCGTTCGATCCCCCTTCATTGAGGACGAATCCGACGTCTGCGAAGAGCTCGGGATACGACTCGAGAATCTGCTTCGCACCGTTCAGCCCTCCCCGCTCCTCGTCCGGAACCGCGAGAAAGATGACGTCCCGTTCGAGCGGGGCGTTCCTCCGCTTGAGATCGAGAAGGGCCATCGCCTGCGCGATCGTCAGCGACTTAGCGTCGAGCGCACCCCGTCCCCAGATATAGCCACCCGCCCTGACTCCTCCGAACGGCGGGTGCGTCCAGCGTTCCGCCTCCACCGGTACGACATCGATGTGACTGAGGAGCAGCAGCGCCTTCTCGTTCGTTCCGGATTCGAGCCGCGCATAGAGACCCTGCCGCGCCGGATCGAGACCGAGGAGGCGCGTCTCGATTCCATCCTTCGCAAACAGATCGCGCAGAAATTCCGCGCCACGGGTCTCATTGCCGGGAGGATTCGCCGTGTCGATCTGCAGATAGGCGACGAACGCGTCTTCCGCCTCTTTCGCAAACGGATCCTGTTGCGCGCTCTCTACCTTGCGGCAACTACCGAGAGGGAGGAGCACGGCGAGAACCGCCACGGCAACGACCACGTGACGCGCAGCGCGTGCAATTGCGGCACGACCTGGCGTGAGTGGCGAACGGTAACGCGATCCGCTCACGCGTTCCCGGCGACCGGCTGCGGAATGGTCAACTGCACGGCCGGCAGCTCTTCAGGGGCCGCGTGGTACGCCTCGAAGCAGCCACGGCATCGAGCCTCGTACGACGCGTCACCAACCTCTACCTGTGCGTCTCCTCCCGCGACCCTCTGCGAGTAATGCGCGGCCCCGCGGCAACGCACACACACAGCGTGCATCTTCGATACTTCCTCGGCGACGGAAAGCAACGCGGGCATCGGTCCGAAGGGACGTCGCATGTAATCCTGATCGAGACCGGCAGCGATCACCCGGATGCCGGCATCGGCGAGCTGCATACAGACGTCGACGACGCCGTCATCGAAAAACTGCACTTCATCGATTCCGACGACCTGCACGCCGATCTCGACTCTCGCGAGCAACTCGCCGCTCGTCGCGACTGCGACCGCCTTCAGCCGACGGTCGTCGCGTGAAACGACCTCGTCGGTCGCAAAGCGGTCATCGACAATCGGCTTGAAAACCTGCACCCGCTGCCTCGCGATCACCGAGCGGCGGAGCCGCCGGATCAGTTCCTCTGACTTGCCGGAAAACATTCCTCCGGCGATGATCTCAATCCAGCCGCCACGATGACTGTCCACGTTGGGGAAGACCTCCAGGATATGTTCCCGACAGGATAAACGAAGTCCGATGGAGGAGGGCCGGGGGCCGAGTGTAACGAAGGACGGCCTCGGGCCAGGGTTCGGGCGGGATGGATGACATTTGAAAGTCAAAGACCGGGCTCGGGCGCGGGCTCGGGCTCGGGCCCGGTGGCGGCACCGATCGAGTTCGGGATTGGCCATCCCCGCACACGCACGAAGATGGTCCTCAGGACCGTTTGCGTATTTGCGCGTAGTCCTTGTTCACTCGGAACCCGAAAGATCTCGGTGATCGTGTCGAAGACAAGCCGCAGCAGACCGGTATCGCAGGAACGGCAGGGATCCCGCGTCTCCCCCGGGCCCGAGCCCGCGCCCGCGCCCGCGCCCGGCCTTTGACTCTCAATCTAGAAGAGCACCTTCCCGAGTCGCGCCACTCCCTCACGAATCCGTCCGTCGCTCTCTTTGGCGAATGTCAGCCGCATCGTGTTCCGGCCGCTGCCGTCGACGAAGAACGGGCCACCCGGAATGAAGGCGACTCCGGCCGCGACTGCCGTCGCGACGTGACTCGCCGTATCGACATCGCTCGCCAGCGTGACGAAGGTGAACAATCCCCCTTCGGCGGGCGTCCATTCGGCGCGGCCGGCGAACCATTGCTCGAGGGACTCGATCATCACCCCGCGCTTAGCTCGATAGAAATCGCGCACACGTGTGATCTGTGGGGCGAGTCCGCCGCTCGCAATGAGCTCGTCGACGATCGACTGGTCGAGCATTCCCGAACAGAGATCCGCCGCCTGTTTCGCCAGTTCGAACTGCTCGAGCAGCGGCCGAGGCGCGACCATCCAGCCGCAGCGCAGTCCGGGAGCAAGCACTTTGGAAAAAGAACCGAGGTAGATCACACGGCCGTCGTCATCGCTCGACTTCATCGACGTCGTGTCGGCGTCGTCGACGTAGACGAGCTCCCCGTAGGGATCGTCTTCGATGATCAGAAAGTCGTGAGCCTCAGCGATCGCGAGCACAGCGGCCCGCCTTTCCTGAGTCATCAGCCGCCCGGACGGATTCTGAAAATTCGGGATCGTGTAGAGCAGCTTGATCCGGCGTCGTCCTGCGAGCTCGGCCAGCGACGACGGAACGATTCCTTCGTCGTCCTGCGCTACCCCTTCGAGCTCGGCGCTCCGCGCGAAGAACGATGCAGAGCCGCCGATGTACGTCGGCAGTTCCACGGCGACGACATCTCCCGGATCGAGAAGCGTATGTGCGATCAGATCGAGCGCCTGCTGCGAGCCGGTCGTGACCAGCACATCCTCTCCGCCGCACTTCATGCCTCGCCCGCGACAGATCTCGGCGATCGACTCCGTCAGCCGCGGCAGCCCTCGCGTCGGCCCGTACTGCAGCGACACATTCGGCCGCTCCCGGATCACGCGCGCCGCAATCTCTGCCATCGCCTCGGCCGGAAATGTCTCAGGGTTCGGGACCCCGCCGGCGAAAGAGATGATGTTCGGATCATTGATCAGCTTCGCAAACGCGCGGATCGCAGATGGGCGGAAGTTGCGGGCATCACTTGAGAGAAAAGTGTCGTACACGGCGGTCGAGTTTATGACAGGGCGGGTTGTGATCGGTGGAACGTTTGGGACTGTGCGCGAAACAAGACTGTCATCCCGAGCCAGGGACGGCGCGACGCCGCGACTGAGGGTGAGAAACCCGGGCCCGAGCCCGCGCCCGCGCCCGCGCCCGGGTTTTCGGGATTGCGACTCGGGCACGGGCGCGGGCTCGGGAAACCCGCATAAACACTGGGAGTTTCTTGGAAGCGGGAGGCGGGTGGGTGGCGAGGGCTCCCTGAGTCGACGACCCAAAAGTACGGGGATCCCCTGTCACCGGCGATGCGCAGTGATGGGTCGTCGGCAAGGGATCCCTCTCCGTCCTCCGCCCCTCCCGCCCTCACACCCGCCCCCGGGGCTCCGGCGGCTCGGGATGACAGACTCGTTAGGCTCAGTCGCCGTGCTAGCGGACTGGCAAAGCGTATCCCTACAGAAAGACAAGCCTCTCCGTCCTCCTACCCTCCCGCCTTCACACCCGAACGCTCGCTCTCCCCACCGCAATCGGCTCGAACTGAGCGGTGAAGTGACGCAGGACCGCGGGAGCACTGGTGATGCGATATCCGCGGAGCGATTCGGCCGTCTCCTTCACCTTCTCGGCCGTCTCGGCGACGTAGTCGATATGCGACTGCGTGTAGAGACGGCGGGGCATCGCCAGCCGGACGAGCTCCATCCCGGCGGCCTGGTCGTCCTTGCCGAACATCAGACTGCCGATCTCGCACGATCGCACGCCACCTTCGATGTAGAGCGCATTGACGAGAGCGACTCCTGGAAACTCGAGCGGCTTGATGTGCGGCAGCGTGGCGGCCGCATCGATGTAGACCGCGTGACCTCCGGTCGGAACGACGATCGGAATGCCGAGCAGTTGCAGCCTCTCGCCGAGATATTCGATCGTCCGGATGCGATAGCGCAGGTAATCGGGATCGACGACTTCCTCGAGGCCCTGGGCGATCGCCTCGAGATCGTAGCCGGCGAGACCTCCGTAGGTCGGGAAGCCTTCGGTGAGGATCAGCAGGTTGCGGCACTTCTGTGCGAGCGCGTCGTCGTTCAGCGCGAGGAATCCACCGATGTTCGCCAGCCCGTCTTTCTTCGCCGACATGAGCGCGCCATCTGCGAGGCTGAACATCTCCTGCGCAATCTCCTTCGGCGAGCGGTCCTGCTGCCCTTCCTCTTGCTGCTTGATGAACCAGGCGTTCTCGGCGAAGCGGCAGGCATCGAGGAAGAACGGTTTGCCGTACAGATGCGCGAGATCGCGCACCGCGCGCAGGTTCTCGAGCGACACAGGCTGACCGCCGCCGGAGTTGTTCGTCACGGTCATCATCACCATGACGATGCGCTCGCCATCTTCCTTCAGCGATTTCTCGAGCGCGGCCAGGTTCATGTTTCCCTTGAACGGATGCATGAACGAAGGCATCCGCCCCTCGGCAATCACGAGATCACGAGCCTCGGCTCCCTCGTACTCGACGTTCGCGCGCGTCGTATCGAAGTGGATGTTGTTCACCACGACATCGCCCGGCTGTAATGCCGAGTGGAAGAGGATTCGTTCGGCAGCGCGCCCCTGATGCGTCGGGATGATGTGCTTGAATCCGGTCAGGTCACGAACGACATTCTCGAATCGCTCGAACGACCTCGATCCGGCGTAGGACTCGTCTCCCTGCATGATCGCGCCCCACTGCGCAGCCGACATCGCGCCCGTCCCCGAATCGGTGAGCAGGTCGATGATCACGTCCTGCGCGCGCAGCATGAAGACGTTGTGGCCGGCCTTGCCGAGCGCTGCCTCGCGCTCCTCACGTGTGGTGAAGCGAAGCGGCTCGACGGCCTTGATGCGGAACGGTTCGATGATCGTAGCCATGTCCCGATGTTCATGGAGGCATCACGGCGGAGGTATGCGCAATGTCACAGCGAAATGTGATCCGTGACGCTCATCGTTTGCATCCCCTTCACTCTTCATCGATTACAGTTCAGACTGCTGCCATGGCCAGCGCGTCGAGCACGGAAAAGCGCGCCTCCCGTGTGGCGTTGAACGTCTGCGGTGCAGCGCTGCTGCTCGCCGCTGCGAAGGGAGCCGTCGGCCTGCTGACAGGCTCGATTGCCGTCCTCTCGTCGGCGCTCGACTCCGCCGGTGACGCGCTCGCCTCATTCGCGAATTACCTGTTTCTCATCATTGCTGCCAAACCTCCGGATGAGGGACATCCCTTTGGTCACGGTAAGGCGGAACATCTCGCAGCGCTGCTTCAGGGGGTGATCCTGCTGGGTGGGGCCACGGCGCTCGGGTTTCGGGCCGCAGAGCGCATCCGCAACCCGGCGCCGATCGAAGCAGGCAGCGTAGCGGTCGGCATGATGCTGGTGTCGATCGTCGCCACGATTGCCATCACGACCTATCTCAAGCGGAACGCGGTCCGGAGCGAGAGCACCGCACTCGCCGCCGACGCACTGCATTACACGTCGGACATCGTTGCCAACCTGGCAACGATCGTTGCCCTGGTTCTCGTTCGCTACACCGGCAATCCGCTTTTCGATTCAGTCTTCGGAGTGACGGTCGCCTGCTGGATTGCATGGAACTCCCTCTATCTGATCTGGAATGCGGGGAACGACCTGATGGACACGGCGCTGCCCGATGATGAGATCGCGGCGATCGTCGAGGCGATCGAAAAGGCGGACGACGCGGTCGTGAGCCATCGCGAGCTCCGCACCCGCCGCGCGGCCGGCGTGCGATTCATCGAGTTCGAGCTCTGCATCGACCGCTCGGTGTCATTCGAGCGCGCGCACGACGCAACCGAGGTCGTAAAGGCAGCGATCCGGGAGCGGTTCCCGCGGACGGTGGTCACCGTCCATGCGGAGCCGGTCCTCAGAAGCTGCGACCGTTGACCGCTTCCGTCAATTGAGGAACCGGCCTTCCATATTCGGTGCGTTCCTCGTTCCTGGCTGCGAGCTCGGCAATCGTCTTGCACCGTCGTCCAGCCATGGGAAACTTACTTTGGCTCGTCATCGTCGTTCTGGTCATTCTCTGGCTCGCCGGATTCTCCATGCAGATTGGCGGTGGACTGATCCACCTGCTGCTGGTCATCGCGGTCATTGTGCTGATCTTCCGTCTGCTCTCCGGCAGAAAAGTCGTTTGACGTCATCCCTCTCGGTGAGGGCCGTCGCGCCGGTCTCGGACCGGCGCGACGCGATGGACGTGTCACGCACGGGCTGACGCGATAAGCTTCGCCGCTGATGCCGGCAGAGCAGGTAGCACGTGTGGTCCTCGCGCTTGCGGTTGCCGTGGGCTTTGCTGTCCTCGGCGCGCATCCGCGCGTCATGCGGTGGGAACGCCGTTTCGGCCTGACCGTTCTCGCTACGTCCGGATTCCCGTTTCTCCTGCTGGGGCTCCTGTTCCGGGAGCTGGGGGTCATGACCGACCAGCTGCTCCGTGACCTCCGACCTCTTTTTGAATTCGGTCTCGGCTGGGTCGGTCTGGCAGTCGGGATGAATCTCGACATCCGGCGATTCGATCGACTTCCCCCGTCGCTGGCGCCGGTCATGGCGCTCGCCTCCGTGCTGCCGATCCTCAGTGCTGCGATCGCATGCACGCTGACCCTCGCCATGCTGGGGGTCATTCCGGGTGAGGGACTCATCCGGGACGCGCTGATCCTGATGGCCTGTGCCGCCGTCAGCGCGCCGGCGAACCTCGACCTGCTGCTGAAGAAGTTTCGTGGAGCGACGCAGCTCGTACTCGAGGTCACGAGAGTCGATCAGCTGGCGGCCCTCGGTATCATCGGTTTCGTCGCCATCGTCTTCCGCCCGGACCGGACTGTCACGCTCTGGCACCTTCCGCGGAGCGGCTGGTTCATGATGACGCTCGGCCTCGGCGCTCTCCTTGGAGTGGTGCTCTACCTCCTCGTGAGAAAAGTAGAGGACCGCACCGAAGAGCTGGCGATCCTGATGGGCGGAGTCGCGCTCGCCTCCGGAATGGCTGGATATCTCGCGTTGTCTGTGGCGGTCGTCTGCGCTCTTGCTGGTGTGGTTCTGATCAATTTTCCTGTACGGCGCGGCGAACGGATCGTCAGTACGCTGCGTGAAGTCGAAAGACCACTCTACTTTCTCTTCCTCTTCATCATCGGCGTATCGTGGCGTCCTGACGAATGGCAGGGATGGGTTCTCGGAGGGGTATTTGCGATCTCGCGCGCCTACGGCAAGATTCTCGCGGCCCGTATCGCGGTCTGGCGGCGGGAAGACTTTCCGCCGTGGAGGAACCTGGCCGCGTCGCTCATGCCCGAGAGTTCGATCGCGATCGTCGTGTTGTTCAGCGCAACGGCTCTCGAAGCCGTGACCGAGGGGGCGGTTCGGTGGGCCATCAATGCCGTGATCGTCGGAAGCATCGCCACAGAGATCGGGGTGCAATGGTTCCAGAGGCGTGAACGGCTGGCTATCGGTGCCCAGGCGATGAACGGAGACCCTGCATGACGACGCGGGCGATCCTGACGATTCTGATGGTCGGCGCTCTGACGTACGCAACGCGGTCCTTCGTGCCGAAGGGGGCGACCGTCACCGGATCGGGGGCCGCTCTGGCATTCGGCTTTCTGCTGATCGTCGCCGTGCAGTCGGCGAAGATCTTCGACGGACTCGGCCTTCCGCGTCTGACCGCGTACATTCTCTGCGGACTCGTATTTGGACCCGAGGTGCTGAACGTCATTTCCGCGAACATGATCGACGACCTGACGATCGTAAAGGGGACGGCGGTGGGGCTCATCGCGTTCCTGGCCGGCTGCGAGCTCAACTTCCGGCGCCTGCGGCCACAGATGAAGGCCATTCTGACAATTTCCGGACTGACGCTCGTCGGTGCGGGAGTCCTCCTGTTCATCTTCTTCTACGGCGTCACTTACATTCTCCCGGTCACTGCCAGTTTCACGACCATCCAGCGAATGATGGTTGCGCTGATCGCGTCGAACGTACTCGTCTCGTACTCCCCTGCGGTCGTTATCGGAATTCTCTCGGAGACGAAAGCGAAAGGACCTCTCAGCGAAATGTCGATGTCGGTCGTCGTCCTCGCCGACCTCGTCATTGTCGTCACCTACGCGCTCTCGAGCGCCGTGGCGAGACTGGTGTTTCCTTCGGCAGGCGCCGGTGACGGCTTCGAAGTTCTGGCGGTCCACATCTTCGGATCGATACTCGGAGGGGTCATCGTCGGTGGCGTGCTCGCGGCCTACGTCGCGCGGGTCGGGACGCGCAGCGGGATCTTCACGTTCGCCGTTCTGTTCATCTCTGCGGAGGTCGGTGCAGCACTGCATCTCAACCCTCTTCTGATCGGTCTCGCCGCGGGGCTGTTCCTCGAGAACATCTCGCCGGTCGGTGGAGAAAAACTGTCGCAGGCAGCGCAGTCGGTCACGATGCCGACCTTTGCCATCTTCTTCGCCGTCATCGGGGCGGAGGTGCACCTGCGCGCCTTCATCCACGTCGCCCCATTCGCGATCGCCGGTGCAATGCTTCGCGCGGGCGGCATCATTCTGGGGGTCCGGACCGCCTCACGTCTTCTCGACCTCGATCCGCTGATTCGACGGAAGCTCCCTTACGGACTCTTTCCCCAGGCAGGCATTGCCATCGCACTCGCCTCCCTCGTGCTCGCTGATTTCCGGCCGTGGGGTCAGGTCGTCGGCACCGTGCTGCTCGGAACGATTGTGGTCAACGAGCTCGTCGCCCCGGTCTTCTTCCGCACGGCTCTCGTCGAGGCAGGCGAGACGAACCTCGAACAGCCGGAGGAGGCAGTCGAGCCTTCGCCGGCCTGAGAAGCATCTCTGTACTACTCATCTGGATGATCCTCGCGCCACGAAAAGCATCTGGTCGAAACGGAAGGCGCGCTGCTCCCTGCACTCGATTTTATGCTCAGCCAAACGCGCCCGCTGGAAAGCGGCGGCTAAGGCCGCCGCACTCCAAAGCGCTTCGCGCGACGGTCAGGGGCGCGTGAAAGGCTCGTTCCCCATTCCCCCTCATTTCCCCACCTTCAACACTCTGCCAGATGTCACCCCAAGCGGGCGGGTGGACGGGCATGCGAGGGGCCTGGCTGCGTACTCCGTAAACCGCAGGCATAGCGAGTGCGGCTACTTCGCCTTTCGTGCTCTGGGGCAAGCGAGCCTGCTCTCACTCCCGGGCCATCCCCATGATCCGTTCCAGCTCCTCGCGCTTCGCCCGACTGACGCTCAGCTCCGTCGCATCCTTGAGCCGCACGGCGTAGTCGCCACCTGGTCGTTTGAGGAAGGCGTCGATGCGGTCGACTGCAATGATCGCCGAGCGATGGATCCGAAAGAACTTCGCGGGATCGAGTTTCTCTTCGAGTGTATGCATCCGCTCACGGATCGCATAACTGGCCGGCCCGATGTGCAGTTCCGCGTACGGTCCATCCGCCATGATGTAGTCGATCGTCTCCACCGGTACCACCTTCACCTGTCCGCGGCTCTCCACCGGGATCTTCGCAAGGTAGGGTGAGTCTTTCCCCTTCACGTCGGTCGTCTGCAGCAGGCGTAGCAGGCGCTCTGCTCGCTCACCGGCATCCCGACGGGCGATCGTCGCGCGTGCCCTCTGCAACGCCACGGCGAATCGCTCGTCATCGAACGGCTTGACCAGATAGTCGAGCGCCGCGATCTCGAAGGCCTTGAGCGCGTACTGATCGTAGGCTGTGACGAAGATCGTAGGCGGCATCCGCTCCGGTCCGACCTCGGCGATCACCTCGAGCCCGGTCATTCCCGGCATCTGAATGTCGAGGAAGACGAGCTCCGGTTCGATACCGCCAATCATGTCGACCGCTTCGTAGCCGTCTGCCGCCGAACCCACGAGCTCGATGTCATTTTCTTTCGCCAGAAGATCCTCGATCCGTTGCCTCGCCAGCGGTTCATCGTCGACGACGAGCGCACGGATCTGTCGCGCTTCAGTCATCCGTACTCCTCACCTGGAACGGGAGCCGGATTTCGGCGAGTGTTCCTTCCCCCTCGTCGCTGCGCAGAGTCAGTTCGGCGGATTCTCCGTACATCTCACGGAGCCGGGCACGCGTATTCGTCAGTCCGATCCCACTCTCGGAATCAGCCTGCGCGGGTCCCGGCCCGCTGTCACGCACCGAGAGCACCAGCCGCTCCCCATCACGCCGTGCGGCGAGCACTACACGCGCCGTTCCGCGGACGCGGGAGGCTCCATGCTTCATCGCGTTCTCCACGATTGGCTGGAGAATCAGACTCGGCACCAGCGCCTGCTCCAGTCCCGGTTCGATCTCGAGCGAAACCTCGAGCCGTCCCTGAAATCGAATTTCCATGATCTCGAGATAGCGCCGCATGAAGTCGACCTCGCGCTCGAGCGGCACCTCCTCACTGGCGGGAGAGTCGAGCGTGTACCGCAGCAGCTCGCTCAGTCGCGCGACCATCCGCCTCACTCCTGCTGCATCTCTGTCGACGAGCGCCGAGATCGCATGCAGCGTGTTGAAAAGGAAGTGCGGGTTGATCTGCATCCGCAGTGTCTCCAGCCGCGCCTGAGCCAGCTGCGCCTGAAGCTGCGCCGTGTGCGTCGCGAGCCGCTCCGCCTCCCGCTGCCGTACGCGATCGCGTTGCCAGTACTCTCGAGCAAAACCTGCCGCGAGCACCGCGAGGTAAAGCATCAGCTGGTTGAGAAACGATAGCCGCAGAGAAATCAGAGGCGCCATCGACGGCGATCGACGCCGCGGGACGCGCAGCAGATCCATCCGAATGAAATCGATCACCGAGGTAACCATGATCGCAACGACGAGTCCGACGATGACGATCCCGACGATTCGCACGAAGAGGTGGAAACGCTCACTCGTTGCACGGCTGCTGATCCAGAAGATTCCCGGCGTCAGCACCATCCAGAGAAACGCTTCCGCGTAGGCCAGGACCATCGGAGCGGCGGGCGAGCTCATCCGCATACCGAACGGCCGCGGATCAACCAGGCGATTCAACGCCGAGACGGTCCCGACCGCCGTCCAGAACATCACGATTCCCATCAGCTCCGCTCGAGAAAGACGCCACATGCCGCCCGATCATGCATTCCTGAGGCCGGTATGGGAAGCGTCCTTTCGACCACTCAGGAGGGAGGACGGTGCGATTCGTGACTCCCCGGTGCAACTCATTTATTCGGAGGAAGTTCCGAGAGGGCTCGACTGTCTACATGCTCAACAAGTCACAAGGAGACTGAAAAATGAAGAGAAAGACGATCATCGCAGCAATGGCCCTCGCAATGACCGCGTCGCTTGCGTTTGCGGCTCCGCAGTCTGGCGAGCCCGGCCAGAAAGGTAAGCGCGGCATGCACGGCAAGGCCGGCATGCATGGGAAGGCCGGTATGCACGGCAAAGCCGGTATGCACGGTAAGGGCTTCGCCCGCTTCGCCGAGAAGCTGAACCTCTCCGAGGCGCAGAAGCAGCAGATGACCGACAGCCGCAATCGATTCCACGAGCAGAACAAGGCGTTCTTCGAGTCCACTCGTGAAACGCAGCGGCAGTACCGCGAAGCCCGTAAGAGCGGCGACACGGCGCGGGTCAATGCGCTCCAGCCGCAGGTCGACGCCCAGCGTGCCCAGATGAAGCAGCTCCGCACCGCGCAGCACGCGCAGATGCTCAACCTCCTCACGCCCGATCAGCGCGCGCAGTTCGAGGCGATGAAGGCCGAGCGCGGCGAGCGTGGCAAGCATCGCGGAATGAACCGCGGCCAGATGAACTGAGTTCGTCCACCAGCGAAGTGACGAGGGCGGGCGCAAGCCCGCCCTTCGTTTATCCAGACGATACGAAAGGAGAAACCGATGAAACAGACGAGAAGATTACTGCTGCGTATCAGAAAGAATCGCGCCGAGTCGGCCGCCGCGGCCGCCCTCGTAGGAGCGGCCCTGCTCACCGGCATCTTTCGTGAGGACTCCAACCTGACGACGGCCGCGGATGCACTGCGTGCCTCCGCTCCGCTCGAGTACCTCGCCGGCGCGCTCGAGGCAGGCAGTACAGCCGCATCCGGGGAGCAGGAGTGGGACCTCGCGAACATCGACCACGATCGCGTCGACTACTGGATCGAGAGGTTCACGACCGACAAGCGAAGTGACTTCGCCATCTGGCTCGCCCGCAAGGGGCAGCATCAGGAGATGATCGCCACGAAGCTCGCCGAGCGGAACATGCCGCAGGATCTCGTCTACCTGGCGATGATCGAGTCGGGCTTCAACCCGAAGGCCTACTCGCATGCGCATGCCTCGGGAATCTGGCAGTTCATCCCTGAGACGGGGCAGCGCTACGGCCTGACCATCAACCGTGCGATCGACGAGCGCAACGATCCGGCAAGAGCGACTGACGCAGCTCTCGCCTATCTCTCGGATCTTCATGACCGCTTCGGCTCCTGGTATCTCGCCGCGGCGTCCTACAACACGGGAGAGAACCGCGTCGGACGGATCATGCGTGAGACGACCGGCTCGGAACGTGGGAGCGACAGCGACTACTACCTCATCTGGGACCGGCTCCCGCGTGAGACGCGCGACTACGTGCCTCTCATGATCGCGGCCGCCCGCATCGGCAAAGAGCGTGCGAAGTACGGCTTCGACACGGTCGAGCCGCGCCAGCCGCTGGCGTATGTCGAAATGACGGTAGCTCCGGCCACGCCGCTGGCGACGATCGCACGCACCACCGGAACGACGGTGGACGCGATCCTTCAGGTCAATCCGCACTTCAAGCTCGAGCGGACGCGAAACGACATGGCGTCCGTGGTTCGCATTCCAAGGGAGGCAGCATCGTGAAACGAAAACGACTCTACATCGTGATGTTCGCCATCTTCATGGCTGCAGCCGGAACCTGGATCTACCAGAAGGCAGACGCCGGCGAGGCGCCGAAGTACCGCACCGCTACGGTCGAGCGAGGCAATCTCGAACTGTCGGTCTCTTCGACCGGCACTCTCAATGCCGTCACGACCGTCAGCGTCGGCACGCAGGTCTCGGGACAGGTTGCCGAAATTTTCGTCGATTTCAACGACCGGGTGACGAAGGGCCAGCTGCTCGCGCGCATCGACCCGACCCTCGCCGAGCAGGCGGTGGCCGACGCTCAGGCAACGGTGGAGAGCCGCCGCGCGGACTCTGCGATGGCACAGCAGGAGTACGAGCGCAACCGCAGCCTTCGGACCGCCGGCCTCGTGTCAGATAGTGTCTTCGAGGCTTCGCAATCGAGACTCACCGTCACTCGGGCCGCTCTGAAGTCTGCCGGGGTTTCTCTCGAGCGGGCACGCCAGAACCTCGCGTTCACCGAGATCGTTGCGCCAATCGACGGCGTCGTCGTCGAGCGCAACGTCGATCAGGGTCAGACGGTCGCCGCGAGTCTTTCGGCGCCGCAGCTCTTCCTGATCGCCAACGATCTCTCCCAGATGCAGATCCTCGCATCGGTCGATGAGAGCGACATCTCCCTCATCGCCGAACAACAGCCGGTCCGTTTCACGGTGCAGGCGATCCAGCGACAGACCTTCGAAGGGAAGGTGCGCCAGGTGCGACTGCAGTCGACGATGCAGGACAACGTCGTCAACTACACCGTGGTGGTCTCCGTCGAGAACAAGGACGGCAAGCTGCTTCCGGGCATGACTGCCAATGTCGACTTCCTTGCGAAGTCCGCAGAGAACGTGCTGATCGTACCTAGCGCCGCGCTGAGGTTCACTCCGCCGGAGGACCAGCTCGCGCAGCTCCGTGAGTCGCGGGAGCGTGGGTCCGCGAACGGCACAGCGACGGCGCCTGCCGGAGAACGGAGGCGCGGCAATACAGGAGCAGAGCGCGGGCAGCGTGGCGGCAACCGCGAGCGGCCCACTGATGCCGGACGTATCTGGACCGTGGCGGATGATGGAACGTTGACTCCGGTCCGCGTTCGCATCGGAATCAACGACGGTTCGCGTACCGAGATCACGGCGCAGGAGCTGAAGGAAGGAACGCGCGTCGTCACCGGCTTCGAAACCGCTCAGTCGCAGGCCGCACAACAGGCCCCTGCAAGCTCCCCGTTCAACAACAACAATCGCCAGCAGCCACGCCGGCCGGGAGGCTTCTGATGACGGAAGCCGTCATTCGGATCGAATCTCTGGCGAAGACGTATCGCTCCGGGCGCAACGAGGTCCACGCCCTTCGCGGCGTGAGCCTCGAGGTTGGCCGCGGTGAGCTCATCGCCATCATGGGAAGTTCGGGCTCGGGCAAGTCGACCCTGATGAATCTGCTCGGCTGTCTCGACACGCCGACCGGAGGCTCGTACCAGCTCGACGGCGTGAGGGTCGACGGATTAAGCCGCAATCAGCTCGCTGACCTGCGCAACCAGAAGATCGGATTCGTCTTCCAGGGCTTCAACCTGCTGGCGCGGACGACGGCGCTCGACAACGTCGAACTTCCGCTGCTCTACGACCGCAGTGGACGGCAGGGAGACACGAAGGCGCTGGCTCTCCGCGCGCTCGAGCGGGTCGGACTCGGCGACCGCGTCGACCATCAGCCGAGCGAGCTGTCCGGCGGCCAGCAGCAACGTGTGGCGATCGCACGGGCACTGGTCACAGAGCCGGCGCTCATCCTCGCGGACGAGCCGACCGGCAATCTCGACTCGCGCACGTCGCTCGAAGTGATGGCGCTGTTTCAGGAACTGAACGAGCAGGGCATCACCGTTCTTCTCGTCACTCACGAGCCGGACATCGCGCAATACACGAAGCGGATCGTCGAAGTCCGTGATGGTCGTCTCCGTCGTGACCATCCGGTCGCTACCCGAAATGCTGCGAACGATCTCGCTGCTCTCGAGTTGGAAGGCGACGAGTTTGATGAGCCGTACTCCACCGACGTTCAGATCGCCGACCATCGGGAGGCGTCATGAGAACCTCCACGCTGATCAAAGTCGCCACGCAGAGCATTCTGAAGAACAAGATGCGGACGATGCTGACGATGCTCGGCATCATCATCGGAGTCGGTGCGGTCATCGTCATGGTCGCGGTCGGTCAGGGCGCACGCTCCAGCATCCGTGATCAGATCAACAACCTCGGGACGAACATGATCGTCATCATGCCCGGCTCTTCGCAGCAGGGAGGTGTCAGCCAGGGAGCCGGCGCATTCAACACTCTGACCGTGAAGGACGCCGAGAAGCTGGCGAACGAGCATCCCGGCCTGGCTGCCGTCTCTCCCGTGGTCGTCACGCGCGGCCAGGTGGTCGCGTCAGGCAGGAACTGGCGGACGACCGTCAACGGCGTCGATACCGGATACCAGACGATCCGCGACTGGGGAGTCACCAGCGGAGACTTCTTCGGTGAGGATGATGTCCGGGCGATGCGGAAGGTCGCCGTCATCGGAGCCACCGTCGCCGAGAACCTCTTCGCAGGCGAGGATCCGCTCGGCCAGAGGTTCCAGATACGGGGCGTGCCGTTCGATGTCGTCGGCGTTCTCGCGAAGAAGGGACAGACTGCCACCGGCACCGACCAGGACGACGTCATCGTCGTTCCGTACACCACGGCACAAACTCGTCTCAGCGGATTTGCTCGCATTCCGCAGATTCTGGCCAGCACTCATACGCCGGCGGAAATCCCCGCCGCGCAGGAAGAGATCCGCATCCTGATGCGCGAATCGCATCGCCTCCACAACGGCGATCCCGACGACTTCACCGTTCGGAACCAGACCGAGCTCGCAGAAGCGGCCGAGAGCAGCACGCGAGTGATGACGATGCTGCTCGCCGCGATTGCCTCGATCTCGCTACTGGTCGGCGGCATCGGAATCATGAACATCATGCTCGTCTCCGTCACCGAACGGACGCGCGAGATCGGTATCCGTCTCGCCATCGGCGCGCGCGGCTCCGACGTTCTCACGCAGTTCCTCGTCGAGAGCATCGTCATGAGTCTGCTCGGCGGACTCGTCGGCCTCGCCTTCGGAATCGGTGGCGCTCAACTCCTCGGCCACATCACCGGCTGGTCGACCGCGATCTCGCCGCTCATCGTCGCGATCGCCCTCGGCTTTTCCGCTGCCGTCGGCATCTTCTTCGGCTTCTACCCGGCACGAAAGGCGGCCGCGCTGAATCCGATTGAGGCGCTTCGCTATGAGTAAGGTCTCAGCCCAGCTTGAAGGCGCTCACGATCGCTGCGACGCGCGCCGCTTCGACCGGCGCGTCGACGTGCGCGTCGTGCTTCATAGCGGTGCCGGTGATGGCGCCGTCGGCGTCAGGGAACATCGTCGCGTTCTCTGACGTCAGGCCGCTGCCGAGAAGGAGCGGTACATCGAGCGCTGCACGGAGAGCCGCCAGCTGCAGCGGATCGGCGGAAACTCCTGTCTCGGGCCCGCTTACGATGATCGCGTCGGCGAGGCCGCGCAGCCGCAGGTCCTTCGCGGCCTGGACCGGATCTACGTCCGCAAGCGGCGTTGCATGCTTCACCAGGTGATCGCCGAAGATCAGCACGTCCGGACAGAGAGTGGCGCGAAGACGAAGCGTTGCGTACGCGTCTCCTTCGATGATCCCCTGATCGGTGACCATGACTCCGGTATGCACGTTCACCCTGATGAAGTCGGCACCCGTCGCCGCCGCAATCGCCAGTGCTGAAAGGGGATCGTTCCGCAGCACATTGATACCGAACGGCACCGTCAACTCGCGCGTGATCTCGCTGATGACGCGCGTCATCGCGGCAACCGTTTCCGCGGCAACGCGACCACGCGTAAACGGCCGGTCGCCGAAGTTCTCCACCACCAGCCCATCCGCCCCGCCCGCCACGATCGCACGTGCATCCGCCACCGCTGCCCGAACAACCTCGTCCAGCGACACGAAACCGGGACTGCCCGGCAGCGGGCGAAGATGAACCATCCCGAAGACTGGGCGTCGGGAGAAATGTTCGGCGAAGGAGGTGCGGGTGAGCATGGTGTCGTGTCCGTCTGAGAGATTAGCACTGGAGGGCGGGGCGGAATTGAAAATTGAAAATTGAAAATTGAAAATGAAAATCAGAATGGAACGTGTGGTTGCCTGTCATCCCGAGCCAGAGTACGGCGGGGCGCCGCGACTGAGGTCGATGACAGATTAGTAGCCTGTCATCCCGAGCCGCCGGAGCCCCGGGGGTGGGTGGGCAGGTGTGAGGGGCGGAGGACGGAGAGGGATCCCTTGCCGACGACCCACAAGCGAACGTCACACCTCGTAGTGCAGAGCGTACCTGCCCAGGGATCCCTCGCCACCCGCCCTCCAAGAAACTGCCTCTGTTTCTGCGGGTTTCAGCGCCGCGTAGCGGCTGCCGGATGGTAGCCGGGGGTGCGAAGCGAAGCGGAGCACCCCCGGTTGCAGCGCCCCAGCCAGTGTGCCGCGTAGCGGTACCGGACAAGAAACGTGCATTGCCGCGAGACTCGATAGTTGTCCGGTGCCGCTACGCGGCACACTGACTTACTACGTTAACCGGGGGTCTGAGCGCGGCCCGCTCAGACCCCCGGCTACCATCCGAAGCCGCTACGCGGCTATGTGGAAGCCGAATCGCAGCTAAGGTTCTTTCCCTCAGTCGCGGCGCCCCCGCCGTCCCTGGCTCGGGATGACAGGCACAGTTGCGCCCCACACTCTCAGTTCTCAACTCTCAATTCTCAATCGCGATAGCGGATGGGGTCCTTCATCGTCCTACGCCCCTCTCACCCACACGCCCGCCCCCGGGGCTCCGGCGATTCAGGATGACAGGCAACGACCACATGCCCATTCTCAATTCTCAATTCTCAATTCTCAATTCTCAATTCTCAATTCCCAGTTCTCAATTTCTCATTTGCAATTTTCAATTTTCAATTTTCAATTCCCCCCCCTCCCTCCCCCGCACCCGACGACAGCTATACTCCCTTCGCCATGTCCGAGCTGCGTCTGTTCAACACCCTGACCCGCGAGAAAGAGCTCTTCGTCCCCCTTCGTCCGGGAGAGGTGCGGATGTACTCGTGCGGGCCGACGGTTTACAACCATCCGCACATCGGCAATCTCCGTACGTTCATCTGGAGCGACATCCTCCGCCGCTACCTCGAGTACCGCGGCCTGCGGGTGACGCAGGTCATGAACATCACCGACGTGGAAGACAAGATCATCCGGAACGCGAATGCGGCGGGCCAGGACATCTATACCTACGTCGTCCCGTACGTCGATGCCTTCTTCGAATCGCTGAAGCGACTTCGAGTCCGTCCTGCTGACCACTACCCTCGCGCGACCGAGTACGTCCCGCAGATGGTTGCGCTGGTTGAAAGGCTTCACGAGCGCGGACATACCTACTCCGCCGACGGTTCGGTCTACTTCCGGGTCGCCACGCTCGCGGATTACGGCAAGCTGTCGCACATCGAGATGGACACGGCCAGCGAGTTCAGTCGCGTCGAAGCCGACGAGTACGAGAAAGAGAGCGCACGCGACTTCGTCCTCTGGAAGGCGAAGAAGGAGGGAGAGCCGTCGTGGGACACCACGCTCGGTGAAGGCCGGCCCGGCTGGCACCTCGAGTGCTCCGCGATGGCGATGGATCTGCTCGGCGAAACGTTCGACATCCATACCGGCGCCGTCGATCTCGTCTTCCCCCATCACGAAAACGAGATCGCACAGAGCGAAGGGGCCACCGGACAACCGTTCGTCCGCTTCTGGATCCACGGTGAGCACCTCAACATCGACCAGCAGAAGATGTCGAAATCGCTCGGGAACATCTACCGCCTCTCCGAGATCGAAGAGATGGGATACGACCCTCTCGTGCTGCGGTACGCACTCCTCTCGGTTCCTCACAGGACGAAACTGAACTTCACGACCCAGTCACTCGACGACGCGAAGAGTGCGCTGGCACGCATCGAGTCCTTCCTGCTTCGGCTCGACGAGGTGGCCGCCTCCGGACCTCACGACGCAGCAAGTGCCGATGACGGTGGCGACACACTCTTCGGGCGCTACCTCACCGAGTTCCAGGAAGCGATGGATGACGACCTGAATACCGCCGGCGCCCTTGCCGCGCTCTTCACCCTCATCCGGGACGGAAACATCGCCATGGATGCAGGCCGCATCTCCCCTGGCGACGCCGGCGGAATCCGCGCAGCGCTCGAGAAGACCGCACCCGTACTCGACATCTTCCCCGCGCGGGAGACCAGCGTCGACGCGGAGATCGAAGCGCTCATCGAAGCCCGCAATGCAGCCCGCAAGTCCCGCAACTTCGCCGAGTCGGACCGCCTGCGGGACGAGCTCCTCTCCCGCGGCATCGTCCTCGAAGACACGCCGGCGGGAACCAGGTGGAGGCGAAATTGATGGAGAGGCGGAATTGAAAATTGAGAATTGAAAATTGAAAATTCTTCGCGCTAAACGAAAGAACAAGAGCGAATGGAACTCGAACACGTGAAAAATCGGACCTACCGGCATGAGAAGACCGGGGCGGCGAAAACCACCCCTCTCGGCCCACGTTTTTCAATTTTCAATTCTCAATTTTCAATTTTCAATTCCAGCACCACCCCCCGACTCTCAATTTTCAATTTTCAATTTTTAATTTTCAATTCCGCTCCCCCGGAGCACCGATGATCGCTTATCTCCAGGGCACTCTCCGCTCTCTCGACGCCACGCGCGCCGTCGTGATGGCCAACGGCGTCGGGTATGAAGTGCACATCTCTCTGTCGACCTACTACCGGCTCGAAGGGAAGAGTGAGTGTGCGATCGAGATCTACACGCACGTCCGTGAAGACATGCTTGCCCTCTATGGATTCGCATCCGGAGATGAGAAGAAAGCATTCGAGAAACTGATCTCGATCTCGGGGATCGGTCCGACGCTCGCTCAGAAGATTCTCTCAGGCATCGACGCGAACGATCTCGCTGACGCCGTCGCTCGTGCCGATGCCAGGAAGCTATCGTCAATCCCCGGTGTCGGCAAGAAAACAGCGGAGCGCATCTGCCTCGAGTTGCGTGACAAACTCGTCGCCAGTCCTGAGGCCACTCCTGGACCGACGACTCGCGCTTCGATCGACGACGACGTCCACTCGGCGCTCATCAATCTTGGCTACCGTCCCAAAGACGCAGACATCGCCCTGGACAAGGCACGCCAGGAACTGGGAGCCGAAGCAGAATTCTCTGCTCTGCTCAGACGAGCGTTGAGGCATCTGACGAAGTAGAGGTCTTGCGCGCCGTGACTGAGGGAAAGAAGCTGAATAGCGATTCGCCTTCAGATCAGCCGCGTAGCGGCTTCGGATGGTAGAGACGCGCAAGAAAAGTGTGCCGGGTAGCGGGACCCGACCATAACGACGCCCACCGCAACGCGTCCCCGTTCCCCGTTTTCAATTTTCAATTTTCAATTCCAGCCCTCCCCGTGGCACATCACCATCACACCTCTACCGGCTCCTCCACCTCCAGATGCATCGCGATCTCGGCGTGCGCGCGGCGCACGACAGTCATGACAGGGCAGCGTGCGAAGCGCGTGATCCTCTGTGTCGTCGTGCCGATCACGGTCGCGTCGGAGAAGAACTTGTGCTGCGCTCCGAGAACGATCAGATCGGCCTCGACATCCCTCGCGGTCGCGAGCACGCCTTCGGCTGGATCGCCTTCGTCGACCATCGACAGCCTGTACTCGGCACGCCCGCGCACTTCCGGATCGACCCAGAGCTCGAAGGCCGCCTCCACCTCGGGAGCCTGAGGAGGACCGACTCCCTCGGCGACATAAACGACGACGAGCTCGGCATCGAACGCCCGCGCCATCGCACTCGCATGGTGCAGCGATTCGCGGGCGATATGGGTGAAGTTCACCGGACAGAGCACGCGACGGATTTCCGGTTCCCTTATCTCAGTCATCGTTGCCGGCGTCACCGTCAGCACCGGGATGCCGGTCTCGTGGAGGACGCTTTCGGTCACCGATCCAAGGAGAGCACGGCGCCAGCCGCGACGACCATGCGTTCCCATGACGATCAGATCGGCAGGCATCTCCCGGCCGGTCTGCACGATTGCGCGTGCCGGTGCATTGCGGACAATCATCGTCTCGACCTCGACGCCGGGGAAATGCCGGGCCGCATAGGAGCTGAGCGACTCCTGCATCCTGCTCTGCGTGGCCGGTACCTCTTCGAGGTAGTAGCCGAGCGGCACCTCGAGGAGGTCGAGAGGCAGGTGCGTCTCGTCGGCATACAACAGAGTGATTCGCGAGCCGAGACGTTCGCGAAGAAGCGCCGCGTAGCGCGTCGCCTGCGTCGCGAATTCGCTCATGTCGGTAGGAACGAGGATGCGGTCGTACCCGAAGTGGTCCATGAGGTCCTCCAGACTGATATGGAAGCACCTGCGGTGCGGCTCCTCCGGCGACGACTCTCACGGCCACGCGTGCAACGAATCACAAAACTGTGAGATGCCTGCTGTCCGTTCGCGTGACGTTTCGTAGCACGACGCGGCGATCTCTATGGGGTGGTAGTACGAGAGGCGAAGCAGCCGCACTCTCTGCTGGCGGCGTCACGGAGTACGCAGCCTGCCAGGCCCCTCGCAATGCCCGCCCACCCGCCCGCTCGGGGTGACATCGCAATGGCCTTAACTTAGAGCAAAACCGCCTCACTCAGGACCTCACTTGTCGGCCTCCTCCCGTCGAGCCATCCGGTCCAGTGCGCATCGCGTCAAGGCTGTCATCCCGAGCCAAGGACGGCGGCGGCGCCGCGACTGAGGGTGAGAAACCCGGGCCCGGGCCCGAGCCCGCGCCCGGGCCCGGCTTTTCGGGATTGCGACTCGGGCACGGGCGCG
>DASVLC010000156.1:0-4151 GCA_036385045.1 Thermoanaerobaculia bacterium | reverse complement strand
GAGCTGTCAAGGCAAGCACCGGCCAGAAGAGCGAGGCGTTGTCGGTGGCGCACGGCATTTAACATAATCCCTCTTATGGGACGCTGTGGAAAGCACTGCAAAGGCTTGAGCCAAGGCTTCGAATTCACAATCCGTTCGCTTTCTGGCGCAGATCCCGCGTCATAATCCGTTCTCTGTGAGCATCCTCTCCCGTTACATCTTCAAGGAGATGGTCGGCCCCACGTTTCTCGGCCTGATCTTCTACACCTCGATCCTCGTGATGCACACCCTGTTCGATATGGCAGGGCTGATCATCAAGGGCTCTCTTTCGGCCGGCGCCGTCGGCAAACTGCTCCTGTACTCCCTTCCGAACATCGTCGTGCTGACCATTCCGATGTCGCTGCTTTTCGGCATCCTGATCGCCATCGGAAGGCTCTCGTCCGATTCCGAGATCGTCGCGATGCGGGCACTGGGGATCTCCACGCGAACGATCTACAGACCGGTCCTAGTCTTCAGCGTCCTCATCTTCCTCGTCACGCTGTACCTGATCAACTTCGTGATGCCGCAGGGCAATCGAGAGTTCGTGAAGATGCGGGCCGAGCTGGCGACCTCGGCTGCCGAGGGCGTCATCAAACCGCGCATCTTCCACGACCAGTTCGAAAACCTCATCCTTTTCGTGAACGATATCGACCCGACCACCGGGCACTGGAAAGGGGTCTTCGTCGCCGACAACCGGTCGGATTCGCCGGAATCAATGACGCCTGCCGAGATGTCCACCCACCTCACCGCCCCGCAGGACGCTCGCGAGGTAGGAGGGCTTTCGGCGCGTGGTGCCGGCCAGCGGACGATCGTCGCGGCGAGCGGCAACCTCGCCATCGTCGAGCCATCCAAGGAAATCTGGATGAATCTCCAGGATGCGGAGACTCATGTCTGGGATTCCTCACAACCGGACCGGTACGACCATACGACGAACGCTTCGCAGCGCCTTCTGGTCCCGTCGGTCGGCCTCGAGCCTCACTCGAGGTCCGTTGTGCGCTCTCTGCGCGAACTGAATCTCCTCGAGCTCGTCGATCAGGAACGGGCGCTCCGCGCAAGCAGCGATGAGCAGGACCGCGTCACACGCAACGTTGCGCGAGTCGAGATCCACAAGAAGTTCGCCATTCCCTTCGCCTGCATCGCGTTCGGAATTCTCGGCCTGCCGCTCGGGATCACCAACAGACGCGGCGGGAAAAGCTCAGGATTCTCTTTAAGTATCGCGATCATCCTCGCCTACTACGTGATGATCTCCAACGGAGAGCAGCTCGCCGCCGCCGGTACGATTCCGGCCGCGCTCGGCATGTGGGGAGCCAACCTTCTTCTTCTCGGGGCCGGGGTCTATCTCCTCGGGAGAGCGAACCGTGACTTCGTTGTCGCCGCGCAGGAAAGCACCCTCAGAGTCCGGCTCCTCAGACGCGTTCAGCGCATTCTCCCGAAGCGACGCTCCAGAACCACGGACGACGGGGAGACGCCTTCGCTGCTGAGCCGGCTCGACATCACCTTCCCCAACATCCTCGACCGCTACGTGCTGCGGGAGTTCCTGAAAACCCTGGCTCTGGTGCTCATCTCCGTCCTGGCGCTTTTCATCGTCGTCGACTACTCCGAAACCTCCAAGGATGCCAGAGAGAGTGGCGCGCCGCTCGCGATCCTGCTGACCTACTATCGATTTCACATCTTCGGCGTGCTGAACTGGGCTCTGCCGATCTCGGTTCTCGTCGCGACGCTGGTTACGTTCGCGATGATGTCGAAGAACAACGAAGTGACCGCCTTGAAGTCGAACGGCGTGTCGCTCTATCGAATCGCGCTTCCCATCCTTGCCGTAGCCGCGCTGACGAGCCTTCTCGCCTATTTCGTCCTCGATTTCATCCTTCCGCATTCGACGATTCGCGTGGCGGAGCTCAAGAGCCAGATCAAAGGCAGACCTCTCGTGTCGGCGAGCGCGCAGGAGAAGCTCTGGTATCTCGGCCAGGACCGGTACCTCATCAATTTCCTCGCCTACGATCGGAACGCGGAGCGGCTGACGCAGGTACAGGTCTTCGAGCTTCACCCGACCGAGTTCCGTCTGACCCGCCGGGTGTACGCACGCCACGCCACCTGGAATGGCACTGCCTGGGTGTTCGAGGACGGCTGGATGCGGTCGTTCACCGACGACGGAAACTCGACCTACAGCCGGATCGACAGTCCGCTGGCTCTCCAGTACGCCGAGACCCCCGACGATTTCGCGACCGACGTGCGAACGCCGGAACAGATGACCTACGCCGAGTTGCGACGATACATCGGAATTCTTCGCGACTCGGGATACGAGGCCGACTCTCTTGCGGTCAGGTTGTACGAGAAGGCTTCATGGCCGGCGGTCAGTCTGGTGATGGCGCTGATCGCCATGCCGTTCGCCTTCCGGATGGGGCGCCACGGTGCGCTTTACGGAATCGCCCTGGCGCTGATCCTCGCCATCATCTACTGGATGATCTATGTCGTCTTCACCAAGTTCGGCGAAGTGGGCAACCTGCCACCGATCCTGTCGGCCTGGGCAGCGAACATCCTCTTCGCCATCGCCGCGGTCTATCTGTTTCTTCACGTGGAGACGTGAGCTGTTTTTCCACGTGGACACGTGAGACCGCATCCTCGGATCGCCGCGGCTCCTGCCAACGCCGACCCGAGGGCGTGACGACTAAATCGCGTTCACGATCTCTTCGCTGAGTCCGTTCCACTTATGGAGGTACTCGCGACGGTCCGCGTTGTATTTCGTGACGAGCTGGTTGTACTCGTCCATTCTCCCCTGCCGCTCGTAGAGCTTCTTCGGCTGGAGGTAGTCGGGATCATCCATGCCCGGCACATCGGTCGCAACGAGGTAACCGAAGTCGGGATCCTTCTCCCACTTGATCGTTCCTTCTGCGATCGCCTTCACGACCGCGGAGGAATGCTGGATCTTCACCTTCTTGGAGCCCTCGACTTTGTCGTCGCCGCCGATCCGGCCGGTATTCATCAGATAGACCTCCATCGGAGAGTCTTTCATCAGCTCGAGCATCCGGTTGCCCTGCAGCGCGTGCAGCAGCGGGAAGAAGGGGTTGGTGCCTGGCACCCTCAGCGACTTTCCTGCTTCCGAGGCGCCGCCAGCACTCGTCCCTTTCGTCTCGCCCAGCATGAAGTACGCGGCGGCCAGCGCGCCTTCGAGTTTGACCACGGCGGGAATGATGTTCTCGTTGCGATTGAGGATGAGCAGGAAGTCGGCCTTGGTGATCTGCCGCGCGTCTGCTGCACCGGCGATGTCTTCCATCCGGATGACCGCACGACCGTTCGGAGTGTAGGAGGTATCGAAGTAGTCGACTTTCCCCTCGGCATCCTGCGAGACGTTCTCGAGGTAGGCGTGCTCCGAGGCACAGGCGTGATAGATCGTAGGCTCGTCGTTCGGATTCAGGCCGAAGGTCTTTGCGAAACAGCCGTTCTCGGTCGCGTAAACCTTTCCGCCCGGCATGAGTGCGCAGAAGTCGTCCTGGACTGGCGACGAGTCGTTCTGCTTGGTGAACGTCGTGGTCGTCTTCCCGGTTCCGGAAAGTCCGACGATCACGCCTACGCGATTCTTCCCGTTCACCGGGATGACCTTGCATCCGGCGTGAAGGCCGAGGCCTCCCCGCTCATAGACGAGCTTGTTCCACATCCGGAGTCCGCCCTTCTTCGACTCGCCGAAGTAGTCGGAGTTGAAGACGCGCGTGACGTAGTTCTCGAGGTCGACCGCGATAAGACGGTCGTCCGGATAGCCCTCGGCGCGGAGGTTAGGCGTGTAGATCACGGTGACCATCGGCTCGAACGACTCGAGCTCTTCGGCGGTCGCCGGGTAGTAGAGGATCTGCTGCATCGCCGCGATGTTGGCGTTCGCACGTTCGATCAACAGGCGGCCCGGCACACGGAAGTCCGGGTCATTGCCAATGTAGCCTTCGATGACGAGCATGTCCCGCGTCCGGATGTAGTCGTTCTGGAGGGCCGAGATCCGGTCGTATTCGGCACGCGTAATCGTCTGATCCGAATGTGCGGACGGCTCGTCGGTCGCGATGAACGTGGAGAGCTTTGATCGCGAGACCACCCTCGTCGCCACGTTCACGTTTCCGAACTCCGTCGACCGCGCGTTGGGCATCTTTGCA
>DASVLC010000155.1:0-1958 GCA_036385045.1 Thermoanaerobaculia bacterium | reverse complement strand
AGTCCACACGGTACTGGCTCGGCTCCGTTCGACGCACTCCTCGCTCGACTGCACGCTTGGCCGTGCTCCGTTCATGGGAGTGAAGACAGGAGACAATCGGAGATTCTTTCTCGATGAGCAGGAGGTCCGTGGCGGCTGGCTCGTCACTTCCGACGGGGAGCGGGTTCCGCTCGAGGCGGTCTGCCGTTGTGTCCGCGGGCGCGACCTGAAGCGATGGAGTGTCGTGGCCTCTCAATGGATGCTCTGGCCGCCGCGAGGTGGCTGGACCGATCCGCCTGAGTGGCTGCGAACGCTCGCCCGCAATCGTGGGATGAAGCCCGAGGACGTTCGTCTCTCCTTCGTCCGTCCTGAACATGTCGGAATCAAAGTCGTCTGGAAGGATCTGTCGCGAGGGATGGCCGCCGCTGTGTTGCCTGACGTGGTACACGTCGGCGAGCAAGCGTACCCGCTGGTGCCGAACCAGACGCTTTACGGGATTGATGCGGCTTCGCTCGACGAGGCGTACGCCATCTCGGCTGTACTCAACTCGACGGTCGCCGGCGCACTGCTGGTCTGTGTTGCGGAACGAGCCAAGGATTCACACTTTCGCTATTTCGGCAGGACGGTCGGAGCGATGCCGTTCGCTGACGTCGGTCCGGCATACGACACGCTCGTTCGTCTTGCACGCCGTGCTCACCGCGGGCATGACGTCAGTGGCGAGATCGATCGTGTCGTGGCCGGTCTCTATGGAGTGTCGCTGCGCGAGCTGGAGATTCTCGATGCGTTCCTGACGCGGAGACTGGGTGCTCGGTGAGCACCAGGAGGTGGCCGCCGAGCGGGCGGTCGAGTTGCTCCGCTCGCGAGGCGCTGCCCTGCTCGCCGATGAGCCCGGGATGGGCAAGTCGTTCGTCGCCGCTGAGGTGATGCGCCGTCTCGGTCGACACGTTGAACTCGTGATACCGGCAGCGTTGCGAACCCAGTGGCTCGAAACCCTCGCGCAGTTCGGTGTAACAGCGACACTCCTGACGCACGACGGGGTCATGAGCGCGGAATGCGAGCCGCGGAGCGAGAGCCGTCTGGTCGTCGTCGATGAGGCCCACGCGTTCCGCAATCCACAAACGCGCCGGTACGGAGCTCTGGCCCGCCGGCTGATCGGGGCGCGGGTGCTCCTCGTCACCGCTACGCCGATCTGTAACACGCTGGGGGATCTCGAGGCGCTGCTCGGTCTGATGGCTCGCGATGATCTCCTCGCGAGCGCCGGAGTGCCATCGATCGACGCCGCGTTCGAACGACGCGATGCGCGCGCCATCGAAGTCATCGTCGCCTCGCTGGTGATTCGCAGAGACCGTTCGGTGCTTCCGGCCGGGCTGCAGTTCGGGACACTCACACGCCAGGTCGTGCGCCATCCGGTGCCGGCCGCACCGGAGATCGACGAGTTGCGGTTTCCCCTGATCGGCGAGTACGCGATCCTGAGACGCTTCCTCCGGCGAAGGCTCGAGTCGAGTGAAGCCGCTCTCATCGAGTCGATCCGTCGTCAGCTCCGCTTCTACGAGCGGGCGCTCAGCGCGATGGCGGCGGGGCGCACCCTGCCGAAGCGCGATTACCGCAATGCCTTCGCGCACGAACAGGACGGCCGCGCCTTTCAGGAGATCCTCTTCTGGGATCTCTTCGCGCCGGAAGGGGAGTGTGATCCTGCCGCGGTACGGAGGGAGATGGCACTCCTCGACGCCCTCCTCGCTTCGCTGCTGTCGTCCTCGTGTGAAAAGCGCCGGCTCGCCGTGCGGCTCGTCAGTGAGGCGGCAGAGCCACTTCTGATCTTCACCGGCTGCGCGGCAACTGCGCGCGATCTGTATGAGGTGCTCTCACCGATTCGTGCTGCTGGACTCGTCACATCGCGAGAGCGTTCGCGTGCATCGGTGCTCGGCGCATTCACTCGCGGGCGTCTCGATGTCGTGATCACGACCGATCTGTCGGCCGAA
>DASVLC010000154.1:0-2239 GCA_036385045.1 Thermoanaerobaculia bacterium | reverse complement strand
TTCGTTCCCGTCGACCATCGCGATCTCAGCGGACTGCGTCGGAGCAATAGCCTTGCGGACTTCGGGATCTGATGCGACGACGGACATGGGGGCTCCTCCTGGGCGGTTCCTCGGGGCGGTTCCTCGGAGTTCCTCGGCGTTCCTCGGAGTTCCTCGGAGTTCCTCGGTTCCTCGGGGTTTTTCGATCCTCGGGTTCCTGGTTCAAGGTAAGACTGGTTCCGAACAGCGCGAGATGTCCCGCGTCATGTGACGACGTGATTTTGATCACGATGCACTCGGCGGAGTGCCGAGAAAGCCCGAGTCCTCGGCACATTTCGTTCGCCTTCCAGGACTCCGGCAGATGACACCGGCCTGTCATCCAGCCTGTCATCCCGAGCGGGAGGCGGGCGGGTGGCGAGGGATCCCTGAGTCGACGACCCTGGAGGTACGGGGGCCGGGCGCTCGAGCATGCGCACGGGCGCCGGGCCTCGCGGACGATGCACGGTGATGGGTCGTCGGCCAGGGATCCCTCGCCGTCCTCCGCCCCTCCCGCCCTCACACCCACCCCCGGGGCACCGGCGGCTCGGGATGACAAGGGGACGACAGGGTTATGTTTCCGAGGAACTCCGAGGAACTCCGAGGAACCGCGTCTACCGAGCTGCGCTCAGCGATCGCATGCAGTCCCAGCAGGAGTTGATGTTGGAACTGATCATCCGGAGCACCGTGAGCCACAGCGCTGGCTTCTCATCCAGCAGGCTCAGGAAGCGATCCTTCGGGATGAAACCGGTGATACAGGTCGAGCGTGTCGTCGCGGTGCAGTCGAGGTGACGTCCGGACACCAGGGACGCGAGCCCCAGGATCTGGCCGGCGTCGGCGACGAGCAATGACTTCGCCTCTCCTGACTTCGGCGAGGAGAAGCAGAGATCGACTTCACCCGAGTGGAGAAAGTAGACGCCTTCGGGCTCGGCGCCTTCCTGGAACAGCAGTGTCCCTGGTCCCGCGACATTCAGCGTCTCGTACGGAGCGAGCGTTTCAGCGACGAGTGAGTTGTAGGTCTCGGATCGGTCCACGGCAGTTTCAGCTGTCATTCGAAACCTCTTCTGGCCAACTTACGAATGCTTCTTCAACCGAGGCGGTGACTCCGGCTACTTCGTCATGTGACCTTGTGACATCGGGTAACAAGGGAACAGCTCTCCGAGTCGGGCGTCCCGGCATTCGCCATGGACGCCCGATCTCTCAGGTTGTGACTCGTTGGCTCAGACGCTGACCAGATGCTCGAGTTGCGGCTTGCTGATCACGAAGAGACTCGAACCCTTCACGTCGATGATCTTCTTCTTCTTGAAGTCGCTCAGAAGGCGGGTGACCGTCTCCCGCGTGGTACCGATCATCTGCGCGATTTCTTCGTGAGTGAGCAACACCTTCAGGCGGATGCCCTTGGTTGTCTGCTCACCACCGCGCTCGCACCAGTCGAGCAACAGCCGCGCGAGCTTCTCGGAGGTTGTCTGCGAGAGTCCGAGCGACCGGATCTCACGCTGCGCCGAGTGATACTTCTCGCTGAGCTGCTGCGCGGTGTGGAGGCAGGCCTCGGCGTGCGTGTTCAGGTACTTGAGGAAATCTTCACGCTTGATGAAATTCAGCTGTGAAGGCTCGATCGTCTCCGCCGAGACTTCGTACGGCTTGCCGAGGATCGTCGCGCTGGCACCGAGCACTTCTCCCGGCTCTGCGATCTTCACGATCAGCGTCTTCCCTTCGGTCGACGACGTCGTCAATTTCGCCCGCCCGCTGCAGAGAATGAAGATCCCCCGCGGCTCTTCTCCCTCGACGAACAGCAGCGAACCTTTCGGATACAGGCCGGTGAATTTCACCGAGTCGAGCGCCGCAACGGCGCTCTCCGACATATTGCAGAAGAGTCGGTCGGCGCGGACCCGGCACTCACCGCAGTTGTATTCCACTTCGAGGTTATAAGGCGACGGCATACGGCCTCCGTTCAGTTACACACTTCACGTCACACAATCTAGAAGCAGCCGTCTCGGGCTGCACGCGCCATAGTCACTTCATCTCGTGACGTCCGTCACAGGAGCGTGACCACGTAAGGCCATGCTCGAAGCGCGATATCCAGCACCAGTTCAGCGTGGATCGCTGCGTACCTCCGCGATGTGCGATCGATCACAGGGCCAGGTACCGGGAGGCACAGGGCAGGACGTTCCACCGCTTTACAGTTCGCGGCGGAGTCAGCAAACGTGAAGGTCCAACAGTCCCA
>DASVLC010000153.1:0-5235 GCA_036385045.1 Thermoanaerobaculia bacterium | reverse complement strand
GACCTCATCGTCGCCAACGATGTCGCTGACGCGTCGATCGGTTTCGACTCCGATTCCAACGAGGTGCTCGTGATTGACCGGGAGGGAGTCGTGTCGCGCATTGCGAAGGCGCCTAAGCCTGCGATCGCGAACGAGATTCTGAATCTGGTGGCGGCCCGCCTCTCCCTTTGAATCCGCGGCTATAATCGTTCGCGTGAGTCGTCGTCTGGTCGCACTGCTGCTCGCACTCGCGTGCTTTGGGTGCGGCGGGAGGGAGCCGCGGATCGCCTCGACCCGCTCTTCCTTCGATGGCAGTCCACAGGATGGGGGAACTCTCGTCCGGCGCCTCGAAGCCGACGTTTCTTCCCTTAATCCGATCCTCGCCTCGAGTCGTTACGATCGCTACGTCGCGCAGTACCTCTTTACCCCGCTGATCCACCTCGATCGGAACCTCACGCCGGTTCCCGGTCTGGCGAAGGCGTGGAAGGTCTCGGACGACGGCCTGCTGTTTCGCTTCGAGCTGGACGAGCGCGCGACGTTTTCCGATGGCAATCCGGTGCGCGCCGCCGACGTGCTGTTCACGCTCCAGAAGATCGTCGATCCCGGATCCGAAGCCATCCAGATTGCGCCGGGATTCGAGCTGCTCGACCAGGCCCGAACGCGTGCCATCGACGATCGCACGATCGAGGTGGCATTCAGGACCGCTCGCGCGGGACAGCTGACATACTTCAACAATCTGCTGGTCCTGCCGGCGCACGTCTACTCCGAGGGCGATTTCAGGGATGACTTCAGAGTGCGTGCGGTCGGAAGTGGACCGTATACGCTGGCGAAGCGAACCGCGGGCGTCGAGGTCGTGCTCGAGCGGCGCGCCGACTACTGGACGGACAAGCCGCACATTCAGACGGTCGTGATGCGCGTCGTTTCCGATCAGAACACGGCGTGGAACGCGCTGCGAACCGGCGAGATCGACGAGACCGTTCTGGCTCCCGACCTCTGGCTTCGAGAACGAAACAACCCGGCGCTCAGCGAAACCATCGAGTTCCGCCGGTTTTACACGCGTAACTACAACTACATCGCCTGGAACCAGCGCCATCCGCCCCTGGCGGATCCTCGCGTACGGCGTGCCCTTGCGATGTGCATTCCGATCGAAGCAATCGTTCGCGACCTCTATCACGGTACGGCGCGCGCCATGAGCGGGCCGTTCACGCCAGACGAGTGGGCGTTCAACCCTTCGGTACCTGTGATCCGGCACGACCTGGCCGGTGCCGCCCGCCTTCTCGCGACCGCAGGATGGACCGACGTCGACGGAGACGGCATCGTCGAGCGCGACGGGCAGCCGCTGAACCTCGAGCTGATGATCATGTCCGGCAGCACCACCGGGCGCCGTTTTGCCGAGATGCTCCAGGGGGAGATGAAACAGGCGGGTGTCGCGCTCGAAATATCTGTCGTCGACGGGACCGCGGCCATCGACCGCATCGTCGCAGGAAACTATCAGGCTGCCTATCTGTCCTGGGATCTCGATCCTGATCCCGATGTCTTCCCGCTCTTCCACTCGACCCAGACTCCGCCTCGGGGTAGCAATGTCGTCCGCTACTCGAACCCGGAAGCGGACCGGCTGATGGAACAGGGGCGGTCGGAAATGAGCCAGGCGAAGAGGAAGGAAATCTACTGGCGCCTGCACGAAGTGCTGGCCGCGGACCAGCCCTACGCCTGGACGGCGCAGGTCTCGCTGAAATGGGGGATCAACAAGCGAGTCCGCGGAGTTGCGGAGAGTTCAGGCTTCGGACTGTTTCTCTGGTATCCCGGTGAGCTCGCCTGGTGGATCGCGCCTGCCGGGCGTGAGCTCGACCGCACTTCGCCATGACCGTTTACGTCGTCCGGCGGCTCTGCTACGCGGTCCTGACGTTCTTCGGCATCACCGTCGCCACCTTCGCATTGATCCGAAGTGTCCCCGGTGATCCTGTCTCCTTCTACATCGGAAGAGCCGGCGCGCAGACGGTTCCTGCGGAGACGCTCGCGAGGATCCGTGCGGAGTATCGCCTCGACGAGCCGCTTCCAGCGCAGTACCTGCACTGGCTGCAAAGCGCCGCGACGCTCGATTTCGGCCGGTCGATCGTCGACCGCAGACCGGTACGCGAACGCATCGCCGAAAAGCTTCCGAATACCTTCCAGCTGAACTTCATCGCGTTCCTCATCGCAGTCCTCTCAGGCGTTCCAATCGGTCTCTGGAGTGCCAGGCGTGCGGGAAGAGCAGGGGAGAAGGTCTCGTCGATCGCTCTCTTCCTGCTCTACTCTCTCCCGAGCTTCTGGGTCGCGCTCCTGCTGATGCAGCTCTTCGCCGTCCGGTGGAACCTGCTTCCACTGCTCGGAATGACCTCGCATGACTACTCGGAGATGGGCGGCGCGGCACAGTTCGCAGACCGGCTGCGTCACCTCGTGCTCCCGGTCGTAACGTTGACGTACGCGCAACTCGCGATCTTCGCGCGATTCTCGAAATCGGCCTTCAGCGAAGTAATCCGCCAGGACTACATCACCGCGGCGCGGGCGAAGGGGGCGGGACCTGGCGCCCTGATGTGGCGCCACGCATTCCGCAATGCGTTGATGCCGTTGATCACTCTCCTCGGGCTGACCGTTCCCTACCTGATCTCCGGCAGCGTCATCGTCGAACAGATGTTTCAGTGGGACGGAATCGGTCTGCTCTACTTCGACTCGATTCTGGCGCGCGACTATCCAACGGTCATGGCGCTTACCGTCGTCACGGCCATCGTGACGCTGCTGGCAAGCGTTGCGGCCGACGTGCTCTACGCGCTTGCCGATCCGCGCGTCAGGGTGGGGGAGCGAAGGTGAGTAGAGTGGCCCCCGACGCGATCCTCCTGAACGGAAATGAGCCGGCAGGGGAGTCGTACGCGCGGGTCAGCTGGCGAAGGTTCGGACGGAACCGGCTCTCTCTCGTCGCGGTCTGGTACATCGTGGCGATGGCGGCGATCGCTCTATTCGCTCCCTTCCTCGCAACATCGGCCCCGCTGCTCGAAAAGGGCGAAGATGGATGGCGAAGCCCGGCCCTCACCGGAAGATCGGACCTCGACGCGACCCAACGGGTGAGGAGTTTCGCGATCCATGCACCTGTCCCTGTCTCGCCGACCGTAATCGATCTGAGCGTTCGTCTTTCGCCTCCATCGTGGAAGCATCCGCTCGGGACCGACGATCTCGGGCGGGACGTGCTCTCGCGCATGATCCATGGAGCGCGGATTTCACTTGCCGTCGGACTGCTCGCAACGCTCATTGCCCTGGTCGCTGGCTCGATTCTGGGTGCGATTGCCGGCTACTACGGGGGAGCTGCCGACTGGATCGTCTCCCGACTGATCGAAGTCGTGCTTTGCTTTCCTTTCCTTTTCCTCGTCCTCGCGATCGTGGCGCTGTTCAAGCCGTCCATCTATACGGTGATGATCGCGCTTGGACTGACGTCGTGGACGAGCGAGGCGCGACTCGTCAGGGGAGAGTTCCTCAGGATTCGCGAGCTGGAGTTCGCCGAGGCGGCGCGTGCGAGTGGGGCAGGGGATGCGCGCATCATCTTCCGCCATCTGCTTCCAAACGCCCTCGCGCCGGTGCTCGTGTCGGCGAGCTTCGGAGTGGCTACCGCGATTCTCACGGAGTCGGCGCTCTCCTTTCTGGGGCTCGGAGTGCCGTTGCCGATGGCCTCGTGGGGAAGCATCCTCGCCAGCGCACGAGAGCACATCGACTACGCCTGGTGGCTGGTGCTCTTCCCCGGCCTCGCGATCTTCACCACGGTGGCAGCCTTCAACCTCGCGGGAGAACGTTTGAGGGAAACGCTCGATCCGCGAAGCTCGTAGATCAACTCGCCGATGTTATCGGAAGGCGGGCACGCATCGCATCGAGGACGGACGACGGCACCAGGTTCGAGATATCGCCTCCGAGCCGGAACACTTCCTTGACCAGCCTCGAGGAGACGAAGGTGTACTCGACGGCGGGGATCATGAAAATGGTTTCGGCGTCGGGTAGCAGACCGCGGTTCATCAGTGCCATCTGCAGTTCGTACTCGTAGTCGGAGACGGCGCGGATTCCGCGGATCACGACCTTCGCGTCCGTGCGGCGCATGAAATCGACGAGCAGGCCGGAGAACGACCGCACCTCCGCGCCGGGAACATCCGCGGTGCATTGCGCGATCAGATCCATCCGCTCCCGCACGGAGAAGACGGGCGACTTGCCTTCGTTCTCGAGCACGGCGACGAGCACTTTGTCGAACAGCAGCGCTGCGCGACGGATGATGTCGAGATGGCCGTTCGTAAGCGGATCGAACGAACCAGGATAAACAGCGATGCGCATGGCGTGATGTTAGCAGAGGCGCTCCCGGCATCGCGCCGCGGAGTGATGGCAGGTGCACAAAGAGTGGTCAATGTCTTGACGATGGCACCTCGGCAACCTACACTGGAGTCAATTCGAGTTGCGCCGTTGTGCGGGAGGGTGTGATGCAGCAGAGAATTCAGGTCAAACGCTCGAACCAGGCTCCGAAAGGCGCCCGACTCCTCTCCACGATCCTTACCTATCTTCCCGGTGCGTGGATCGAACCCAAAGACAACGAGCTGATCACTCTCTATCGTCTCCGTTATCGGATGGCGATGGAAGAGGAGAAGTTCGACATCGCGATGATCTTTCTGAACAAGATTCTCGAGCTCGATCCGTTGAACCTCGAGGCGAAGGTCAGTAAGGGCGAGATCTATCACCGCTGCCTCGGTGACTACCCCCGCGCGATCGAGCAGTACAACAAGGTGATCCGCCTCAGCGCCACTGACGATCCGGCGACCGTCCGGGCGCGTGCCGGCATGTCCGAGATCATGGAAATGCTGTCGTAGCGCGAGCGAGCGGCGCTGAGACGACCACGGTCGCTTGTCGGTCCTTCACACCCGGCCACCGTTGCCCTTCTCCCCCGCGCTTCTTGCGGGGGTTCGTCGCGCGGGCGTCCTCGTCTGCCGTACCGCCGCCCTTTTCCGCGCCCGAGTGGCAAACTGCCGAAGACGCCAAGCCGCAATCTGCTCGCGTAAAGCCGTTGGCGCAGCCCCTCACCCGGCCCTTCGGCTTCGCTCAGGGCCACCCTCTCCCCGCTAAAATCGCGGGGAGAGGGGCGACAAGTCCGAGTTTGGCGAGCGCCGAGTGAGAACGTCCCCATTTCTCGCACCATCAGACTCCGGCCTGGATGTCACCCCTGACTGTCCACCCCAAATTTCACCGAGTTCACCC
>DASVLC010000152.1:0-1556 GCA_036385045.1 Thermoanaerobaculia bacterium | reverse complement strand
ACAAGACCGGCCGGCCGCTCGAACTGTTCGACTGCTCCACGTGCGATCTCTGTATCTCCGCCTGTCCCAACGACGCGAACATGCGTCTGCGGTCTCTCGATGGCGCAATCCCTTTCTCTCGCCGCCACCAGATCGCCAACTTCGCGGACTTCTGTAACGACTGCGGCAACTGCGAGATCGCCTGTCCCGACCTCGGTGCACCACAGTTCATGAAACTGCGGTTCTTCGGAAGCGAGGAGTCGTGGCGCCGGCACGCGCCGCTCGACGGCTTCTGGATCGGTCCCGACTCGACACGTGCACGCATCAACGGCACCGAGTACGACGAGCGGTCGTCTCATCCGCTCATTCGATACGCCCGTCGCGCCGTGCTCGACACGGCCAACGTCAACTACATAAATTCCCATCCCGCACTCCACGTGAGGACCCCATGAGCGTCTGTGAACCACTGCTTCCCCATACGATCGAAGACACCGTTCTCGAGGCGCTGCACGGCCGCAGCATGCTGCTGACCGACGACTGGAACCGCGAGGAGATCGAGACGCTCTGCAGCGTGGCCGAGGCATTCGAACGTCTCGATCGTGATGGCATGGTCCCCCCTCTCCTCCGCGGCGAGCTCCACTACGGTCTCTTCTTCGACAACTCGACGCGTACGAAGTCGAGCTGGCCAGGCGCATCCGTACGACTCGGCGGATCTCCGATGGTCGTCGACGGATCGACCACCCAGGTCGCTCACGGAGAGACCGCCGAAGAGACCGGCGCGATGCTCGGAATGAACGCCCACGCTCTCGGCATCCGCCATGACCTTCTTCTCGGCGAGGGGAATCGCTTCATGCGAGGAGTAAAGAGCGGCATCGACAGCTACCTCCGCGAACGCGGCGACGCGCGCGTCGTGCCTGTCGTGAACCTCCAGTGCGACATCGATCATCCGACCCAGACGCTGGCCGACCTCTGCTGGCTCCGCGAGCGGTTCCCGGAGGGATTGGAAGGAAAAACGATCGCCGTCAGCTGGGCCTATTCACCCAGCTACGCGAAACCCTTGTCCGTTCCTCAGGGGCTGATCACTCTTCTCACCCGTTTCGGAATGGACGTTCGTCTGGCGCATCCGCCAGGCTACGAGCTGATGCCGCAATGCGTCGACAGCGCCGCTGCGCATGCTCGCGAGTCGGGCGGCAGCTTCGTCACTACCAACGACATGAGCGAGGCGTTCGAGAACGCGGACATCGTCTATCCGAAGAGCTGGGGTCCATTCGACCTGATGCTCGAGCGAAAACACGATCCACGCCGGATGAAAGAAATCGAAGCCGAGGCGCTCGCCCGGAACGCGCGGCACAATCACTGGATCTGCGATGAGGATCGCATGTCGCTCACCCGCGGCGGCGACGCCCTTTACATGCACTGTCTCCCGGCTGACATCGGCGCCGAAGTGAGTGCCGCGGTAATGGAGCGGGCGCGCTTCTCAGTCGCCGCGGAAGCGAACAAGAAGCTGTACGTAATCATGGCCCTGCTCGCGACCGCAAAAGTACGCCGCCTTCGTGTGGCGCTGGAGACCGCATGAC
>DASVLC010000151.1:0-5972 GCA_036385045.1 Thermoanaerobaculia bacterium | reverse complement strand
CCGTATCGCGGACGTCCTCGTCCGCACGGGGCGTCTCGCCCCCCGCACCCGCAACTTGCACGTGAGTGGCCGATGGCACAGCCCCTCACCCGGCCCTTCGGCTTCGCTCAGGGCCACCCTCTCCCCGCTAGAATCGCGGGGGAGAGGGGCGACAAGTCGGGTGATGGAATCCCCAACGCTGTGAGCGCCGCGGAGGAATGCGCGTCAGGTTGGCCTGCGCACTTGGCTCATGCGTGTACGCTGAAACCCGCATGAACACTGGGAGTTTGCCGCCGGAGCCCCGGGGTGGTCGGGCGGGCGTGAGGGGCGGAGGACGGAGAGGGATCCCTTGCCGACGACCCACGCTCGCGGAGTTGTCACTGGAAGCGCGTAGCGTGAGGATCTGGGTGGGCGAGCGGTGCGAGTCTCTGAGAGCACCGATCGAGTCTCGCCGCCCGATCGAGTGAGCAACCCGGGCCCGCGCCCGAGCCCGGCTTTTGTCGCTAACCTCTGAGCCAGACCCTTCGACCTCGGCTCCAGGAACACGCCCGGAACCTGTTCCCAACTCTTGCATGATGCTCCGGCTCTCGATCGTCTTGCTGCTTTTCCTCTCCACTCCAGTGGCGCGCGCGGCAACCTATCCCCCGCAGTACCGCTGGCAGACGATCACCACGGAGCACTTTCTCGTGCACTTCCCCGAGGGTCACGAATCGTCCGCGCGGAAGGCGGCGGCGATCGCCGAGAGCGCCCACGAGCGTCTGGTGCCGCTGATGCGCTGGGAGCCCGAAGACCGCACGCACCTCGTGCTCACCGATCACGTCGATGTATCGAACGGTTCAGCGACGCCGTTCCCCCACAATCGGATGGAGGTCTATCTGTCGGCACCGGGCGGCGACCCGAGCTCGGCGCTCGCGTATTACGACGACTGGCTCGACCTGGTGATCACTCACGAGTACGCGCACATCCTGCATCTCGACCAGGCGCACCGCGGCCCTCGCGCCCTGCGGAGAGTCCTGGGACGGCATCCAGCCAGTTTTCCGAACCTATGGTCGCCGCTCTGGCTGACGGAGGGCTTTGCGACGTTCATCGAGTCGGAGCTCTCGGACGCAGGGAGGGTGAAGGGAACCTTCGTCGAGATGGTCGTCCGGACCGCGGCGATCGAAGGGCAACTGCCCGAGCTGGGACAGACTGCCGGCCTGACCCCGTTCTGGCCCGGCGGTTCCGCGCGTTACTTCTACGGCTCGAAGTTTCTCGAGTGGATCGTACGGCGTGAAGGCCCCGACGCGCTGATGCGCTACTTCAACGAGTACTCCGGCAACCTCATCCCGTTCCTCGTGAACCGTACTGCACGCAAAACGCTCGGAGCCAGTTTCACTTCACTCTGGAACGAGTGGGTGCGGGAGCAGGAATCAACGTACACGGAGCAACTCGACCGCATCCGGACGGAAGGCGTAACAGCCGGCGAGCGCCTCACTCGACTTGGCTACGAGACGAAGCATCCAATCATCTCCCCCGACGGCACGCGCATCGCCTACTCGCACCGCGGTCCGCATGAGCGGCCGACGATCCGGATCTTCGACCTCGCGAGCGGGCGCGACATCGCAACCCATGCGGTCAACAGCACCTCGCCGATCTCCTGGAGTCCCGACGGACGCACCGTCGCTTACTCCGATCTCGAGTTTCACGGATCGGTCTCGCTGCTCAGCGATCTCTATCTCTGGACCTTCGGAGATCGACGCGAGCGTCGCCTGACACACGGCAAGCGGCTCAAACAGCCCGCGTTCACTCCGGACGGCAGGTCGCTGATCGCCGTAGCCAACGAGGGCGGACGCAACAGTCTCGTCGAGCTCGATATCGAAAGCGGCGCGATCCGGACGCTGATCGTCCCTGACGAGGAGACGCAGTTCTCAGAGCCCCATGTCAGCAGCGATACGATCACGCTGGCCGAGTGGCGCGCAGGACGAATCGACATCGTCACTTATTCGCGAGATGGACAGCGTCGCACCAACCTGACCTCGCAGTTCCCACGCTCGGTCAACGCCGCACCACGGTTCACGGCCGACGGCTCGACGATTCTCTTCACCAGCGACGTCACCGGCATCGCGAACCTCTACGCCGTCGCGGCAGAAGGGGGAACGCCGCGGCGACTGACGAACGTCTACGGAGGGGCGTTCTTTCCGACGTCGCTGGACGGCACGACGATCTGGTACTCCGACTACCACGCCGGCGGCTTCGACCTGGCGAGGATCGTGACTGCCGAAGAGTTCCGGACGACCCCGCGTCCACTCCCTCCCCCTCCGGCGCTCGCCAGCCGGATCGACGCTGACACAACAACGACGACGGGATCGGCGGCATCGCCCTATTCGCCGCTGCAGTCGGTCAGACCTCGCTGGTGGTCGCCGATCGTCGCAACGTCCGTGAGAAACGACGACGTCGAGACGACGCTCGGTGTCACGACGCTCGGAGGCGACGTCCTCGGATTTCATCAGTACACGGCCACGGTCCTGGCGGAGATCGACACGCGGGACGACGAGACCAGCGCAGACCTCGAGTACTCCCTCGTCTATTCGTACAACCGCCTCCTCCCGACGATGACACTGGCGGCCTTCAGATACGACGACGACGTGGTCTCTTTCCGCACACCGACGCGAACCGTTCCCTACACGACGAGCAATCACCGTCTCGTCGCACAACTCTCCGTCCCCTGGCGGCAGATCGATCGCCAGTGGTACGGATCGATCGGTGCCGTACGTGACCGGATCGAAGGCGCACCGCCCGAAGGCATCCCGGCCTCTCTACTCGACCAGCTGGGCGTATTTCGAGGAACGCTGCAGGGCGTGCGGGCCGGCGTCATCTTCAACAGCGCTCGGAGCCATGGCTTCTCGGTTTCACGAGAGAACGGTTTCACCGCGCGCGCCGACTACGAGAACCTCAGCCGCTCGCTCGGGAGCGACCGGACCATCCAGCAGTTGCGGGGAGATGTTCGCGGCTATCTCGCAGTTCCATGGCGACGCTCGCCGCTCGGCCGGCACGTTCTCGCTGCGCGTCTCGCGGGCGGCGAAACCAGAGGAGCCTTCGTACTTCAACGCGAGCTCCGCGTCGGAGGTACAGGAATGGGAGAGTTTCTTGGACTCGAGTCGCGCAACTTCCCGGTACGAGGCTACGGCACCGGAACGCTGCGAGGACATCGTGCGGCGCTCGGATCGGTCGAATACCGGATGCCGGTCTGGCAGATCGACCGCGGCCCGGGGACATGGCCTCTGTTTCTCGACCGCGTCATCGGCAATGTATTCGCCGATGGCGGCAGCGCCTGGCAGCGCGACGGTACGCGTCGGACGATCGCCTCGGTCGGAGCGGAAGCCGCGCTCGATGTCTACCTCGGCTTTGCGGCTCCATTCCGCTATCGCGCCGGCGTTGCCTGGCTGTTGCGCGATCCGGGAAAAGGAACGATCCAGCCGTACGTGACGCTGGAGACGTCGTTCTGATTGAGGAGCGTCGATGGCAGTGCGATCACTGCACCCGGACGTTCTCCGTCCGTACGAATTGCAACTCGTCGCCCACTTCGAGACCCTGCTGCTTCGCCACACCAGCTGCCACCTCGAGCACGTAGAGCGACGGTACCCCGGGCGTATAGCTCGGACAGATCGGTACGCGACAGGGGGGTACGTCGTTCTTGATGTGCACGATCTTCCGGTTCCGGTCGATCCAGATCATGTCGAGCGGAATCAGTGTGTTCTTCATCCAGAACCCATGTTCTTCCTCCTCGAGGAAGAAGAAGAGCATTCCGGTGCCGGGGCGGAGGTGGTCGCGATACATCAGACCCTGTGCGCGCAGTTCGTCGTCCGCGACAATCTCGACGTCGACCGTGAACCCGTTCGGAAAAATCACCTGCGGCCCGGGAACACCCTCAGGTTGAGGGGGAGGAGGAGGGATTGTTTGTGTTCGCGTGCAGGAGACGAGCAGCAGGATGGCGAGAAACTTCATGATTCTTCGGGCTCCACGACGTCATCACCCTCGCGGCGGGAGATCAGTTCGTATTTTTTTGCGTAGTATCGAAACGAGCGAAACGACATGCGAAGAAGCTCCGCGGCCTGCGTCTGGACTCCACCACTTCGCTCCAGCGCCTTCAGCATGAAGATCTTTCCGACCGACTCGAGATGCTGCTCGAGTGAGATTCCCTCCGGCGGAATCTCGTAGGTCGCCTCGGGAAGGCGGGCACCGATCAGGACGTGTTCGGGCAACGACCTCGTGGTCAGCACTTCGGAAGGTTCGAGAGCGATCATCCGCTCGACGACATTCTCGAGCTCACGCACGTTGCCGGGCCAGTGATACTTCTCGATCGCCCTCATCGCGTCGGAAGAGATTTTCCGCCGCTCGATGTCATTCTTCGTCGAGAACTTCTCGATGAAGTGATCGACCAGAAGCGGGATGTCCTCTCTGCGGTGACGCAATGGAGGAAGGGTGATCGGGATGACGTTGATGCGGTAGAAGAGATCTTCGCGGAATGTTCCTTCGCGGATCGACTCATTGAGGTCGCGATTCGTAGCCGCGATGACGCGAACATCGACGGTCGACTCGACGTTCGACCCGACCTTGCGGACGACACGCTCCTGCAGCACGCGAAGCAGCTTGATCTGCATGGCCAGCGAGGTCTCGCCGATCTCGTCGAGGAAGATCGTTCCGCGATCGGCCTCCTGGAACAGACCGCGCTTCTCGCGAATCGCACCGGTAAATGCGCCCCGCTCGTGGCCGAACAGCTCAGACTCGAGGAGGTTCTCGGGCAACGCACCGCAGTTGATCGAGACGAACTTGCCGCGCCGCCCAGAATTGTAGTGAATCGCCCGGGCGATGAGCTCCTTCCCGGTGCCTGACTCTCCGGAGATCACCACCGTCGACATCGTCTTCGCGATTCGCTGCACGATGCCGAAGATCTCCTGCATCTTGTTGCTTCGGCCGATGATATTGGCAAACGTGAAACGCTCTTCGAGGGCCGTCCTCAGGTGGACGTTCTCGTCTTCGAGCTCCTTACGCTCGACCGCTTTTCGAACGATGATCTTGAGCTCTTCGATGTCGAAAGGTTTCGCGATGTAATCGACGGCTCCCGCCTTGAGCGCCTCCACCGCCGATCGGGTCGACGTGTGTGCGGTGATCATGACGAAGGCGATCGACGGACTGTGGGTCTTGACGTCGCGGATCAGATCGATGCCGGAACCGTCGGGCAGCATGAGATCGCACAGTACGACGTCGGGTTCATGCCGCTGGATCGATGCGCGCGCCTCATCGATCGACGCAGCCACCTCGACCGACCATCCTTCTTCTTCGAAGACGATCGAAAGGAAATCGCGGAGTGACGCTTCGTCGTCGACGATGAGGAGATCCACGTGGCTCGATTATATTGCGTGCGGTCGCAGACTCCCGTGTCATGGCTCGGCGGCGACCAGCGCCAGCAGCCGGGCGACGCCTTCCGGGCGTGAGCCGTCACGGGTCAGCTCTTCGAGCAGCCGCTCGATCCCGGCGCGATGCCGCCTCGCAAGAATCTCGGGAAGATCGCGCTGAGCTTCTCTCGCACGCGCATACGCAGAGCGGGCCGTCACGCGAGGCCGAAGTGTCGGAGCGGCGGGACCGGTCTGCGAGGCCGGCTGCCGGTCGAGCACACGGCGACGGAGCCGGTTCTTCCGCGCAACGGTTGCCGCAATTCCGGTGTCTCGCGATTCGGGCAGGAAATAGACGGCTTGTACCTGTTCGCGCAGCTGGCCGATCCGATGGGCGCGGCCGTTCCGTTGATCCAGCTTCACAGGGTTCCAGGGGATGTCGTAGTGCACGACGATGCCGGCGCGCTGCAGGTTCAGACCTTCGGCCGACAGATCGGTCGTGATCACGACATCGAGACGCCCGCGAGTGAATGCGCCGAGCACCGATGCACGCGAACGCTCTCGCGATGTGACGAGTCCAGCAGCACGAATCGGTGAGAGCACCTCATACAGATCGCGCGC
>DASVLC010000150.1:0-9727 GCA_036385045.1 Thermoanaerobaculia bacterium | reverse complement strand
CACCCGGTGACGGGTGACGGCAAGTACGTCTTCCCCTCGGGGCGCGGAGGCGCCCGCCCCATGTCGAACAACGCGGTACTCGCGGGCCTTCGCCGCTGCGGAATCGGAAAGGACGAGATGTCCGGCCACGGCTTCCGGGCTGCGGCACGAACGATTCTCGATGAAGTCCTGCACGAGCGGGTGGACCTGATCGAGCATCAACTCGGGCATGCGGTTAAAGACCCGAACGGGCGTGCGTACAACCGCACCGCGTTCCTCGCTGACCGGATCGCGATGATGCAGCGGTGGGCCGATTACCTCGATCTCCTGAAGGCTCCGCATACTTCAAAGCTGGCGTCATCATGAGCAACAAGACCATCCGGGGACCGGCCATCGTAATGCCGCGAGCCGCACGAGCCGCACTCGCCGGTGACGGGCGACTGCCTGAAGAAGCATTCCGGGCTAGGGCGCGCGAGTTAGGAATTGTGAGCGAGCTTGAACGCCTCGGGCTATGGGCTGAGGACGAGAGTGCTGAGATCCCCGGCAAACTGACCTGGCGCGACCTGGAACGGATCCAAGACTTTTCTCCCGTGAGGATGGATGCGGAAAATGAGATCGGCCGTAGCGCTACGAAACTTGAGAAAGCCGTGCGACAAATTCATGAAGCGCTCAAGGCGTATAGGTGGGCGAGATCGCTGTCGGCCATTGGTGGTTTCGGGTACGAAGATCGCTTCATCATCCTCCGGTCCCAGAGCGGTGACGAGACTGGCGACATCATCGATCTTGATTGCAGCATGGTCGAAGAAGACTTTCTCGAACACCTGGAGAACTGTGCGAGCAATCTCGCACGACTGGCCGAACGGGCGCGCGCGCGGGGCAACAGATCCCAGGCTCTAAGAGGAGTGTTCGCTCGTAAGTGGTTTGAGTTCGCTGACTCGAAGTGCGGCAAGCCTCTCGATGAAGTCGGGGCTCTCCTTTCACAGATTATCTTTGGGAGGCCGATCGACGTAGATTCCTACGCAGAGAGCCGGAAGCGAAACACGCGCAGACAGCGACAGACGAAATCGTGCCGGGGGGAACCGAAATAGGCCAAGTTTCAGCATTTCGGTTCCTTCCGCCGCCGGGCCACGACGCGGCATGCTTTCCACGCAAAGCCAACAAGCATTCATGGAGAGCAACAACATGTCGCCGGAAAGAATCCTCAGGTTCCCAGAAGTCAAAAGGTTGTCAGGGTTGAGCCGCTCCTCAATCTACCTCCGCATCAACGAAGGCCTTTGGCCACGCCCCATCCAGCTTGGGCGGGGCCGCATGGTCGGCTGGCGTGAGCTGGAAGTGGCCGCTATCAACGCTGCACGCATTCGCGGCGCGACCGATGACGAGATCCGCGCTCTCGTGCGCGAACTGAACGCCGGACGCGCGAACGTAGCCTGAGGCGCGATCCATCGGAAGGAAGGAAACCGCAGCACGCTCGTCACGAAATCCTTCGAATCGCGAGTGGTCAACGTGACATTTCTGGCAATTTGTCCGAAGGACCGGCGGGCCGTCAAGCTGTTCACTTTCAGTGTGTTAGCTGGTTGTTACCAACATTCCGCGCCAGGTAGTTTTCTGACACTTTCCCGTCGGACTTCTGACAGCGGCCGTCGGGTCTGAATCATCGGGCGGCAAGAGGGTGCCAATGGAACGAATACTCAGGCTGTCCGCATTCAGCGATAGGTGCAGCAATGACAACATCCGATCTTTGATCGCCGATCTCGTCGCGCGGCGCCGGGAGGCAGCATGACCCTCCAGCTCCGCGATGTCCTGCGCGGTGCGTCGCTCAACCTCGTAACCGGCGGATCGGGCGAGGCGGAAACGAGGACAGCCGTGCCGAGCGGGACAAAGGCAGAGCAGGATGCTCTACTCAGCAGGCTACGGGCGGCACAGTCCCTGGACGACGAGCAGACGATCCTCCGCGATCTTGGCTCGATGGCGCGGCAGCTCGACGACCTGGGTCGCGTCTACGTGCGGGAGCAGACGATCGCGATCCTCGCGGCGCACGGCCGGTCGTCGCCCGCGCGGATCGCGGATGCCGCACTCGGGCACTCGACGGCGGAGACGACGACCGTCTCGACCGATCTCGTCCGCGTGGTCGAGCCGTGGCATGGCCCGGTAGATGGAGCCCGGCTCCTCGACGATCTCGCCTCGACGATCACGCGGCACGTCGTGCTTCCAGCCGGAGCCGCGGACGCACTCGCCCTGTGGATCGTGCACACGTATGTCTTCGAGCGGCACATCATCACGCCGCGACTGCTGATCTGCTCGCCCGAAAAGCGGTGCGGAAAATCGACGCTCCTCGGGCTCCTCGGCGAGACCTGCAATCGCCCGCTCGTCGCGGGCAACCTGACCGCGGCCGTCATGTACCGCGTCATCGAGGCGGCACATCCGACACTCCTCATCGACGAGGCGGATACGTTTGTGGCGGAGGCGGACGATCTCCGCGGAATCATCAATGCTGGTCATCGTCATGGTGGCGTCGTCCTACGCTGCGTAGGTGACGACTCGGAGCCGCGAGCATTCGCCTGTTTCGGGCCTGTTGCCATGGCTGCCATCGGTCGCGTTCCCGACACGATCACCGATCGCTCCGTCATCGTCTCGATGCGGCGGCGCGGACGGACCGAGCACGTCGAGCGATTCAGGCTCGATCGGGTGGCGCCGCTCCGCGATCTCGCCCGGCAGTGTGCGCGATGGGCAGCGGATCACGGCAACACGCTCGACCTCGATCCGGCGACACCCGAGGCGCTGCACGATCGCGGGGCCGACAACTGGCGAGTGCTGCTTTCAATCGCGGATCGGGCCGGAAGGCACTGGCCGGGACAGGCGCGGGCAGCCGCGCTCCGGCTCTCCGACGACCGCGACGATGATGAGAGCACACGAGTACACCTACTCGGGGACATCCGCGAGGTGATGGATGCTCGTGGGCTCGATCGGATTGCGACGACGGACCTACTCGCCGACCTGCACGCGATGGAATCCCGGTCGTGGGGCGACTGGTCGCACGGCCGAGCGATGACGCCGCAGGCACTTGGCAAGCAGCTCAAACCATTCCGCATCACGGCCGCGAAATGGCGAGAAGGGACACTTACGGTCCGCGGATACGACCGGGCCGATTTCGGTGATTCGTGGGGACGGTATCTATGACTCGCATCTCCGCCGCTCTGTATCCCTCCCGCTCGAAGCGCCACAACGCCACAACGCGGCATCCATGCGGGCTTTCGTTACATGGCAAGCGCCACACAAACCGCCACTTCCCTATGCGGATCTCTCTTTCGACGTGGCGTTTCCGCTTCGATCCTGCGGCGGTTTGGGTGGCGGTTTCCATCGCGAAAACCACCAATGTCTACGCGGGTTGTGGCGGTGTGGCGTTTGGGCCTGGGGTGCTATGGGGAGTGGGGGTGTTCTCGTGAGCCGCTGGCCGCGAGTAACCCGGAGGAACCCTTGCCCGGTCTGCGGACGCCCGGACTGGTGCCAGCTCTCACAGGATGGGCAGGTAGCCAAGTGCATGCGCATCGCCGCGGGATCGTTCACGACGACAGCGGACGGCACTGGTGAGGGCTATATGCACCGTATCGGTGATGCTGGCCGTCGTCACGTAGACGATGACCATACGCGGCCAGCGACACACCAGCCCGCGACACCCGGCCAGCGAGATGCTGTCTATTCCGCGATCCTCGATGCACTCCACCTATCGGCCGCTCATGCGGTCGCACTCCTCGCCCGCGGGCTCGACGAGGAGTCAATCACGCGCAACCACTATGCGACCGCACCTAATCGCGAGCGGATGGCGGCACTGCTCAACGACGTGGCAGGGCGTCACGACCTCCGCGGAGTGCCGGGCATCGGGATACGGCACGATCGATGGACGATGGCCGTTGATCCTGGCGACCTCATGATCCCCGTCCGGGATCGCGGATGGCGGATCGTGGGATTGCAGCGTCGCAGCGACGATCCGGAGCGGCGTTATCGCTGGTGCTCGTCAGCCGAGACTCGCAGCGGCGCGCCTGCACACCACTCGGAACCGTGGCACGTCGAGTTCAGGCCGGTTATTTACCTCACGGAGGGCGTGCTCAAAGCGGATGCGGTCGCGTGCATGCTACAACTCACGACGATCGCACTCCCGGGCTGCGGTGCGATGCCTGCGGGTTTCGCGGCGGAGATCCGCGAGCAGTATCGCTGCGTCACGACGATCGTCACTGCGTTCGACAGTGACGCTCAGACAAACGAGTCCGTTCGCCGCGCTCGCGATCGAGTCGAATCGTCCCTGCTCGACGTGGGGTTCCGCGTGAAGCGGCTCGAATGGGACGCGGCTGATGGAAAGGGACTTGACGATGTTCTGGTCAGCGGGCAGGCGGTGCCAGCATGACGGCGACCTTCCCGAATGCCGTAACTCGAAGTCTTCACGGCTTGTACTTCTTCCACGCCTCGATCTGCCGCCGTTCGCAATAGTCGCGCATGCTGAAGTCGCTGGGCCACTCGTTGGCGCACTTGACTCGGATGTTTCGCCAAGCGCCCTCATCAACGCCCCAAGGCGCGCTTTGCGTCTGCTGGAGCCGATCTCGCGCTTCAAGCTGCCGCTCGAAGCAATGCCCGAACATTCGCGGGTCGTTGGGCCATTCGGCCTCGCACTTTTGTCGAATCACCTGCTGTGAGCCATAGAAGTTGCTCGCATCGCGCACTTCATTCCACGTGGCTGCTGCCGGTTTCGTGTCCGGGCGAGCCGGAACCGATGGGGCAGCGGGCCTTGAATCCGGCTTTGAAGTCGCCTTTGAATCCGCCTCGTGCTTAGGTGCCGCCGCGAGTCGGCTTGTCACGGTGACCCCACCGCCGCGAGTATTGGGATTATTTTCATTGAGGGCCGCAAGCCAGCGCTTCGTCGATTCCTGATCCGTCAGCGCGCATTCCGGGGCGGGTGTGAGCGGCTGGAGCTTCGCCAGTGTTCGGGCGAGTCGCGTCATTTTCGAAGTGATCTTCTTACAACCAAGCGTGTGGTAGCTGCCCGCCTCCTGATCAACCCAGACCTGTGGGATGAGTGCTCGCCCGTCAGCCTGCTCCGGTGGGATGGAAGTGGGTCGAGGCTGAATTGTTGCCTGTGCAGGGGGCGGCGACTCCGCCGCGCTTTCGTGGCAGTGACGCTGCCCGCTTTCGCTGTCGGTATGACAGCCGCTCTTGTCGGTATCACCCGGGTGAGCCCAAACGGCAACAGGCGCACAAGTTATGAGCGTCAGCACGAGCGCTGGGGCGACACCTGATCGGCGCATGGACATTCCTCCCAAGGCCTCAGACCGCTCGGCCTGTGAAAGCCGAGACAGATCTCTCTGGGGCGAAATTCTACTGCGTCCGGCTGGGAGTACCTAGTATTCGAGTCCAAGAGTTACGCCTCAAGATTCGGCGAACAGGGCGAGAAGCTGGCTCAATACAAAACGAGTAAACTGCATCATCCCAACCAAGAGAGCGGAAGCGAGGTTCGACGTTGTGAATTCTCGGTCTCCGGAAAGGAGGGGCACCATGACGGCGTGGCTCGTAAAACGGGGAGAGCAACAGAGGACCGTTCGCGATTGGGCGACGCTCAGGGAGTACGCGCGAAAGGGGTTGATCCAACCTGATGATCTATTGCGCAACTCCCAAAGCGGCGATTGGGTCAGGGCGGCTGACATGGAAGCGTTAACGTCAGACGACAAGCCGCATAGCCCGACCGAATGGAAGATCAAACGCGAAGACGCCGAGTTCACGGCTCCCGACGTCGCCACACTTCGGAAATGGGCAGCGCAGGGCCGCGTCGTTCCTACGGACTACGTCCACAACCCGATACTGAATCGGTGGATGTACGCAAAGGATACTCAGGAGCTGACGGCAACCTTCGCTACGCGCAACCCGAGCACGAGTTCCGCGGCTAGTACAAGCTCCGCAGCGAGCAGCGCTTCAATCGTCACGTGCACAGCCTGCGACTGGACTGGACCCAGGCCGAGTTTCAGCGCCACGGACGGGATCATCGTCGCATTCTTCGCCCTGTTCCTGCTGATACCAGGCGTGATTTACGCGGTGGTGGTAGACAACCGGCTAAAGCGCTGCCCAAGGTGTGGCCAGCAGACCATGATCCCGGCTCGGAGGTGAAAAAATGCCCGAATGGAAGATCAGGCGCGAAGACGCGGAGTTCGCGGCTCCCGACGTCGCCACACTTCAGAAATGGGCAGCGCAGGGACGCGTGCGTCCTATCGACTACGTCCACAACCCGATGCTGAATCAGTGGATGTACGCAAAGGATGTGCAGGAGCTGAGGGCGACCTTCGCTGCGCGCAACGCGGCCGGAAGCGGTGGCGGCGAAGACTACCTGCTCAAGGGATCCGCAGCGAGTAAATCCTGCGGTCTTGCGATCGTGCTATTCCTAGGTGCTGGCATCATTCTCCTTCTGGCGAGCAACTCTCTAATCTTTCAAGCATTCGCCTCACTGGTCGGCACAGCTGCATTCATCTTCGGGATCATCGGCGTGGTTCTCTACTTTCTGAAGAAGTAACCGATGACGCACTCTCTTCCACCTTCACTGCGGCCATATGCCGTGCCACTCGCGGCTGACAGCCGAAGGTGATTCACGTCCGGAGAGAGACAGCGCGAACACGCTGACTTCGGCCGTCTTAATCAACCGCGCGTGCTCCGGCGCAACGTATAGAAATTGTACGTAGGTCTCTTCGCCAATCGGCTGCACGCGAAGCGGCCGATGCATCGGCATCTCGTTCTTAGCGATCACATACCCATTCGCGTCTTTGAATGCAACATGCCCGGAGAAACCACGACGTTCGGGTGCTGCATTGAAAATGTGGACATCCCAGTCATATCGGCACCGCACCGTCGTGGCTTCTGTCACACGCAGGTTCCTGATCTCCGCGGTGAATCCCTGTTCTCGTTCCACGGCTGGCGCAGCCGCTGATTTCGTCACCGAAGGAGCAGTGAGACTAATCTTCTCAGCGACGGTCGTCGTCTCGGGCTTTTCGGGCTTTTCGAGCTGTTCGATTCGCCGCTCCAGGGCCGCGATTCTGCGTTCTGCCTCGACCGCTTCAAGGGCCGTTTCGCGCTCACGGGCCGACGGCGAGCAACAAACTGCGAAAAGCACCAGCGCCGAAACCACCGGAAGGAACTCGCGGGATTTCAATCTGTACCCATTCTACGGAGGCGCCACGGCAAAAAACAATCGGCTCACTGAGCCTAGGTGGGGGTATGTATGGGGGTACGTGAACCTATGCGTGAACGTAACTGACTGCATGGACAAATAGTTAGCGTTACGCTTCGACTCCCGCCGCCTCCACCAATTCGACGTTCAACGGCGTACAGCAAGGGCCGAAACCATACGAGAAATCAAAGGTTTCGGCCCTTTTTGCGTTCAGCGGGGGCCCCAGGCCGCGACGGCGAGACCGCCATACAGGCCGTACGCGACTTTATCGCGTTCGAGAAGGTGAGCGATCCGCAGCGCGGTCGCGACCGGATCGTCGAGATTCATCATCCGTCGTCTGTCGACGTTCCTTCGCGATACGGCCCATTCTCATCAAGTCTCGCGTGGCCCGCCGGAGTTGCTGGAGTTGCGCGTCCGCTTTCCTGAGCCGGTCAGCGACCTCGTTCCTATCGCGCACGCCTGCATTGTCTCCCAGCCACGAAGCCAGCGCCAGTCAGGATGCTGCTAGTCGTTGCGGTCGCGCGGTGTGATCACATCCGACTGGTCTTCCGGGGTCTGCGGGTTCGGACGCTGCGGCGACGTCGTGTTGGGACGCGAAGGGACGGTGCCGGGGCTCAGCGGCTGCTGGCCGGGCTGCGGCGATTTCGGTTCGGTCGGTTTCGGCTGGTCGATGGTTCCCATGTAAGAATCCTCCGATCTCCTTCTGTCTCAAGAACCGTTCCCGATCCTTGCATGCTGGTGTCTTTATGAGACTTCTCGCCGCGCTGCTCCTGCTTTTCTCGTCGGACCTGTCCGCTAATCCCCCATCCGTCACTCTCGAGCCGGTAGCCAGCGGGCTGATCCAGCCCGTCGGCATCACGCATGCCGGCGATGGACGTCTCTTCATCACGCAGCAGAACGGTCTGATCGCGATTCACGACGGCGCAGGCGTTCTCCCACAGCCGTTTCTCGATATTCGGCCCCTCGTGTTGAGCGGCGGGGAGCGCGGCCTCCTGAGCATGGCGTTCCATCCTGACTACGAGACGAACGGCTTCTTCTACGTCAATTACACCGACCTGGCCGGAGCTACAGTCGTTGCGCGCTACTCGGTTTCGCCTTCCGATCCAGACCTCGCCAATCCCGGCTCGGCGAAACAGATCCTGCGAATCGTGCAGCCGTTCGCGAATCACAATGGCGGCCAGTTGCAGTTCGGGCCCGACGGCTATCTCTACATAGGAACAGGCGACGGCGGCAGCGGTGGCGATCCCGGAAACCGTGCCCAGAACCTTGGCGATCTTCTCGGCAAGATGCTGCGCATCGACGTCGATGGCGGCGATCCCTACTCGATTCCAGCCACCAACCCCTTCACCTCACAGGCCGGGGCACGCGGAGAGATCTGGGCGTACGGGCTGCGTAACCCATGGCGATTCACCTTCGATCGGAGTTCCGGCGATCTCTGGCTCGCCGACGTCGGCCAGGGAATGTGGGAAGAGGTGAATTTTCAGCCGGCTGCGAGCTCCGGAGGCGAGAACTACGGCTGGAGGAGAATGGAGGGAACGCACTGCTTCACGCCGTCCTCCGGGTGCAACGACGGTACGCTCGTCCTGCCGGTCATCGAGTACGGTCATCTCGACGGCGCCTGTTCAGTGACCGGCGGCTATGTCTATCGCGGCTCGCGTTACCCGCGCCTTCACGGTCTGTACATCTACGGCGACTATTGCAACGGCAGGATCTGGGGTGCATCGCGCAACGCGAGCGGCGAGATGATTTCGCTTTTGCTTCATGAGGCGCCGTTTCTCATCAGCTCGTTCGGCGAGAACGCAGCCGGCGAGATTCTCGTCGCCGACCACTCCGGAGGCGGCATCTACCGCCTGGTCGACTCGAAGCCGCTGCCTCCCAAGCGCCGATCAACGCGGTGATGTCTATCATCTCCGGATGACGCGCTTCAATCGGTTCATTCAGACGCTCGCCGCGGTCGAGCTTCTCGAGCGTGCCACAAATCAGTACTCGCGGACCGTCGGCGACCTGCGCGCGAATGCGGTGCGGCGGCGGAATCTGCGGCTCTATCTCTCGGAAATGGCAGAGATCTCACCGAAGACCCTGCTGGTCGGTGAGGCGGTGAGTTACCGGGGAGGCCGTCTCACAGGAATCGCGTTCGTGAGTGAGACGCTGATGCTCGGAGGCGTGGAGACGTCGAGCGGACGAGTTCTGGGCGCGAACAACGGTTATCGAAAAGCGACCCCAGGCCCCAAGCTCTCCACCGAGGCGAGTGCGACGATGGTGTGGGAGACGATTGCACCGCTCGGGCCGCTGCCGCTGCTCTGGAATGCGTTCCCCTTTCATCCCTTTCACGCCGGCAACGAGTCGTCGAACCGGGCGCCGTCGGCCAGCGAGCTGCTGCTCGGATCGCGTTTTCTCGAACGGCTCCTGCACCTCTTCCCGATCGAGACCGTGGTGGCCGTCGGCAACCACGCGTCGCTCTCGCTGCAGCGGCTCGGCGTCGATCACACCCTGGTTCGGCATCCATCGCAGGGAGGGAAGAACCTGTTCGTCGAGGGAATGGCGCGACTG
>DASVLC010000149.1:0-18401 GCA_036385045.1 Thermoanaerobaculia bacterium | reverse complement strand
TGGTCAGGGGTGCGTCGGGTCGAGCCTTGCACGGTAGGTGCGTGACGGTTGGCGCCTCGATCGGACCTTGGCGGTAAGCGCGTTTCACAACAGCAGCCGCATCGACGTCGAGCACGATGCGAGTCTGCGCCGAGGCTGCGACAAGCGGCGTGGGACCTGACACGCGCTTGTTCCGCTCGCCCGTGCATGCTGACGCGAGAGTCACGAAGAAGAGAATGATGACTGCAAGTCGCATCGAGCAGCTAACGCCCTGCGGTTCAGCGGCGTCGGCCGCCGCGCAGAGCGTGAATCCAGTCTAGCAGGTGAGCGGACGGCGTCCGCTGCAACCGCTCTGTTGGGCGACAATTCAACCCAGCGTGAGAGCTCGGTTAAGATCAGGAATGCCCGACGCGGAAAAGGTTCTGACTTTGGTCGTCGACGACGCCCTATTCCTAAGATTTGCTTGGGATAACCATCGATTACTTTTCGGCGATAGTGAAGACGTCGCGGTCCTGAATGCGGCCGCCGGCTCGTACTTTCGGTGGACGCAGATCCTTTTGGAAGCTGATGTCCTTATGAGGATCTCGCGACTCACTGATCCTGCAGAGAACCGACACCAAAGAAATCTTACTCTTCAGGGGCTGCTTCGTGCCACGGGCTGGAAAATGTCGGACCCCGTTAAGTGGACGCGCTTTCAGGATCATCTCCGCGACGTCATGGCAGCTTGCGAGGGCTGTCGCCAGCACCGAAACAAGCGCCTCTCACACCACGACCTGGAGATCGCTACGAAGCAGCAGACTTTGCCCAGCGTGACAATCGACGAAATCGATCAAGCGGTCGCGGCGATCGAAAGATTCATTCGAGACATGGTGTCACAGCTTCGTCCCGGAAACGCGCAATCCTTCCAGCTAGTCCGCGGTGATAAATATGTGGCGGAGCTCCTGGAGTACTTGAGAAATCGTCCCTCCCGCGATATGCCGAGTGTCGTATCGACAGTTCGCGTCTTGGGCGACGACCTGGCTGAGTTGACGTGCGGATACTGTGGCAAGAGCGAAGAGTCGTATTTCGGTGGGGCAAAGGATCTCGATGGCGCCCACCTGCGACGTTGGCATTTCGCCAGGTGCAGCTTCGTCGTGGGTCACGAAACGATCAGCGTGCATGTACTAAACTCGGAGTGTAGCGGGGCTCGAGTCAGCGTCGCGCTGGCGAAAAGGTGAGTCGCGCAACGCCCTGCGGTTCAGCGGCGCCGGCCCGCAGGAAGCGTGAAATCAGTCTAGCAGGGAGTGGCCGGCGTCCGCTGCTACCGCCTAGTTGGGCGGCGACTCACTTCAGGCGATGAAGCGCATGCTCTTTCGGTGTGGCCTCGGTGAGCGCACGCCGTGCTTCGATAGATGCTCGCAGCGGCCTGTCCACGTGTAACGGTGTCTGCTGTCCGAATATGTTCAATGTATCAGGCTGGATGCCGTTCGCGCACCAATAGTCAACGAGGAACCACCGATCGGGAAGTAAATAGGCGCGATCCTGAAGCGTTTCCGTGACCACACGTCCGTCACCATCGAGTTCTACCCACGTGTTGATGTCGCACAGGCTCTTCTCCTCCGGCGCCCCGGACGCGAAAAGCGTGTAGTTACGCGGCGTGAACGTTCTGAAAGAGTCTCGCACGTGAAGCATCACCAAGCGCGACTCGTACGCGTCTGTCGCCGCGCCACCTCTCTCGGCACCTACAGCGTCGACCTGGATCTCGGGCAGGACGCGAACATCGGCATCAACGGTCACGGGGTTCTTGTAGAGCATTTCTCCCCAGTAACCGAAGTTCACTCGCGTCACAGCTCGAGGAACCTGCCACACGAAGATTCCACGGTAGTCACGGTCGTCCGCAACTACTGGATCGTCGTCGTCAACCATCTCTCCTTCCGGTGTGAGCCGCTGAATGTAGGGATCGCTTCCGAAATTGGTCCCATCCTCGGCATCAAACAGATCGATGTCGTCCAGGTCGAATTTTCCTTCGGTCGCCGGTGGGAAATGAAGGTCAGCCGCAATCAGCTGCGTGCCTGGAGCAGCTTTGACCTGTGTGCCTGCGGTGTAAATCCAGACGCCACGAACTCTCCCGTAGTCTTCACGAGCCGGCTTGTAGTCGTCGGCCCCATCAGGCGCGACACTGCGGCCACACGAAATCAAAGCGCACATTGCCAAAGCTGCGATTCGCGCGATCATGTGTGCTTTCGCCGCCCAACGCCCTGCGGTTCAGCGGCGCCGGCCCGCGAGAAGCGTGAAGTCAGTCTAGCAGGGAGTGGCCGGTGTCCGCTGCAACCGCTCAGTTGGGCGGACCCGCGATTTCCTCCTCGAGATCTGCGAGCGTGTATCCGGGGCCGGGACTGGTTACGGACACCGGAGCCGAGGGAAGCAGTTGCTCAAGGCGTCGTTCGAACACATGCAGCGAGAATGCGCCGCCCGAGCCATACTCTGCGCCTGTGGTGACGATCAGTCTGGTGCCATCTGCCGACCACCGGTAACCAGTTACGTTACTGCTCCAGACGGGATCCTGCCAGTAGCGATCATCAAGCGACCACGCGCCCGCGGAAGGGGCTCCGATAGGGCTCAGGCGAACGACGCCTAGATAACTCCCTAAAGCATCCTCACAGTAAAGGATCACCGCAAACGGTCCGGTATTCTGTCGATGCAAGCCAGAGTCGCACTTTGTGCTGGCCGCATCCCACTGAGCTGCCGTCGAAGAGTCGGCAGTAGCTCCGAGCGCAGCAGCTGCTAGCATGACAAACAGAAACGCTTGGCTCATTTGCTTCACGTCATGTCCGCCCAACGCCTCTGCGGTTCAGCGGCGCCGGCCGCCGCGCAGAGCGTGAGGTGAGTCTAGCAGGTGAGCGGCCGGTGTCCGCTGCAACCGCGAGTTAGGTGGCGCCACTGGTCGTTACTGTTGTGACCAGGCCGGTACTCCCGACGAAAACTACGCGCCGTAGAGCGAACGGTAGAAATACTGCCACGCGTCGTCATGAGTCAGCGACTCTTCATGACAGATATTTGCTCTTTCGGCATCAAGTCTCGGGCCCACAACGATTGCTGGCTCACCAGTGTCCGGGTAGAGCCAGAACTGGCCACATTCCTGGGAAAGGCGCATGAGCACTTTGAGCGCAATGAGACGATCTCCGCGGAACTTGAATGCCTGGTCCGGTACGGATTCTGGTGAATTCCAGTCGAAATCGTCGAAGTACAACTGGTTCTCTGTGTCAAATTCAGCCCAGACTTTCATGAACTCTGCTGTTGTGGGCAACCTACCGCGCGCGTCCGCCGCCGGAGCCGGGTAGCCCTGCTCGGCGAGCCACGCCGCCGCCACATCATCGTAGACGAACACGAAGTCCCAGTTGCCCATTTCGGCTGCGAATTGCCACCTAACGCCTCTGCGGTTCAGCGGCGCCGGCCGCCGCGCAGAGCGTGAAGCCAGTCTAGCAGGGACTGCGGACGGCGTCCGCTGCAACCGCCTGTTAGCCGACGGTCGAGCCGCCAGCAAGGCTCTCTTGTTGCCACCAGCCGTAGATCTCGTTCGCGACGGCCGTATCCGCGGAATCGTTTGGATCGAGCCCGATCGCTCCGGTCCGACAGTATCGGAGGTGTGCAATCAAGTCGTCGCGAGTGGCACCTCGCTGGAGCATGCCGACGATGTAGGGAGCGTAATCGTCGTACTCGTTCGGAGGTAGCCCGTCGGCCAGTAGGTCTTCGATCACACCGATCGGGTCCCACGCGCGGAGGAACTCTTGGACCCGGCGGATCTGTCGTCGCGCTCTGAGTGTGTCGTCCACGTCGGCTAACGGATCAGCGCTCACCGGCGTTGAACCGCACGGGACAGAGTAGCAAAACTACGACTCGCGCGGCGCGGTTCAACGTCCGGTGCAGCGCAGAGTTGGGCGACAGTTTTCGGACCCGCCTATGATTTAACTTTTCCGCGCGACCCCGAGCGAAACCGACGGGGAGCGGACTCACTTTCCCACCTGATGGCCGACAGTTCCGAAGGCTTCGGAACAATCTCTTGACGTCGCTCCATGGGCTCGACGCGGTCACGGACTTCGTACCAAACTTCGTCCGAATCAGATTCAGGACCCAGATGCATGAGATCCAGTATCCCAACGAATTCGAAGTGAACGCGGCCGCCCTGATCATTCCTGTAGCGATGTTGCCCGTTCCGCCCGGCACGCTTTGCCTGAGCGAGCGCTTGCTTTGCAGAAGCCGCCTCGATGACGAGGATTCGCTCCTCGCAAGTCCGGCGTTTATTGGCAACGCCGTCTGTCACCACGCGAAACTGGAAAAGAAGTTTGGCTGCGTATCGTTCCACGGATGGCTCGGCCTCTGGCGCCCAACGCCTCTGCGGTTCAGCGGCGCCGGCCCGCGGGAAAGCGTGAAATCAGTCTAGCAGGGAGTGGCCGGTGTCCGCTGCAACCGCGAGTTAGAGCCCGACGCGTGGTTGCCACGACCGGCAACAAACGAACCGAAGCGGAACGTGCGAACGAACGCCGACTACCTTCGTTGCTGCGCCGAACAAATGCGCCGCCGATGCATTCAGCAGGTGGCGCGAGCGGATGTGCGAGGAGCGATGCGCGAACCCGCCGGCCCGAACGCGCGGCCGCCACCGCACCTGCCCGAGTAGCGTCAGAGCGAGCACGCCTTGCAGTGACTCGCATGATCGCGTCCGACGGGCTCTAACGCCTCTGCGGTTCAGCGGCGCCGGCCCGCGGGAAGCGTGAAATCAGTCTAGCAGGGAGTGGCCGGTGTCCGCTGCAACCGCTCAGTTGGGCGGCGTTCGCGTCCACTCCATGTGTGTCTTCCGGTCGGGTGTCGTCAGAGGAACGCGCCCCCGCTGAGTGCCGTGACGCCACCGATGACACAGAGCACGTGCACCAGGGTGAGAGTGAGTAGAGCGCGTGTGTGCCGGCCGGCCGGTCCCGATGCGACGATGAATCCGTAGACCGGGAACTGAATGAATGCAAGCGCGATCGCCAGTGGGCTGATCACCGAGCCTGTCAGTAGCGTGGTGATCATCGGGACGGGAAACAGGGCGACAGCGGGAACGTAGGTGCCATGACCGGCACCGGCCAGATAGACGGCAATCAACATCCCGAGGGTGCCGACCAGTGCGCCCACGAGCGTGCCGATGAATCGAACGGTCATTCGATAGTGTTCCTACGCCGCCCAACGCCTCTGCGGTTCAGCGGCGCCGGCCGCGAGAAGCGTGGGTTGAGTCTAGCAGGGAGTGCCGGCGTCCGCTGCAACCGCGAGTTAGAGCCCGACGAGCGTTTGCGACGACCGGCAAGAGACGCGCCGACTCGGAACGCGCGAGCGGACGCCGAGCACCTTCGTCGCCACGCCGAACGATGCGCCGACGACCGCACCTGCCCGAGTAGCGTCAGAGCGAGCACGCCTTGCACTGGCTCATCTCTTCGCGATTCCGGGCTCTAACGCCCTGCGGTTCAGCGGCGCCGGCCGCCGTGCAGAGCGTGAATCCAGTCTAGCAGTGAGCGGCCGGCGTCCGCTGCAACCGCCAAGTTAGCCGACCCTGTTGCGACGGAACATTTGCCCCAGCCGCAACCCTAGGCCGAACGGCGAATGCACCGGTTGAGGAAGTGCTGGATAGGTCTCGAGAAGCTCGTACACCAGCATCTCAAGCGCAGTTCTGTCGCGCCAGTTAAGATCGAAGGACACTCGGAGGCCCGTGGACGTTCGCAGCTTCACTTTCGCGAGGTCGTTCTCATGGATGATCGCGAACACTCCTTCAATCTCGGACCAAGGCGCCGACCAAACGACTCCGTTTCGATCGAGTTCGAGGCCATTCTCACAAACGAAAAGGCGTTCCCGATGCTGACTGACGAAGAACCAAGCGCTGGCTCCCACGAGCGCTACCGTCACCGCACCCGCGATGACACGATGCTCGTTGACCCAAATGACCCAGCAGAGAGGAAGCAGGAAGGCCAACAGGAGAACGGTGATGGCTCGATATGTTAGCGTCCGCGAGTAAGCGCGCCGAACTGCGCCAAGTTGTCTGATCTCGTGGGGCATCTCCGTCGGTCGGCTAACGCCTCTGCGGTTCAGCGGCGCCGGCCGCGAGAAGCGTGGATTGAGTCTAGCAGGACGTGCCGGCGTCCGCTGCAACCGCCAGTTGGGCGTCGGTTTGCGACATCTTGGTCCCTGCCCGTCTCGTCACTCGACGAGACCGACACTCTGAAGGAAGTTGTCGAAGAACTCGAGTGTACCTTCGTAGCCGGGAATTCCTGCACGCGCTTCGCGCTCCGCTGCGGCGGCCCGTCGAATAGACTCGATCTCTTCAGCGGAAGCGTTCTGCAAAGCGAACGCAATGTCTTCCAAAGCCTTGACGGCAGAGTCAGGGTCGACGATGTCGTCGGGCGAGAACTCCAGGAACGCCGCCGCGTTAAGGAGAGCACGTGCGATGTTGTCCATCTCGTTCGACGCCCAACGCCCTGCGGTTCAGCGGCGCCGGCCCGCGAAAAGCGTGAGGCCAGTCTAGCAGGGAGTGGCCGGTGTCCGCTGCAACCGCGATGTTAGCCGACGTCATGCCTCAGGCGGCTCCTCCAATATCCATGGGACCGGGAACGAGAATTCGACCTGGACGACTGGCTTTGCGCCGAACGCATCTGGAAGCAACGATCGCTCCGGCAGAAAGTAGATGTCAGAGTCGCCTGTGCCGGGGTCGCGCAGGATACGCCCGACGAAGTGAAAGAACCCGCCGTAGAGTCGAATGAGCGGTTGGGCGGATTCGACCGGCCCGTTCTCGTATGTCTCGGTTTCGGTGAGAGGTACGACTCCAAGGCGTGTTGCCAGTTCTTTCAGCTCTGCCGGATATGCTACGTCTCGTGCAGCGATGAAGTTACGGCACTCGCGGCACCCACACGCCTCGGGACCCACCGGACGCGCCGCCGCGTATGCCGCCGAGGTCGCAGCCGCGTCGACCTCCAGAATCCAGCCGCGGAAGTGAATCTTTTCGATTTCGGCCACGTCGGCTAACTAGTATTTGAGCCTCAGCCTCTCCGACGGTAAACGTTCCGGCTGGACGGATAACGCCCGAAAGGCTTCGGGATGAGCTGATCGTAACATCGTTTCTCCACTTTGGTTTACGGGAAGGTGTCGTGCGGCGAGGGAGTTTCTGCGTCGTCTCATGACGGATAACGGGGATCGCGTTCCGGACGGCGATCAGACGGTGTCCCTTCCTCGCCGAGGACGTCCAACGGGCTTCGGACGCCGGAGGCGCCGAGTCCGAGGACGTCGTTAAGCGTACTGACCCGCGCGGAGGAGTCCGCGCATCCGATCGAGTAGCGTCGGCTCGGCCATGACGGCACCGAGGCTCCCTCGGTTTGCGGGAGGTGTCAAGTGTTCTCGCACGCCGGGCGTCGCGATCTGACGCAGCTTGCTCGTGCACGGCCTGTGGCGCAGCCCCTCACCCGCCCCTTCGGCTTCGCTCAGGGCCACCCTCTTCCCGCTAAAATCGCGGGGAGAGGGGCGACAAATCTTGTATTCGTCGGTGGCAATCGCGCTCTTCCGCGCAACTCCAGGCGCCTGAAATAGAAGGCCCTCGAGCACCCAGAAGCCCGAGGAACTCCGAGGAACCGAGGAACTCCGAGGAACTCCGAGGAACTCCAAGGAACCGAGGAACTCCGAGAAACCGAGGAACTCCGAGGAACTCCGAGGAACTCCGAGGAACTCCGAGGAACTCCGAGGAACTCCAAGGAACTCCGAGGAACTCCGAGGAACTCCAAGGAACTCCGAGGAACTCCGAGGAACTCCGAGGAACTCCGAGGAACTCCGAGGAACTCCGAGGAACTCCGAGGAACTCCAAGGAACTCCGAGGAACTCCAAGGAACTCCGAGGCAAAGGTCACACCGCAATGGTCACCGCGAACCGCGCAACCGTGGCGCAGGCCACATCTGCGGAGTCTCGGTTGTGACATGCTTCGCGGGTACGACGGCGGGATGACGCCTGGCGAGGGCGTGATTCCGTAGACTAGGGACCATGAAACGTTTCGTCACCGCAGCTTTCCTGTCACTCTCCCTTGCGGCCTCGGCCGCTGATTTCCGGGCCGAGGCGATTCGTGCACACATGACCTTCCTCGCGAGCGATCTGCTCGAAGGACGCGCCACCGGGACGAGGGGCTACCAGATCGCCGCGGAGTACGTGGCGGCGCAGTACGCGCTCGCGGGGCTGGAGCCGGGCGTTGATGGCAAATGGTTCCAGGATGTCCCGTTCATTCAGACGGTGGCCGATCCCGCGTCGACGGTCACGATCGTCCGAAAAGGCGCCGCTCCGTTGACGCTCACGATCTTCGACGGATTCACCAGTTCCGGCGATCCGCTACGCGAAGAGACGAGGATCGAAGGCGAAGTCGTTTTCGCCGGCTTCGGAGTCAGCGCGCCGGACCATCGATACGATGATTACGCAGGGCTCGACGTGAAAGGGAAGGTCGTAGCGATTTTTCCTGGCGCGCCGAAATCGTTTTCGAACGCGGTGCGAGCGCATTACAGCTCGACCCTGAACAAGGTCCGGATGGCGGCGAGCCGCGGGGCCGTCGGATTGATCATTCTCAACTCGCCCGAGGATGCAGCTCGCTCGCCGTGGGAACGCTCGACACGCCAGGCGAGGCTCGGGACGATGCACTGGACCGATCGGGAAGGGGTGGTGCGAGGTGTCGCTCCGTCACTGAGCAGCACGGTCACGTTCGGTCTCGAGTCGACCCGGAATCTGCTGGGAAGCCAGGCGAACGCGATCTTCCGCGAGCTGGAGAGTGGCAAGCCACGCCCGCGCCGGCTGGGAGTCGAGGCACGAATCGATCTCCGAAGCGCCCACACCAGGCTTACGAGCCCGAACGTCGTCGGACTGCTACGAGGTTCCGATCCGGAGCTTCGTAACGAGTATCTCGTTTACTCCGCGCACCTCGATCATCTTGGAATCACCGAGCCGGTCGATGGCGACTCGATCAACAACGGTGCGTTCGATAACGCCTCGGGCATCGCGGTGATGATCGAGATCGCGCGCCGGTTCGGGTCACTGCCCGAGCCCCCCGGCCGCTCGATCATCTTTCTCGCGACCACAGCGGAGGAGAAAGGGCTGCGAGGCGCCGACTACTTCGCAAACAACCCTACTGTCCCACTCGACGCGCTCGTCGCGAACATCAACATCGACATGCTGATGATGACGCACCGTACGCGCGATCTCGTCGCCATCGGAAGCGAGACGAGCGATCTCGGGGAGATGGCCTCGCAGGTTGCCGCGGAGATGGGGATCGAGCTCACGCCTGACCCGTTTCCCGAAGAGGTCGTTTTCGTCCGAAGCGATCAGTATCCCTTCGTGCAGCGAGGGATTCCCGCGATCTACGTCGACAGCGGCTATCGCGCGGTCGACCCGGACATCGATCTGCATGCGGTGACGAAGGCATGGCTCCGGGAGAGGTATCACTCTCCGAAAGACGACCTCCAGCAGCCGATCGACTGGTCGTCGGCCCTGTTGATTGCCGAATTCGATTTTCGTCTCGGACTCGCGGTGGCAAACCGCAGGGAACCACCCGGATGGAAGCCTGACGACTTTTTCGGCAGGACGTTCGGAAGACGCTGAAGTATCAAAACTGTATCGCTTTTCACGGGGCTTCGAATGCAATGGTCGTTGACGCTGACAGCCCCAAAATCCTGTGATATGCAGCCGCTGAGTAACATGGAGAGATCATGACTACCACTGTTGAACAGCGCCAGGTCGATGCGATCGACCGGCTCGCGGCGGAGGCCCGCCAACACGTTCCATCCAATGATGCCGATGATGTCGAGCAATTCGTGCGGCGCTATTTCGCGCATGTCGCGCCCGACGACATCATCTATACATCGAACGAGACGCTGCTCGGCGGCGTGCTCTCGCTCTGGGAGTTTGGCGCCGACCGGAAGCCGGGCGTCTCGAAGGTCAGGGTCTTCAACCCGACCATCGAGAAGAACGGCTGGTCCAGTGGTCACACAGTCATCGAGATCGTCAATGACGATATGCCTTTCCTCGTCGATTCGGTCAGTGCCGAGATCAATCGCCGTGACAGAAAGATCCACCTGCTTCTGCATCCGGTCATTCGCGCGCGTCGCGAAGCGTCCGGCCGGAGAATCGGCATCGAAGAGACGCAGCAGGCGCGCGCGGATGCGGTCGTCGAGTCTTACATGCATTTCGAGATCGACGAGGAAACCGAACTGCCCGAGCTCGACGCAGTCCGGGACTCAATCGTAGCGATTCTCGAGCAGGTCCGCCTCGCGGTGACGGACTGGAAGCAGATGAGGCAGCAACTGGTCTCCGACATCGCGGAGATCGAGGATGCTTCATCGCTTCCGATGCCCTCGGAGGAAATGGAGGAAGCGAAGGCGTTTCTCCGCTGGCTCGATGACGGTAACTTCATCTTTCTCGGGTACCGTCGATACTCCTTCGAGACTCAAAGCGGCGACGACTTCCTGCGCCCGCTCCCGGACACCGGACTCGGTATTCTGAGGAGAATCCGTCCGGAATCGATCGAGCGCGGCGATCGCCCTCTGCCTCCGGACTTCAGTGCCTACGCCCGACGCAAAGATCTGATCATCATCACCAAAGCGAACAGCCGCAGCGTCGTGCACCGTTCCGTGCCGATGGACCGGATCGGCATCAAGCGCTACGACGCTCAGGGCAATCTGATCTCGGAGGATCGCTTTCTCGGCATGTTCACGTCTGCTGCCTACAGTCGCAGCGTGCGTGAGATTCCGATGCTGCGGCTCAAGGCGAAGAGGACTCTCGAGCGCGCGGGTCTCGATCCGCACTCGCATAACGGGAAGGCTCTCGCTGACGTGCTCGAGACGTTTCCGCGCGACGAGTTCTTCCAGATCACCGATTCCGACCTTTTCGACATCGCCCGGGGAGTCCTGCTGCTGCAGGAACGGCAGCGCGTCGCCGTGTTCACCCGCCGCGACGTCTTCGATCGCTTCATCGCCTGCTACGTCTTCGTGCCGCGCGACCGCTACACGCCGGAGTTCAAGGAGCGTGCGCGTGCCGTGCTGGAAGACTTCTTTGGCGGCCACGACACCGAGATCTACGATCACATCACGACTTCTCCACTCGCACGAGGGCTGTTCGTCGTCCGGACGGAGGAGAAAGTACCTGACGAGGCGGGCGATGGCGACTCGACCTTCTGGCAGAAGCGGCCGGAAGCGGCGGCAGATATCCGGCGACTGGAGGCGTTGATCGGAGAGGTGGCGAGAACCTGGAGCGACAGGCTTCTCGATGCGCTCGTGCAGTCGCGTGGTGAAGAGGAAGGAATCGACCTTCACCATCGGTACAAGAAAGCATTTCCGATGGCGTATGCGGAGCGGTTCTCGGCCGAGTCCGCGTTGTTCGACATCGCGAACGTCGAGCGCGTGCTCACCCACGGCGAAATCGTGATCGACCTGTATCGTCACCGCAGCGAGGACAGGCAGTTTCACTGCAAGATCATTCACGCGGGTCAACCGGTGCCTCTGTCGGAGATCATGCCCCGCCTCGAGAACATGGGGCTCAAGGTGCTCGCCGAGGTTCCGTACGAGGTTCAGCCCCTCGGCGCATCGTCCCCGGTCCGCATTCGGGACTTCAGTCTCGACGGCGAGGGGATGCAGGAGGATCTGACTCATGTGAAGGCCCGGTTCCAGGACGCGTTCGTTCGCGTCTGGACGCGCCAGGCAGAGAGCGACGGATTCAACAGGCTCGTTCTCGGTGCCGACCTCGCGTGGGATGAGGTCGTGATCCTGCGCGCCTACGCGAAATACCTCAAACAGATCGGGCTCACTCTGAGCGAGAGCTACATTCAGCAGACGCTCGCGCGCTACCCGGCCATCACTCGCGACATCATCCAGCTCTTCAAGAACTACTTCGATCCCGCGCTCGGTGCGGCTGCTCCTCGAGGAGTGGCCGGTGCAATGACAGGACTGGGCCGGCAGGGAGCCGCCCTCGGGCTTCGCGCTCAGATCGAAGACGCCCTCGAACGGGTCACGAACCCCGATGAAGATCGCATTCTTCGTCTGTATGTCAGTCTGATCGAGGCGACACTACGAACGAATTACTTCCAGCCCGACGAAACGGGAGTGAGAAAGCTCTACGTTTCGTTCAAGCTCGACTCGCACGCCGTGCCTGAATTGCCACTGCCGCGCCCGATGTTCGAGATCTTCGTCTACTCACCCTGGATGGAGGGTATTCATCTCAGGGGTGGAAAGGTTGCGCGCGGCGGACTTCGCTGGTCGGACCGGCGCGAAGATTTCCGCACCGAGATCCTCGGCCTCGTGAAGGCGCAGGTGGTCAAGAACGTCGTGATCGTGCCGATGGGCTCGAAAGGCGGGTTCGTCGTGAAGAATCCCTCCGCGGATCGTGCGGTCTACCAGGAGGAGGGGGTGGAAGCCTACAAGACCTTTCTGCGCGGGCTTCTCGACATTACCGACAACCTCCACGGTGACGAAGTGGTTCCGCCGCACGACGTCGTAAGGCGCGACGAGGATGATCCATATCTCGTCGTTGCGGCTGACAAGGGGACCGCGACGTTCTCAGATCTGGCGAACTCGGTCTCGGCCGAATACGGTTTCTGGCTCGGCGACGCGTTCGCCTCTGGCGGTTCGGCGGGATACGACCACAAGAAGATGGGAATCACGGCGCGCGGAGGGTGGGAGGCGGTCAAACGTCACTTCCGTGAGCTTGGAGTCGATACTCAGGCGGAAGACTTCAGCGTCGTAGGCGTCGGCGACATGGGCGGGGACGTGTTCGGCAACGCGATGCTGCTGTCGCCGCACATCCGTCTCGTCGGCGCATTCAATCACTCACACATCTTCGTCGACCCGAATCCGGATGCAGCACGAAGCTTCGAAGAGCGCCGCCGGCTCTTCCAGGAGCGTCTGAACTGGAACGGGTACGACAAGAGCCTTCTCTCGCCCGGCGGTGCCGTGTACGAGAGGACTGCCAAAGTCGTGACGATCTCCGAGGAGGTTCAGCGCTGTTTCGATCTGCCGCGGAAAGTCGTCTCGCCGGTCGAGCTGATGCGGGCAATCCTGCTTGCGAGAGCCGATCTGCTCTGGCTCGGCGGAATCGGGACCTACGTCAAGGCCAGCCACGAGGACCATGCAGCGGCACGTGATCGCGCGAACGACGCTTTGCGCGTCAACGGTGACCAGCTCAGAGTTCGCGTCGTAGGTGAGGGCGCGAATCTCGGACTCACGCAGCCGGGACGCATCGAGTACGCCCTGGCGGGTGGACGTCTCAATACGGACGCCATCGACAACTCGGCCGGTGTCGATACTTCGGATCACGAGGTGAACATCAAGATCCTCCTCTACGACGCGATCGCGCGGAAGGAGCTGAGTGGCATCGAGGAGAGGAACCGCATCCTCGCAGAGATGACCGACGATATTGCCGGGCTCGTCCTGCGCGACAACTACGAACAGACTCAGGCGATCTCGGTGACGTACCGGATGGGCCAGGAACTGCTCGACACCCAGGCCCGGTTCATGCGCGGGATCGAGAAAGCGGGCAAACTCGATCGAGCGCTGGAGTCTCTGCCTGACGACGAAACCATTCTCGAGCGGCACGCTCATGGACTGGGGCTGTCCCGCCCGGAGATCGCCGTACTGCTTGCCTATGCGAAGCTGGTGCTGTTCGAAGATCTGTTGAAGACCGATCTGCCGGATGATCCCCAGCTCACCGAAGACCTGGTGCTCTACTTCCCCGACGGAATCCGTGGAGCGTTCCGCGCGGCCATCGAGCGCCACAGGCTGCGCAGGGAGATCATTGCAACGGTAGTGACCAACGCGATGATCAATCGCGTGCGTCCGACCTTCGCGTGGCAGATGTGCGACGAGACCGGACGCCCGTACAGCGATATCGCGCGGACGTTCATCATCATCCGTGATTCTTTCGATCTCCGCACGATCTGGAAAGAGATCGAGGCGCTCGACAACCGGCTGCCCGCTGCCGTACAGACCGACATGATGATCGCTGTCGCGCGACTGCTCGAGCGCGCCATGCGCTGGATTCTCAACAACACCGATCAGCAGCTCGACATCGCAGCGCTCGTGGGCGAGCTCCGCCCGCGCATCGAGGCGATCGAAACACGGCTCGTGGATGTGCTTCCTGCTTCCATGCTCGGTGGCGTCCGGGTTCGTCAGGCAGAACTGATGGAAGACGGCATTCCTGAGAGCCTTGCACGACGGATCGCCACGCTCGATGTCATGAGCTCGGCGATGGACATCGTTCGGATCTCGAGGAGCGAAAGCTCGCATTCGGTCGAGGATGTCGCCCGGGTGTACTTCGGGGTTGGCGCGCGCTTCACGCTCGATCGCCTGCGTGCCTCGAGCAACGGCGTTGCCGCTGAGACTCCGTGGCAGAAGACTGCGCTCGCCGCGGTGGTCGACGATCTGTTTGCCTACCAGGGCATCCTGGCCTCGAGGATCATCAATGAGGCAAACGGTGCGGATGGTGATCCCGTTGATGCCTGGCTGTCGCGCCGTCAGCGGGTCGTCGAGAAGGTCGACCAGACCATGAACGACGTACGATCGGCTGCCGCGGTCGATCTGGCCATGTTGACCGTTACCGCCCGGCAGTTGAGGGAGCTCGTCGAAACCTGATTGTGATTCTTCCGGCGGCTGTGAAGTGCAGCCGCCGGACACTCCCGCGATTGCACGGGACGCCTCATTTCAATGCGAAGCGCGTCACCGCCTCGTAATAGCGGCTCGCGTCGAACAGCGGGATCTCGCAGTGGCCGGCGTTCTCGGAGGTGAGCATCTCCTTCGGTACGGTCAGGCCGTCGAAGAGCTCCAGGCCGAGTGAGTAGGGGATCACCGGATCTCGCTTGCCGTGCATCACCAGGACGGGAACTCCGGCCTCGTTGAGCCAGCGCGTCGTCTGCATCGCGAACGGAGCGGCCCAGCCAAGGGGAAGCGGAGCAAAAATAGCGTTGCCCATCGCACGCAGCGAAGGAAAGGAGTTCTCCACGATGACCGCGCGGACACCTTCGCGTTCCTTCGCAACCCACGCCGCATACGGACCGCCGATCGATTCACCATAGAGCGCAATACGAGTGACTCCGAGCGATCTGACATAGTCGAATGCTGCGAGGGAGTCGCGGTAGATCCCTCTCTCCGAGGCGCGTCCTTCACTCCTGCCGAAGCCGCGATAGTCGAAAACGAAGACTGACACTCCACGCCGCGCCAGTTCGACCGACATCTCGGCGCGATCGGTGAGGTTTCCTGCATTTCCGTGAAACCAGATCATGACCGGCGCATCCGGCAGCTCCGCGCTGAAGAGCCAGGCATGCAGACGCGTTCCGTCGTCCGCGGTGAACCAGTGATCGGCCGGCTCGACCATCCATAGCGTCGTCTCCCACCGCCCCGCGGGATAACGGTCGGGGAAGAACATCCCCGTCTTGCGGAGATACAGCGTCAGCGCGTAGATGCCGATGCCGAGGACCAGCAGAAACGTGAGAATTCGGAGGAGCATGAGAGTCGGGCCGCGGCCCGAAGGGCAGGGTACAGGAAGACGCACTTGCTGTTTTCTGAACGACGAGGTTTTAGGAGTCAGGGACCGCGCTAGACTCCCCCCTGGACACGCGGGGTAGACGCGGGGAGAGGGGACAAGCCGCGTAGCGGCTTCGGATGGTAGCCGGGGGTGCGTAGCGGAGCGTAGCACCCCCGGTAAACGCGCCCCAGAACCGTACCGCGTAGCGGTACCGGACAAGACACATGCATTGCCGCGAAACTCGATCGTTGTCCGGTGCCGCTACGCGGCACACTGTCTTGCGCCGTTAACCGGGGGTCTGAGCGCGGACGCGCTCAGACCCCCGGCTACCATCCGAAGCCGCTACGCGGCTGATAAAAAGTCCAAACTGCAGCCCTCTCCCTGCTAGAAGCGGGGGAGAGGGGGCGACAATGCTCTCGTTCGCGAGTCCTTCCGTTGAGCTTCTGGTGGTCGAGTTGCACGAGGCTCACTCGCTTTTCCCGAGCCCGCGCCCGCGCCCGCGCCCGGCCTTTGACTCTCAGATGGCGGGATCTACGCGGAAAGCTTTTCCCAGTCTCCGTCCGGAGCGTCGGTGGCGAGTGCGAGCCCGCCATCGGAGCCAACGAACACCGGATCGGTCATCCCGCGGACACTTCCGCCGCCGACGCCCTGGAGGGCGTTTTCGAGTGCAGCGGCGAGGCCGCGGATCAGGCCGCCACCGCCCGACAGGATGATGTTGTTACGGACCCGTTCCTGGAACTCCGGTTCGACGCGTGCGAGCAGATCGAGCATCGTCTCGATGGTCGGAGCGAGGATGGTTTCGCAGGCCGCACGCATCTCGCTGGTGATGTCGAGCTCGGTCGGCACGCCCTTGACCGGTGCGGTGACGAGGACGGTCTCGGTGGCCTCACCGACGAAGCTGTGCTTTTCTTTCCAGTCACGAACCATGAAGACCGTGACGTTCGCCTGCGGATAGCGCTCTTCCATCAGCTTGAGCAGGTGGGTATCGATCGAGTCTCCGGCGATCGTCAGCGTTCGCTGATCCTCTTCAGTCGGGTAGCGACCCTTCATGACGCAGAAGTCAGTCGTGCCGGCGCCGATGTCGATGATCATCGTGTGAAGGAGAGCATCGAGTCCGTAGGCGACCGCGAACGGCTCTGACACGATCAGCAGGCTGTCGACGATTCCCTTCATGGCGTTGCGGAGGTACTGCTTGTTCGTGCGCAGCGATGCGGCGGGTACGCCGACAACGGCTCGGACGTCCTCAGCCTTGATCTTCCCGTTCACGCCCACGAGACGAAGCAGATGTTTGAGCAGTTCACGCACCGCCTCGACGTCCTTCTCGGAGCCTTCCTTCAGAAGCCCGCGTTCGAGCGGACGGTGAAGGTCGAGCATCGTCCGGTTCGCAACCGCTTCGTGTCCGATCAGCACTTCACGCTTGAGAACCTTCCGCGCGACCATGTCGACCGGCCAGCCGACGAAACTATCGACGACGAATCGCTCGCCGTTCGACGCGGAGATGGAGCTCCGGGATGTCCCGAGGTCGATGCCGACGTGGAGGATCTCAGCCATTCTGTTCGCTTCCTTTCTTCTCCGGCGTGGTGGCGCCGGCATACTCCCGAATCCCGTCGAACAGAGCGCGGGCGATGGTCTGACGGTATTCGGGCGTTTTCAGCATTGCAGCTTCTTTAGCGTTCGAAATGCAGCCGACTTCTGCGAGCACGGCAGGCATGTCGGTCGCCACGAGGACGATGAAGGGGGCGCGCTTGACGCCCCAGTTCTCGAGGCCTGGATCGAGTGTCTTGAGGTTCGAATAAAGCGTTTTCTGAACTGCCGAGGCGAGTTGGTGAGATTCGTCGCGGCGCGCGTCGGCATAGACGCCGTCGAGCAGCTTCCGCATGTCTGCCATGGAATAGCCGGAGACCCGGTTCTCGGCCGCGGCAAGTGCCGAGAGTGACGGGTCGCTGGTCGTTCCGAGGTAGTAGGTCTCGATCCCGCGGCTCTCGGTGTGCTTGACGATCGTGTTGACGTGGATCGAAACGAAGATGTCGCTGCGCGAGTCGTTGGCGACCCGCGCCCGCTCCTTGAGAGCGATCGTGTCGTCACCTTCCCGGGTGAGAACGACGTCGAACCCTTCGTCGACGAGGAGACTTCTGAGACGAAGGCCGATGTCGAGAGTGATCTCTTTCTCGAGAAGATCGGCCGCGGTCGCACCGGGATCCGAGCCGCCGTGTCCCGCATCGAGAACGACGCGACGGATCGACAGAGGGAACGCCGAGGCAGTCAACCGCTCGGCACCAGCCTCGGTCTCGCTTGCGCGAATGAGTGGCTGCACGGCGGGGCTGGCGATGCTTGCCGATCTCGCGGCGACTGTCGGCGCCGGTGGAACCGACGTCGGGTTGCCGCCTGCGTTCGAGAGCATCCAGGACGAGCCGCCCAGCATGAGCAGTACGAGCAGATAGGGCGAACGTCGCAGCCACATCTGGAGGAAGCGCGGCCCCGGTCGAAGCGCACGAGGAGGCATGCCCCGTATGACCTCGAGGTTCTCCGTCACCGCCTGCTGAACCATGCGGCGCTTGACCCGCTCGATACTAGCCGTTCTCATTCCCTTCTCACCCGCTCCACGACGACGATCGGGTCGTTCATTGTAGCCGGTTCCAGGGGAGGGCTGCGCGCGTACGTGGCGGGTGCGAGTTCCTCGGGGTTCCTCGGGGTTCCTCGGGGTTGCTCGGGGTTCCTCGGGGTTCCTCGGAGTTCCTCGGAGTTGCTCGGGGTTCCTCGGAGTTGCTCGGAGTTCCTCGGAGTTCCTCGGGGTTCCTCGGGGTTCCTCGGGGTTGCTCGGGGTTGCTCGGGGTTCCTCGGGGTTCCTCGGAGTTCCTCGGAGTTGCTCGGGGTTCCTCGGAGTTGCTCGGAGT
>DASVLC010000148.1:0-16463 GCA_036385045.1 Thermoanaerobaculia bacterium | reverse complement strand
GGGGCACATGCCCCGCGTTTTTCGGTCCACGCACGTGCCCCTGCCGGGGCACCATCTCTTTCTTATGATTTCCAGGGTAGCGCGCAGGCGCGCAACCCCTGGCTACCGGCAACAGCGCCTCCGGCGCAGGCGGGGCGCAGTTGTGTGCGCAAGCAGTTCCATTCAGTCCCGTCACGCCTGAGGACCCTTGGGAACTCCGAGGAACCGAGGAACGCCCCGAGGAACCGAGGAACTCCGAGGAACTCCGAGGAACTCCGAGGAACTCCGAGGAACTCCGAGGAACTCCCCGAGGAACTCCCCGAGGAACCGCCTTACAATCGTCGGCCAGTCATGCGCGACTTCGTGATCGTTCACGTGAACGGGGCCGCTCACCGGATCGCCGGCGAGCAGCTTTTCCAGACCCTCTCCCGGTTTCTGAGGGAAAGCCTCGCCGAAACCGGCACGAAGATCGTCTGCGAGGAGGGAGACTGTGGGGCGTGCACCGTTCTCCTCGGTAAGCACGAGGAGGGTGTCCTTCGCTACCGGCCGGTCAACTCCTGCATTCAGTTTCTCTTTCAGCTCGATTGCACCCACGTGGTGACGGTCGAGGGGTTGACGAAGGGTGGGCAACTGACCCCGGTCCAGGATGCGATGGTAGCGACTCACGGGGCGCAGTGCGGGTACTGCACGCCGGGGTTCGTCATGGCGCTCGCCGGTGTTTTCGAGGAGACGCCGGCTCCCGTCGCCGACCAGGTTCGCTGCGGACTGACGGGGAATCTATGCCGTTGCACCGGCTACGAGCCGATCATCCGCGCGGCCCTCGAGACCCGCGACCAGCCATTGATCGAGGACCTCTATCCGGGCGAGCCGATTCTCGCGGCGATCCGCGAGCATGAGCGCATTCCGGTCCTGACGTCGAAGTTCAGCAAACCGTCGGATCTGGAGAGCGCCATCGCCTTCAAGGCAGAGCACTCCTCGACCGTGATCGTTCAGGGGGCTACTGATGTCGGGGTCTGGCGTACGAAGCGGCAGTTCCCACTCGACGCGGTGTTGTCTCTCGATGCGATTCCGGGGCTCCGCGAGGTGAACCTCGAGGAGGGAGTGCTGTCGGTGGGTGGCAGTGCGACGCTGGCGCAGTTCGAAGAGGCGGTACGCGATCGCGTGCCCGAGCTGCGCGAGATCATGGATCGTTTCGGCTCGCCCCAGATTCGTAACGCCGGGACGCTGGCCGGCAACATCGCAAATGCTTCGCCGATCGCCGACTCGCTGCCGTTTCTGTTCGTCACCGAGTCAGCGGTGGAGCTCACCGGCAGATCGGGGACTCGCCGTGTCGCGATCGGTGACTTCTATCTCGGCTACAAGAAGCTCGATGTGCAGCAGGACGAGATCATCACGCGCATCCTGATTCCGCTGCCCGCGCCGGGTGAGATCCTCCGGCTCTACAAAGTCTCGAAGCGGAGTCACCTCGACATTTCGACGTTCACCGCCGGCTTTCTGCTGCGACGCAGCGCCGATCGCATCGAATCGATCAGGATCGCATTCGGAGGCGTCGCGCCGGTCGTCCTGCGTCTTCCTCGCACGGAGAAGTTTCTCGCCGGCAAGCAGATCGCGCTCGAGACGTTTCAACAAGCGGGCGGGATCGCGAGGACCGAGGTCGCACCCATCTCCGACGTGCGTGGCTCGAAAGAATATCGGCTCCGTCTCGCGGAGACGATTCTGTCGAAGTTCTACTGGGAGATCGAAGGTCCATCCCCCGACGTGCCTCAGTCCCTGAGCCCTGATCATGTACACCGGTAAAGACGTTCCACACGATTCAGCCCGCGGTCATGTGACCGGAGAGTCGCTCTATGTCGACGATCTTCCGGCACTGCCGGGGGAACTGCTGGTCGACTTCGTCTGGTGTCCGCATGCCCATGCCCGCATCGTCTCGATCGAACTCGACGCAGCGAAGCGGATCGACGGCGTTGCCGGCGTCTATACGTTCCGCGATCTTCATCACAACCTGTTCGGCCCGATCGCGACAGACGAGCCGCTGCTGGCCGAGAAGGTCTGCACGTTTCGTGGGCAACCTGTGGTCGTCGTCGCGGCGGAGTCGCGCGAAGCATTGATGGCAGGGAAGGCGGCCGTCAGGATTGCGTACGAAGAGCTGTCAGCGATCCTCACGATCGAGGAGGCGATCGCCGCCGAAAGCTTCATGGGCGAGCCGCGCGTGATCCGGCGTGGTGACGTCGATGGCGCACTGGCCGCGGCGGAGCACGTGATCGACGGAGTCTTCGAGAACGGCGGACAGGATCACTTCTACCTCGAGTCGCAGGCAGCGCTCGTACATCCCGGCGAGAACGGCTCGCTGACGATCCACTCGTCGACGCAACACCCGACCGAGGTGCAGGAGGTGATCGCCCACCTCCTCGGCATCGACATGAGTCAGGTCGTGGTGAACACGAAGCGGATGGGCGGTGCATTTGGAGGGAAGGAGTCGCAGGCGACCCATCCAGCCGCGATGGCGGCGCTGGTCGCGAGATCGACGCGCCGTTCCGCACGCATCGTTTACGACAAAGACAGCGACATGCATGTGACCGGCAAGCGCCATCCGTTCCGTACGGAGTACCGCGCCGGGTACGACTCCACCGGGAGGATCACTGCGCTGCGCGTCCATCTCTATTCGGACGGGGGAGCGTACGCCGACCTCTCGCCGGCGGTGATGGCTCGGGCGATGACGCACGCCGAGAACGCCTACTTCATTCCGAATGTTCAGATTCACGGGACGGTCTGCCGGACGAACATGCCTCCGAATACCGCATTCCGCGGCTTCGGCGGGCCGCAGGGCGTTGCGGCGATGGAGAATCTGATCGAGGAGATCGGCGTCTCGGTGCGGAAAGATCCGTTCGAGATCAGACGGATCAATTGCTATGGGGACGAGCCGGCGAACGTGACACCCTACGGTCAGGTGCTGGAGCACAACACGCTTCCGGTCCTGTTCGACCACCTCGCGGCGCGCTGTGACTATCAGCGCCGGCGTGCAGAGGTCGATGCCTTCAATGCCGCTTCTCCCACGCATCTGAAGGGGCTGTCGATGACGGCGGTAAAGTTCGGGATCTCGTTCAACACGAAGTTCCTGAATCAGGCGAATGCCCTGGTGAATATCTATCTCGATGGCAGCGTGCAGGTCTCGACCGGCGCCACCGAGATGGGACAGGGGGTCAACACCAAGATCCGCCAGCTCGTGGCCGATGCGCTGGGCGTGGCGATCGAACGGGTCGTCGTGATGATCACCTCGACCGAAAAGAACAACAACACCTCCGCGACGGCCGCCTCGAGCGCAGCCGATCTGAATGGAGCCGCCGCACTCGACGCCTGCCGGCGCATCCGCGCACGCCTCGATGAGGTGCTGGAACGGCACGGAGGCGATCTGAAGTGGGAGCAGCTGATCCAGCTGGCCTATCGCGAACGGGTATCGCTGGGCGAGCGCGGCTTCCATGTAACCCCGCGCATCGACTGGAGCTGGACGAGCGGCAGCGGGCATCCCTTCCTCTACTTCACGATGGCGACCGCCTGTTCCGAGGTGCTGATCGACCGCTTCACCGGGGAGCTGAAGGTGTTGCGCGCAGACGTGCTGATGGATATCGGGCGTCCGATCAACCCTGGCATCGACCGCGGACAGATGGTCGGCGGGTTCATCCAGGGACTCGGCTGGGTCACGACTGAGGAGTTGCGCTACTCCGCGACCGGCGAGTTGCTCTCTCACTCACCGACGACCTACAAGATCCCGAACGTCATGGACCTTCCTCCAGTCTTCAACATGGACTGGATCGATCACGAGAATCCGGTGAACGTCGCCGGAAGCAAAGCCGTCGGCGAACCGCCCCTGCTGACCGCCATCTCCGTCTGGTGCGCTGTCAAGAATGCGCTTAGCTACCTGTCGAAGGGAGAGGTGCCGAAACTCCGTCTGCCCGCAACGGGGGAGGAGATTCTCGGAAGGTTGAGTGGGTACTAGTCGAGGGGGTCGCGCGGCTCGCGCGATCCCCGCCGGCCGCTGGCCGGCGGTGGGCTCGGGATGATCCGACCGGCCCAGGAATGAACCGTCTGTCGAGACGCACACGACACCTCATCAACCTTCTGCTGAGCGCCACCGATGGCGAGCCGCCATCGGCGATCGCGCGGGCCGCGCGACCCCCTTCGGCTTCGCTCTCCCCCCTACTGCCTCCGAATGAAATGCGCCACCACCCACCCGCCGAGCGTCAGGCCGCCGAGGATCAGCCAGTTCGACTGGTGGCCATAGGTGGTGACCGGGAAGTGGTTGCTGATCATCATGAAGACGACAGGGACGGCCATGTAGGTGTTGTGTTTCGAGCGGAACTTCGCTCGCTCGGCGAGTGCAGGATCGGGGGGGAGTCCATCGCGAACGGCGGCAACGAGGCGGCGTTGTGCGGGAAGGATGCGCATCCAGACGTTTGCGGTCATCAGAGTCCCGAGGACTGCGCCGACGTGAATGAATGCGGCACGTGAACTCATTACCTGAGGGAGCCACCAGGCGAGCAGCAGGATGAGGGCGAACGAGATCACGATGGCCAGCGGCTCTTTCTTCGCGAGTGGCGAGAGCCAGAGCAGGTCGTAGACGATCCAGCCGGCGATCAATACGCCGATTCCAATGCCCGCGGCTACGGCGAACGAGGGCTTGTTGGGATCGCCATCCGTCAGCAGGCCGCCGGCGTAGTAAACGAGGATCAGCAGAGGGATGCCGCTGAGCCAGGTCATCGCTGCCTCCCACTTGAACCAGTGCAGGGTATGACCCGAGGAAGGCTGCGTTTCCTTGTTCACGACGTAGAAGCCGCCGCTGTGGACCATCCAGACCTGATCGGGATCGGTGGTGTGGAAGCGGCGGTCGAGCCAGGTGAAGTAGTAGGTAGCGCCGACCCACATGATTCCTGCGAATACGTGGATCCAGCGGAGGAGCAGGTTGAGCCACTCGTGCACGGTGTAGGACATGGGTGTGCCGGCAGAATACCGAAGGAAGGCGCGCAGAGGAACTGTCTCGGACTTCGCGACCGGGCGCGAGTCCGAGCGGGCGCGTTAAACTCTTCCCATGACGACGACTCTCAAGTACGACGAGATCTCTGCGCTTGCCGCGCCGCTCGAGCAGGCACTCGTCCCGTTCATGCGCCGCTTTCCGGGCAATGCAGGCGAACGGCAGCCGGTGCACACCGTCTATGGAGGAGCGCATCTGTTCCGCGCCGATACGGCACCGAAGCTCGGCGAGACCGCGGCGCGGTTCCTGGACGAGTACGGCGTGGATGCCTTCACGTTCGCTGACGCGGTCGGCCTTCCGACGGCGCACGCCGAGACGATCTGGGAACGGGTACGCGAGAAACTTCTCGTCGAACCGGTCGAGGACTTCCGGATCGACTTCGAGGACGGCTACGGGAATCGTCCCGACGAGGAGGAGGACGCGCACGCGGCCGCGGTCGGGCGCGAGCTCGCACAGGGGCTCCAGGACGGGACGCTTCCGCCGTTCATCGGGATTCGCGTGAAGCCGTTCACCCAGGAGCTCATGCGGCGTGGCATTCGGACGCTGGATATCGTGCTGACGACGCTGCTGAAGCAGGCCGATGGAGTGCTGCCGCCGAACTTCGTCGTGACGCTTCCGAAGATTCAGTTGCCCGAGCAGGTGTCGCTCCTCTGTGATGTGTTCGATGAACTCGAGCCGCGGCTGCGCCTCGACAAGGGCTCTTTGAAGCTCGAGTTCATGATCGAGACGACGCAGTCGATCCTCAGTGAGAAGGGGGAATCGAACCTGCCGCGCTTCCTGGACGCCGCGCGCGGCCGGGCGGTCGCCGCGCATTTCGGCACGTACGACTACACCGCGAGCTGCAACATCACGGCGGCCGAGCAGCGGATGGATCATCCTTCCTGCGATTTCGCACGGCAGATGATGCAGATCGCCTACGCAGGGACGGGGCTCTGGCTCTCGGATGGCGCGACCAACATCATGCCGGTGCCTCCTCACCGCGGAGCGTCGCTGGCGCCTGACCAGCTCGAGGAGAACCGCACCACTGTGCATCGTGCCTGGCGTCTCCACGCAGCTCACATCCGACACTCGCTGGTACATGCGTACTATCAGGGGTGGGATCTCCATCCTGCCCAGCTGCCGACCCGTTTCGCGGCGGTCTATTCATTCTTCCTCTCCGGCCTCGCTCCGGCGACCGAACGCCTCCGGAACTTCATGGAGAAAGCCGGACAGGCGACGCTCGTCGGAGACGTTTTCGATGATGCAGCAACCGGTCAGGGGCTGCTGAACTACTTCATCCGCGGGATCAACAGCGGAGCACTCACCGAGGAGGAGGCGCTGGCGACCGGCCTGACTCTGGATGAGCTGAGGACCCGGTCGTTCGTCAGGATTCTGGCGGGGCGGCGGTTGGCGCTGTAGCGCGGGCGTGCTTGTCTGCCGCCCTTTCTGTCCGGGTTAGGAGGCGGCGGCCTAACCAATGCCTGTCATCCTGAGCCGCCGGAACCCCGAGGGTGGGGGCGTGGGCGGGAGGGATGGAGGACGGTCGAAGGATCCCCTCATCGTGCGCGAGGGAGGATGGGCGGTGCTTTCTGCCCGGTCGTCGATCACGGGATCCCTCTCCGTCCTCCGCCCCTCACGCCCGCCCACCCACCCCCGGGGCTCCGGCGGCTCGGGATGACAGGCATGTCGTAGCGCGGGCGTGCTCGCCCGCCGTACCGTGCACGTCCCCGTTCGCAGCGGGCGTCTCGCCCGCCGAACTCACGAACCGCGATACGTCGAGTACCCGAAAGGGCTCAAGAGCAAAGGCACGTGATGGTGCTGTGCTGTATCGGTAATCCGGAAGACGATGGTCGCCTCCGGGAAGAAGCCGTCGGCGTTGTAGCCGCCGGTATCGAACGTCAGCCGGTACGTCGTAGCCTCGACGCGATCCGGATCGAGCACTCGCGCCCGCCCGTCCTGGTCCGTCACGCCGTCAAACAAAATCTCATCGTCTCGGCGCAGAGTGATGCGCACTCCGGCCGCCGGCCGGCCTTTTGCGGTGTCGAGCACGTGTGTTGTGATTCCAGCCATCAGAGCACCAGTTTCTCCAATCGCAGTGCGATGATCTTCGCCTGCTCTTCCGCGGCGATCCGCAGTTCGGTCTGCCGATCGTTCGCGAGCCGCGTTCTGACATCGGCCAGAAGATCATCGCCACTCTTCCCGGTCGCGCAGACGAGGTAGATGAATCCGAACTTCGCCTCGTATGCCCTGTTCGCCTCGGCAAGCGCCTGCGCCAGCTCTTCGGACGCCCCGCGGGTGCCCGACTGCTCCTGAGCGGACCAGCGGCCCGCCGCCCTTTCGCCGATGCGTGCGTGCGACTCATAGGCGGTCATCCGCGCCGCATCATTGAGCGCGAACCATGCGCGGTTCGCGGTCTCGACCAGTTGATCCCACGATCCGTAGGGTCGTTCGGCGGCGAGTGTATGGACCCACTCGTGCGCCGGACAGATCTGCTGAAGCCGGGAGAAATCGAACAACGCGTTCACGTGACTGACAACAGCTGCCCGCCGGCCCTGTTCAGTTGCGATTCCCCAGACGCGAAGTCTGCTGACGCCGCCGTCGGGGTAGACGTTGAGGCGTACGTGTGTCAGTGGCCCGCTCTCCAGAAGCTCGTCGATGAAAAAGTGGCGTGTGTGAGGCTGAAGCTTCGTGCGCGGAAGGAGCTCGACCCACGTCAGCCCGTCGACCGAGCCTTCCAGCGAGGCCGTATCGGGATAGTTCCCCTTGAAGTGGTTCGTGTCGATCTCGATCCGCCGTACCTGCCCTTCAGTCGCGAGGCGAATGACGACCCAGTCGTGGCCTGGTCCGCGGCGGCGCCGCGTCTCCCAGCCGCCACTCATGTTCTGCGATCTACCGGGCATGATCAGGTTGTTCTTCGGTCCGAAGAACATATCGCTGCACGCCAGCACACCAGCTCCGTGCTCGATCGACGCGAGATCGAGTTCACTGGCGAGTCCGCCGCTGAGGCGCCAGTCGGGAACTACCTCACCGTGAACGCGCAGGCGCGCAACGCCACCATCGGGGTAGATCTGAAAGCGGAGGTGGGAGACGGCATCGTTGGACGCGATCTCGAACGTATTCCGGCTGTCGCCCTCGAGCGGTGATCGCGGGAGTAACTCCCTCCACTGCGCCGAGAGGAGTGCATCGACGCCGGCATCACTGCGCATCGAAGTCGCCTCGATCGAACAGGCCTCGGGGTAGTTGCCGCGGAAGAAACTCGTATCGACAACGACGCTGCGAACGATTCCCGGAAGGCCGAGACGGATCAACGCAAAGTCACTTCCAGCCGTTCGCTTGCGACGGCTTTCCCATCCATCCATCCACTTGCCGCGGTCCGTGTACTCGTGTTCCTTCCAGACCGGAGCCGTTTCCTTCAGGAGGTTTCCTTTGTCGGCGAAGAACTCGTCGTTCGCGTACACCACGCTCCCGCCCAGACGTTCGGAAGCGAGGTCGATCAGGTCGCGGAAACTCATGGGAGAACTTTACGACAGTCAGCGGGTAATCACCTCTTTGACAACGCCATAAAGCTGCGCTCCGAGGTAGGGCGTGGTGCGGTGCCGATGATGAATGAGTTCTTCGTCGACGACGAAACGCTCTTCCGGAGACCAGATGACGACGTCGGCATCGTGCCCCGCGGTGATGGACCCTTTGCGCGGCAGGCGCGCGAGGCGAGCTGGCGCTTCACAGCACCAGCGTACGATGTCATCCAGGGTGAAGCCGCGCGATCGTGCGCCGGTCCAGACGACCGGAAGAAGAAACTGCAGAGAGGCAATCCCGCCCCAGGCGGCGATGAAATCACCGCGCTTCAGCTCCGGGAGACATGGTGAATGGTCACTCACCACGAGATCGATCAGCCCCGCTCGGAGGCCGGCCCAGAGTCGTTCCCGATTCTCCCTGCTGCGAATCGGAGGCGCGCACTTGAACTCCGTTCGTCCCGCGGGGATGTTTTCGGCATCGAAGTGGAGGTAGTGCGGGGTGGTCTCCGCGGAGAACGGCAGCCCTTCCAGCCGCGCCTGCGCGAGCAGCTCTAGCGAACCTGCCGACGAGAGATGGACGACGTGAATGCGAGCCCCTGTGTCGCGGCAGGCTCGCAGCAGCAACTCGATCGCACGATCTTCGGACTCCGCGGGACGCGATCGCAGCCACGAGTCATAGTCGTTCCGGTTGCCCTCAGGTTGCAGCAGGTGTTTCTCGAGCTCGGCATGCACGAGTAGCGGCGCGCCCGTCGGAGCGAGTGTCTTCGCCGCCTCTCGGAGTTGCGTCTCGTTCACATGCGGAAACTCGTCGACGCCAGAAGGGACGAGAAAACATTTGAAGCCGCGCGCTCCAGCCTCGAGCATCGGCAGGAGCTCCGCCGTGTTGCCCGGAACCACTCCACCCCAGAGCTCGACGTTGACCGCACATTTCCCCTGGAGCGCCCGCTGTTTCGTCTCGAGTGCGGCAACGCTGGTGGTCGCCGGAATCGAGTTGAGCGGCATGTCGACGATCGTCGTCACTCCGCCGGCGGCCGCGGCACGTGTTGCCGTCTCGAAACCTTCCCACTGCGTCCTGCCCGGCTCGTTGACGTGGACATGGGAGTCGACGAGGCCCGGCATGATCACGAGGTCGCCGTAGTCTCTGTCCGCGGGGCCGAAGGGCTCGATGGCGGCGATGGTCCCGGCTTCGATTTCGACAGTCGCGGGTTGAGTTCCCTCAGGCGTTACGACGCGGGTGGAGCGGATGCGCATGGGATGGAATTGTAAGTGGACTATGAGAGCAGCGAGTTTCCCCAACTCGTCGCGCGAAGCGCTTTGGAGTGCGGCGGCCTTAGCCGCCGCTTTCACAAAGCGAGCATGCGCCCGGCGCCTGCAACGCTGGGCGCTCAAGGTCGGCTCGGGATGGTCGTACGCGGTGGAAAGCGGCGTCTGAGGCCGCCGCCCTCCAAAGCGCTGCGCGCGACGTCTGTGGCGCTGCACAACTTTTCTTCGGTGCTCGCCTACAATGCCCCCACCGGAGGGGCGCCATGAAAACCGTGATTCGCAATGGCCGCATCGTCACAGCCGTCGACGACTATAACGCCGACATCCTGATCGAGAACGGAACGATCTCGATGATCGCGAAATCGATCGAGGTGGAGGCGGACCGCGTCATCGACGCGAAGGGACGTCTCGTGATTCCAGGCGGGATCGATCCGCACACCCACATGGATCTTCCGTTCGGCGGGACCTCATCGTCCGACGACTTCAAGACCGGAACGATCGCGGCCGCACACGGAGGTACGACGACCATCATCGACTTCGCCGTGCAGACGAAAGGTCAGGCGTTGCGTGAAGCGGTAGACGTCTGGCACGCCAAAGCCGATGGCCGTGCTTCGGTCGACTACGGATTCCATCTGATCTGCACGGATCTTCCGGACGAGCGCCTGCCGGAGATCCACTCACTGATCGATGAAGGGATCTCGAGCTTCAAGCTGTTTATGGCGTATCCGGGCGTCTTCCTCGTCGACGACGCGACCATCTACAAGGCGATGATTGCGGCCGGCGAGCGGGGCGGGTTGATCTGCATGCACGCCGAGAATGGCGTCGTAATCGACGCCATCGTGAAGCGGGCGGTGGCCGAAGGGCGAACGGCGCCGAAATATCACGCGCTGACACGGCCGACGAAGGCAGAGGCAGAAGGGGTGCATCGTGCGATCGCCCTGGCCGACATGGCCGAGACGCCGGTCTACATCGTTCACCTCAGTTCGAGTGATGCATTGGACGAGGTCACGCGCGCCCGCGATGCCGGAATCGCCGCCTTTGCTGAGACCTGCCCGCAGTATCTGTTTCTCGACTACAGCGTCTACGAGCAGCCTGGGTTCGAAGGGGCGAAGTGGGTGATGACACCGCCGATCCGGGAGAAGTGGAACCAGGAGAAACTCTGGCGGGGACTGAAATTCAACGACCTTCAGGTCGTCTCGACGGATCACTGCCCCTTCTGCTTCAAGGAGCAGAAAGAGCTCGGCCGTGACGACTTTTCGAAGATTCCGAATGGAGGCCCGGGCGTCGAGCATCGGATGAGCCTCGTCTACAACGGCGGGGTCGTGGCCGGCAGGATCTCGGTCAACCGTTTCGTCGAGATCACCTCTACCGCGGCCGCGAAGATCTTCGGCCTTTTTCCGAAGAAGGGAACGATTGCGGTCGGATCCGACGCCGACATCGTGATTTTCGATCCCGACGAGGAGATGACGATCAGCGCGAGAACGCATCACATGAACGTCGACTACTCCTGCTACGAGGGGATGAAGGTGCGCGGCGTGACGAAGACCGTCCTGTCGCGAGGCGAAGTCGTGATCGATGAAGGGGAGTACACCGGCCGTCCCGGTCACGGTTCGTTCCTGAAGCGCGGTCACGCCTTCTCGCCGCGGTGAGCACGCCGCTCCCATTAGAATGTGAGCACAACATGAATCTCGAGGAGGCCCGATGTCCCGTATCGTGAAATGCGGTCTGATTCAGACGTCTCTTGCCGCCGATGTATCCGAGTCGCTCGAAACGATCCGCAATGCGCAGATCGAAAGGACGCTCGGTTACGTCGACCAGGCCGGCAGTGAGGGCGTCCAGATCCTCTGTATGCAGGAGATCTTCACCGGACCGTACTTCTGCGCAGAACAGAACCCGCGGTGGTACGAGTCGGTGGAACAGATCCCCGACGGGCCGACGACGAAGCTGATGCAGGAGTACGCCCGCAAGTACAGCATGGTCATCGTCGTGCCGCTCTACGAAGAAGATTCGCCGGGCGTCTACTACAACACCGCGGCAGTCATCGATGCCGACGGAACCTATCTCGGCAAGTACCGTAAGAATCACATCCCGCACGTTGCCCCCGGTTTCTGGGAGAAGTTCTATTTCCGTCCCGGCAACCTCGGGTATCCGGTGTTCGAGACGAAGTACGCGAAGGTCGGCGTCTACATCTGCTATGACCGGCACTTCCCCGAGGGCGCACGGGAACTGGGGCTGGCTGGAGCGGAGATCGTGATGAATCCGTCAGCGACGGTCGCCGGACTCTCGGAGTATCTCTGGAAGCTCGAGCAGCCTGCGCATGCGGTTGCGAACGGCTACTTCGTCGGCGCCATCAATCGTGTCGGCTTCGAGGCTCCCTGGAACATCGGCGAGTTCTACGGGCAGAGTTACTTCTGCGATCCTCGAGGACAGATCGTGACGATTGCGGATCGCGACAAAGACGCCCTCGTCGTGGCGGAGCTGGACTTCGACAAGATCCGCGAAGTGCGCAACACCTGGCAGTTCTTCCGCGACCGGAGACCTGACACCTACGATGGGATCGTACGTCCCTGAACCTCATGACTGACCCGCGCTATCCAGTCGGACCGTTCATACGCCGCGATCAGTTGTCCGCCGAGGAACGGCGGACGATGATCGACGCGATCGCAGCCACGCCGCAACGGCTCGCGGCGGCGATCGAAGGAATGACCGAGGAGCAACTCGATACTCCCTATCGAGACGGCGGCTGGACGGTGCGGCAGGTCGTCCATCATCTGGCCGACAGTCACATGAATGCGTACATGCGACTGAAGCTGGCGCTCACCGAGGAAGAACCGGTGCTCCGTCCGTATGACGAAGCCGCATGGGCCGAGCTCGAAGACGCGCGAACCATGGAGCCCGACGTCTCGGTTACTCTTCTCCGCGCGATCCATCTGCGGTTCGTCTCGAGCCTCCGATCGATGGATGAAAGGGACTTTGCGAGAACGCTGCGTCATCCCGAGCACGCCGGGGTGCTCACCATCGACTGGCTCGTCGCCATGTACTCCTGGCACGGCCGCCATCACGTGGCCCACATCACCACGTTGCGCGAGCGAATGAAAAGGTGAGATCGGCCGGCTGAGGAGTTCCATCCCTTGAACGCCGTCCCTTCGATTAGGATCACGCCTGCGCATGCCGTCCCGTCACCGCTTCATCACCATACACGGTCATTTCTATCAGCCACCACGTGAGAATCCCTGGCTCGAGGCTGTCGAGACCCAGGACTCGGCGTTTCCGTGGCATGACTGGAATGAGCGGATCACCGGGGAGTGCTACGAGCCGAACGCGACCGCCCGAATCCTCGACGAGGACGACCGGATCCGGCGGATCATCAACAACTACTCGCTGATCAGCTTCAACTTCGGACCGACGCTGCTCAGCTGGCTCGAAGCTTCTGCCCCCGAGACCTATGCGGCCGTCATCGAGGCAGACCGCCTCTCGCGAGAACGCTACGGTGGTCACGGTTGCGCCATCGCCCAGGCCTACAACCACACGATCCTTCCTCTGGCGAACGAGCGAGACCGGAAGACTCAGGTTCGATGGGGTGTGCGCGATTTCGAGTGGCGGTTCGGACGCAAGCCCGAGGGAATGTGGCTGCCGGAAACCGCGGTGGACATCCCCTCGCTCGAAGCGTTGGCGGCCGAGGAGATCGCCTTCACGATTCTGGAGCCTGGCCAGGCGCTCCGCTGGCGGCCGATCGGTACCTCGGAGTGGCAGACCGCGAACGGACATCTCGATCCGACGAGGCCTTACGTCTGCCGGTTGCCATCAGGGAAGAACATCGCGATCTTCTTCTACGATGGGCCGATTTCACGTGCGGTCGCATTCGAGCAGCTTCTTGCGCGTGGAGAGAATCTCGCCCAGCGGCTTTCCGGAGCGTTTCGGGAGACCCGCTCGCATCCTCAGATCGTCAGCATTGCGACCGATGGCGAGACCTACGGTCATCACCACCGCTTCGGAGAGATGGCGCTGACGTTTGCGTTGCAGATCATTGAGGAGCAGGGCCAGGCGAGGCTCACGAATTACGCCGAGCACCTTCAGAAGTTTCCACCAGCCTACGAGGTGGAGATCACGGAGCGTACGTCCTGGAGCTGCTCGCATGGAGTCGAACGGTGGCAGAGCGATTGTGGATGCCACACCGGCGCGAGTCCCGGCTGGAACCAGGCATGGAGAGGCCCCTTGCGTTCCGCTCTCGACTGGCTTGCCGAAGAAGCAGCGTCGATCTTCGAGCGTGAGGGGGCGAACGTTCTTCGTAACCCGTGGGTAGCGCGCGACGAGTACATCGACGTCATCCTCGACCGTTCGGACGATTCGGTCGAGCGCTTCATCACGGCCCATGCACTTCCAGGTGCCGCCGTCAGCTCAGTGCTTGAGCTCCTCGAGATGCAGCGGAATGCGATGCTGATGTACACGAGCTGCGGCTGGTTCTTCAACGACGTCTCGGGAATCGAGACGGTCCAGGTGCTGAATTACGCGGCGCGTGTGATTCAGCTGGCGGAGCGGATGGGCAACGTCGCTCTCGATGACGAGTTCGCAAAGCGGCTGGAACCGGCCGTCAGTAACGTTCCCGAGCAGGGGACGGCGCGGAGGATCTACGAGGAGGAGGTAGTCCCCGCGCGACTCGACCTCGCTCGCGTGGCAGCGCACTATGCGGTGCTCTCGCTGTTCGATACGTTTGATGACGAGGAGCGGCTCTACTGTTACGAGGTCGTCAGGCACGACTTCGAGATACACAAGGCGGGACGGACGCGGCTCGCGCTCGGATCGATTACCGTCCGCTCACTCATTACCTCCGAGGCGGCGTCGTTCGAGTTCGCGGCTCTTCATCTCGGCGAGACGGAGCTCGCTGGCGGAATTCGTGCCGCGCGCACCGGATCCGACCCGGAGGACGTTCGAGCCGCACTCGCGGCAGCGATGCAGACAGGCGGTATCCCGGCGGTCATCCGGCTGCTCGACCTCGAGTTCTCGGAAAGGCCGATCTCCATTCAGTCACTCTTCAAGGATGAACAGCGGCGGATCATGGAGCGGCTCATCGTCGCGACGCTCGAGGAGGCGGAGTCGGCGTTCCGTCAGCTCCACGAGCGCTACGATCCGCTGATGCGTCTGCACGCGAGACTTGGGATCCCGCCTCCGAAGGTGTTGCATACGGCAGCCGAGTTCGATCTCAACCAGCAGCTTCGCCGGCTGCTTCGCGACGACTCTCCCTCGATCGCAGAAATCGAGTCGCGCCTGCGCGAGGCGACTGTCGAAGGGGTGACGCTCGACGAGACGACGTTGATGGCATTTCGCGACGCGATCAATCAGGCGTCGATTGACTTTCGCGAACGACCGGAAGATCTCGACCGCCTCGAGGCGCTCGAGGCTCTCGTCGGCATTGTTCACGGCGCCGAGCTCGCAGTCGATCTTCGCCGTGCTCAGAACCGCTACTACCGGATGCGAAAGACCGTGCGTCCTGCGATCGATGCGTCGTCCGGCAATGGGCAGGCGATGCGGCGATGGCTCGAGCTTTTCGACTCGCTCGGTGCGGACCTGCGGATCGCCATCGACTGATTGGGGGCTCGCGTGGGCGTCGCTGACGATCGCCCGGCGCGTTAGTCGTGTTGCCCTCCTACCCCCGCGACTCCGAAGAAGGGCTCGTCCTGTTGCGCCCGATCGCGAAAGTGCCTCGTCCTGACCAGCGCGGGCGGTATCTCGACGCTCGTGTCCCGCTGCGGTGACGAAATCAAACACGATCCCGACAGGTCTTTCGCAATGGACCGGTGAAGGCGAGTGGCGGTCCGCTCACATTCGGAGAACCGCCCCGCTGTTAGTCCATTCCTGTCATCCAGACTGACAAGTTTCGACAGTTACCTCCGGCAAGAGGGTGGAACCTCCCTCACGGAGCAGCGCTCGTTTCCGCGGCAGAGCGCTTGCAACCGGCCGGGTCCGAGAGAGGTGTTGCCGTATGCGCAGGAGAGACCAGGGGTTCACTCTGATCGAGCTGTTGATCGTGGTGGCGATCATTGGAATTCTCGCTGCGATCGCCATTCCCAATCTGATGACCGCAATGCAACGCGCGAGGCAGAAGCGAACGATGGCCGACATGCGTTCGATCGCCGCGGCCTGGGAAGCGCGGGCCACTGACGCGAACGGGTACGCCGCTGCCGGGCGGGTGATTGAGCCGCCGCAAACGTCACAGCAACCCGAGCCACTCCCGGGTGGCATCGAAGAGCTTGCGACGATGCTCGAGCCGACCTACATCAAGTCACTTCCGCGCGAGGATGGTTGGGGTTCCGGATTTCTGGTAGGTGCGGGACAGAGCGATTACGTGATCATTTCGCCCGGAAGGGATGGCGCGTTGGACGGAAGCCTTCCCGCGGGCCCTACGCAGTACTTCGAAAGCGACATCATCTTCCAGAACGGCGTATTCACGCAGTACCCGGAGGGGACACAGTCGAACGCGCCAACTGGCCCGACACCAACAGATCCCAATCGAGACCCTGTGTCTTGAGCTTGAGGTGACGTTGGGTTACGGCGCCCGTCGTGCGGTGCTGTTCAGACTCTTCCCGTCAGAACCGCTAACCGCCGCAGCGTCGCAGCCTGGTCGTGCGTCAACACGCCGGGATAGAGGCGCCAGGACCAGTTGTTTTCGTTCGCTCCCGGCGTATTCATCCTCGCCTCGCTGC
>DASVLC010000147.1:0-18198 GCA_036385045.1 Thermoanaerobaculia bacterium | reverse complement strand
TTGAGGCACAGCCTGGAGCGCGGCTTCGGCGCGCTGGTGAACGATGGCACTTCCGTGAAGTGGACGCGCATGCGGGCTTACTCCAACAGACTCGCGAGCTGCTTGCGGATCACCTTCCGCGTCGCTTCGGTGACTGATTCGCTGCGGGTACCGAACAGACGGGTGCTCGCCTTCACCCCCGCGCGTGTCTCACTCGACGACCAGACTGTCGCGCCGCTTGCCGTCTCCACGAGTCGGAACTGGAGCGTCACCTCGGGGGCCGTCGCCGCCGCGCTGCGGACTTCCTGAAAATCCACCACCTGTCCGAGGAAGAGCGCGTCGGCATTCATCGCCTTGCCGAGCCTCTTGAAGTCGTCAGGAGTGAGCTGGTCGGGACTGCTCGCATTCTCGCTCCGGACAGCACGACTGACCTGACCAGGCTCTACGACCTCGAAGATCTCCATCGACAGGAGCTCGACGAGAAAGATCTTGTGGACCTTGTCCGAGGCTGCCTGAGCGCCCGACACGTTCTCGAAGGGGAGAACCGCGACCCGTTTGAGCGAGCCGAGATCCGCGTTCGGGTGGAGGTAACGCGTCCCGCTCGACGCACAGCCTGCGAGCGCCATGCAGAGGATCAGGGTCGTCAGTGTTTTGATGGTTCGATGCATCACGATGTTCTCCGTTACCGGCCGATCGACAGCGAGGCGAGGATCGATTCCGATTCAAAAACGTAGAGGCCCGTGGTCTTCACGGTCGAGTAGCCGAGACTGAGTGCGGTTCGCCGGTTCACCTGCCAGCGTGGCGAGATGAGGATTCGTTCCGAGCGGCTGTTGGAGTAGGGGTCGATGTCGGTCTGATAGCTCGTGTGCAGCGAGACGCTGCCGTCGCCGAACGGGCTCCAGCGGACGCGATAGCGCTGCACGATGCCGGAGATCGCGTCACCGGCGACCCAGCCGAAGGTCGCGCCGAGACCGAGAGCGCGGCCGGGATTCCAGTCGCTGCTGAGATTGATCCGGTCGTCACGTGTCGGCGGCAGCGCCGCTTCGACATCGCCGGTCGCGGTCGAACGGCTCGAAGTGCCACTGACGACGAAGCGGAGAGTCGGGCGGACGCGGGCGGTTGCGGTTGCGTGGAGCGAAGTGGTGTGAATCTCGCCACCTTCCGTCAGCCGCTCTTCGCTCCGGTCCGAGCCACCGAAGCTGACGTCGAGCGTCGGGTAAAGCCGTGCAGTCACGTTGGCGTTGCAGGTGCGGCTCTCGACATCGCCGAAGGTTCGCACCTCGTCGCGCAAGTCGCAGAAGGTGCTGACCATGAGCTGTGGACGTGGCATCCAGCGGAGGCCTCCGAGGAGGGAGGTCGATGATTCGTCGTTACGGTCGGTGCTCGCTTCGCGCACCTCGTAACGGGTGTCGTAGCTGAGGTTCCACGGCCCGTCGTAGCGGGCGCTGATGCTGTGGAGCATGTCTTCGATCGTGCTCGTGCCGATGCCGCCGATCTCGTAGTCGGAGATGTACGTCGAACCGGTGTAGTTGAAGCTGAGTGGGCGGAGCGGCGTCCAGGTGAGTGACGTCGATCCCATCACATTGCGGTACTCGCTCTCCCTCGAGCCGCTTGTGAGAGTCGTATGGAAGAGCGCGCGCACTTCAGTGACGAAGACCGGCTGCGCCGCGACACCGAAGCTGACGACCTTGATCCAGCGAACGTCGATCGACGAGAAGGAGATCTCGAACTGCGAGCGGATGCTGTCGAACTGCTGGTCGTTGCCTTCGAGATGTGCCGTCCAGCGTTCGCCGTCGACGCTCGTGTAGACATCCCAGCGGATCCCCGCAGACTGCAGCACGCGGTCGCCACGCTCGTCGCGGACCACTACGTCGATGCGGTCGACCTCGGCGATCCGTCCGAAGTCGAGCATGATCGTCTGGAAGGACTCACCATCAGGACCGAGATTGATCCCCGCGGATATGTCGAGGCGACCATCGGTCAGTGCCGGATTCGACGAGAGCGGCCGATCGGTCGAGTCGAGCGGTGTATCGTCAACGCCCGAAAGTGCGCGGACGATCGCGACGGGATTCGGAATGCGCGTGCTGCGCTCGCCGGCTGAGTCGTCGATCATCGTCAGGCTGCCATTGGCGGACGCCGAGAAGGTCAGCCGCTGATCGAAGAGCGCCTGCGCGTAGCTGATCGAGCCGAGCTGCTCTCCTGTCGTGCGCGTGTAGCCGTTCCGGTCATCGATCTGCCGCCGGACGTTCTGTCCGCCCGAGACGTTCAGCCCGCACCACGAGTGGCTCAGCGTGACCTCGGCGAGCTCGTTCACGAGGTCTTCCGAGAAGCGGTCATCGCCGAGCCGATAGCGCATCGCGCGGACTTCACCATTCGGCAGCCAGGGCAGCGCGGACCAGGCGAACTTCGTCAGTATCTGTTCATTCGTGTAGATCGAGCGGCGGTCACTGATCTCGGCGGACGAGCGGCGGAGCGCGTAATCGGCGTCCCATGCGATCCTGCCAACGCGGACTTCGACGCGTCCGGTTGGACGCATCTCGAAGGTGCTCGTATCGCGCCTCGTCTCGAGGAACGACGTTTCTGATTCGAGACGATTCGCTCCCATGCCGAGGCGATATGTGACCCCCTCCGCGACGGCGCGGTCGAGGAAGACCTCAACGTCCTGCCGGAGCTGAGTGAGCGTGCCGGTGCCGCTGTCGCGTGTCTCCCAGGTGAGCAACACCCGTGGAGAAAGCTCTCCCCGCAGCGTGAGCGCGCTGGTGAGGAGCATGGCGAGCAGAGCGAGTCGTTTCATCGGATCACCGCGGGTAGCTCACCGTGTAGTTGCGGGGTTCGTGGCAGGTCGTGGTGCACGTACCGCCGCCCCCGCCTTGCGAATAGAGAATGATTCCGGTTGCGCCACCCGATGCGATGAGGGCGGGGTTGCTCACGCTTCCATGCGTTGCGTGGCAGGTCGAGCAGGCGATGTTCTGCGCTGCGACGTGATAGGTGTGGCCGCGCCCCGATGCGTCGTTGAAACGGCTTGCCTGCTGCGTCGCCGTCGACGCGGTCGGGTCGGCGTAGACCTCGTGGCGGTGGCACGAGAAGCAGAGATCCGATGCAGTCGTTGGCGCCGGCGCCGAAGCTGTCGGGTACGGCCGCTTCAGCAGCGAGCGGTGCATCGAGCCGTGCGGACCGCGGCGCCCGTCTTCGTCGCTTCCGTGACAGTCGGAGCAGAAGACCCTCCGGTCCCAGCTCCAGCCGTCCGAGAACGCCATCGGGTCGATGTTGCGATTCTTCCCCTCTGCCTGAATCGGGTGATACGACGGGTTGTTCGGATTCGTCAGCTGCGCGAGGTCAGGTGAACCGTTCGGCAGCGTCGTCCACGATGAGTGGCACTTGAAGCAGAGTTCGTACTCGAGTGGCTGCGCAATGTCTTCCGCGCCTCGCCAGACATACGTCGGCAGCTGTCCGGCCGCCTGGTTGACGACGGCGACCCGCGCGACGCCGAAGTTTCTCTGCGACGCCTCGGGGGCTGCAGGCGGCCAGAGATCAGACGTCGCTACGTGCGCGTTGTGACAGTCCGCGCATTCGGCGTGGCGTTGATTCGTTGCACCGCCGGCAAAGTGGGCAGGATCCTGGATCGAAGCTTCCGCGGCGCTGTGACGCTGCGAGAAGGCGATCGGGTGCCGGTAGGGCTTGCTGAAGTCGCTCTTCACGTCCGACGCCTGAACGCCGGTGTGGCATCCGAGACAGAGTGTTTGCTCGCGAAGGTGCAGCATCGACGGAATCGTCCCTGTCGCGTCGTCTGCGCCGTGAGGGTCGTGACAGTTCACGCACTTGCCGGCGTCGGACGGCTTCCGCGCGGCGGGCACGGGCCCCGGCCAGTACGCCATCGGCGAGCGCGAATGACTCGAGTCGCTCCAGATGACGCTTCCGTGATAGACCTTCTCCGCGCCGCTGCTCTGGTGGCATTCATAGCAGAGGTGCGCGTCGTTCCCGCGGAACAGGAGAACGTCGAACGGTCCAGCGTTCGGGATTCCGTTGCGGCTTCCATGATTCTCGTGGCACTGCGCACAGGCGCCGGGACCCTCTGCGTCGATGCGTTGCACGCCGGTCTCGGGATGACCATGCTTCGAGGCGTCGTACGTCGGCCCCGCACGGAGGTCGGTGGGGACGATCACGAAAATTGCGGTCAGCAGACCGGCCATCGTTGAAACTGCGAGCCGTCCGACCGGCGAGACGCTTCGCGAAACGAGGCGTCGCACACGGCTGGATGCCGGATCGGACTGCGGATGGATTGAGGACCGGTTCATCGCAACTCTGCAGATCGGATTCTCGACGGTGATGGGGCGGGAGGAGGGATGCGCAGTCACGGGACCTCGTGTCAGCTGTCACACTGCGACTCAGCCGCCGGTTCTCAACTCAAAGAAAAGGGGCCGGGTTGCCCCGGCCCCTCCCAGTTACCGCGGTGAATCGAAGATCAGTTGCCCTGTCCGTGGCACTGGCCGCAGAGGCCGCGCTGCGCGATGGCGGTCGATGCGCCGTCGGTCGGAACCGGCAGGTTGCCGTTCTCGCCCATGCCGGGGAGGGTGCGGTTGGCGAAGATCAGGCCGAAGGGCTGGTCGTTGCCGTGACCCTTGTGACAGGAGATGCAGCCGGGGGTCGCGTCGGTAAACGCCGTCTGGTCGTCGGCGTAAACTTTGACCTTGGAGATCGAGGTGCCACCCTGTGGGTGACCGTTAGCCGCGTAGCGAGCGGACGGTAGCGGTGAGTATCCACCGGATCCGGTGCCCCCCAGGACGACACCACCAACCGGGTGGCGATTGAAGTGTACGAAGCTGGTGCCCGGGCCGGCCTCGCCGCCGATGTTGGCGTCTGCCGGTGCACCGTGGAAGCTTCCGTGGCAATGGGCGCACTGGGTGCCCGACGCATTCTCAATTCCGCCAATCGCGGCGGCGCGCTTCAGGTAGCTGACGTTGCCGGTTTCATAGAGCGCCGCGAACGCATTCCCGCTGTTGGGAACGTAGCCAGGCGCATTGATGAAGACGTCGATTGTCGCATGTGCTGCTGCACCAGCCAGATCGACCGGCAGACCGGCCATACCTTCCGGCTGCTTGCCGGCCATCGCATAGAGCGGCTGGGTCAGCGCAGCGCCAGCGCCGCTAACGCGCGGTCCGAGGTTACGGTAGACGCCGGCGCGTCCGTGCTGAGTGTGGCAGTTAACGCAAGAGAGGCCGTCGGCGTTGGCGAACGTCCCGCCTGGAGCAGTCGCCGTCGAACCGAGCGAATGACCAGTGTGCGCCTCAGCGCCGCCCTCGTTGAGGAAGCCGGCGGAGCGATTGGCCGCGTCGTTGACGGACTTCGCTGCGAGCACCGACGGGGCGAAGGTCACCGTGCCGTTGTGGCACGACAGGCAGAGTTCATTGGGATTCTCAGCCTTGAGGAGGTAGTCGCCTGCACCGGTCGTTCCGGCCTTGATCCAGTTGCCGTCTGCCGAGGGGGTAGCCACGGTGACAGTGCCGGTGCCGGTCCACGTATGGCTCATGCTGTTGTGCATCGTGTGGCAGTCGGCGCAGAGGTTGTTCTGCCCCGTATGCCACTCGCCTGCGAGTACCGGCAGCGCTGCCAGCGTCAGAATTGCGAGCGTTACGATGATCTTCTTCATGTTGTCTTCCTTCTCCTGATTGCCCGCTATTGGTTCGGGCATCTGCTCCTCCATTGAGCGAGCTGAGTGCCACGGGCGACAGGGCAGGGCCGACATGCTTAAGTTGAAGCTCTTCAGTTGCTTGCGATTTCGGGCAGCTTGCGCGAGTGTGCTGTCTGCCACCCACGTGCGGAATTTTCCCCATAGGTCCTGGGGATTCCTGCCCAATTAGTGACAGAGCGAAGTGATGCCGGCATGTCCTGCGCAACTGCCGGTAGACGAAGGGGTTGAATCGTGCTGGTGGCACGGCTGGATCGAGCCTCGCAGTGGTCGAACGCATAGATCGCGGTGACCGTCGTCACGATAAGCGTGCGTTAGGCGGCGATGTGGTGAGGTCGTTGCGATTCTCGCGACGCCTACCCTGCGCCGGAGGCGCTGTCGCCGGTAGCCAGGGGTTGCGCGCTTGCGCGCCACCCCTGGAACTTCGCAGATCGTGAGTCGTGCCCCGGCAGGGGCACCTGCATCGGTGTGCCGCGGCATGTGCCCCTGCCGGGGCACACCTTGCTCAAACGATTCTCTCCAGGGGTGGGCGCTCACGCGCCGACCCCTGGCTACCGGCACCAGCGCCTGCCGGCGCAGGAACCGTGCTGCCTTGCGACTAACGCGAGGAATGCAGACGCCGGCTGTTTTGCACGTGCGTCGCATCGTCCGCCCCGATCCTCGCGTTACGCCCGCAAGAACTTGATATCGAGGACTCCGTCGTATCTCTCCGCCCGTCCCGATCCTGACGAGAGTCTGTCATCCCGAGCGTAGCGAGGGATCTGGCGGATGGGCGGTGCCAAACACGTGCATCGCACCACCCGCCCACCCAGATCCTCACGCTACGCTCAGGATGACATCGTGGAGCGTTTGATCTAGGCCATTGGGATGACGAAGCGGGAAGCGCCAGCCACTAACGCAGCGGCCTAACGACGCGCGGGCACCGGCTTCGCCGGCAGCGCTTCTTCCACGAACACCTGAACGCGCGCGTTGCCGCGCTCGGCGACGTAAACGCGCCCGCCGGGACCTACCGCCACGGCTGAGGGGGCGAGCGTATTGCCGGGCGCGCGGCCGGCGCCGCCGAAGTGGCCGATGAGCAGTCCGTCTGCGTTGAAGTACTTCAGGTCGTGCCGCAGTCCGTCGACGACGATGACCCGGCCCTTTGCATCGACCGCAATGCCGCGGGGCAGCGAGAAGTTGGCGCCGCCCATCGCGTGCTGGCCCCATCCGCGCACGAAATCGCCACGATGATCGAAGAGCTGCACGGCAAGACCAACGTGATCGACGATGTAGATGTACTGCTCGTCGACGGCGATCCCAGCGATCGAGCGAAACTGCCCTTCTTCCTCGCCGCGGCTCCCGAACCGTTTCTTGAGGCGCAACGCGGGGTAGGAGTAGATGAGGATCTCGCCACTGGCGTTGTCGCCGACGTAGAGCGATCCGTCAGGGCCGAAGGCGATCGCGGCGATCTGCGGCTTCTCGCCGAGGTTCGGCGGTACGAGATCGCCGAGGTAGACCCCGCGATAGTTGAACTGACGGATTCTCGTGCGGTCCTGTTCGAGCACGAGGAGCCGTCCACGGTCGTCGACCGCGAGCTGCCGCGGATTGCGCAGGTACTTGTCGGACGAGAAGGCGAAGAGCGGCATTCCTTCTGCCGAAAAGGCGCCGACGACGTTGTTGCGCGGGTCTGCGATCCAGACCTCACCCGTCTTTTGGTCGACGGCCAGCGCTTCCGGCTCGCGTATGGGGCCTTCGTACATCCAGGCCTGGAGGAACTGCACGGGCCTGAGGGTGAACGGCTCGATCTCCTTCGGCTCGTCTGCATGGAGCGGCGTTGCGGCGGCGCCGAGGAGTGCCGCCGCAACGAGCAGGGAGACGATCGGAGGGAGTACTTTCATTGCGACGACATCGAGCGTGATCCGACTGAACCATCGGAGCTGTGGCACTGCACGCAGAGCTCACGCTTCGGACTGTTCGTCAGCAGCGATACGTACTGCGTTCCGTGAGACGAGTGACACGACATGCAGGTCATCGTCCGGCCGGTGCGGGGATCGGTTCCCATCGGATGACCGAATTGGGCGTGACCCTTGTGGCAGTCGGAGCAGAGTCTGTCGCCCGGGCGTTTGGTCAGAGCGGCGTGGTCGGACTGGTGCGCATTGTGGCAGGTCGTGCAGCGGCCGCCGTTCGCCTTCATCGGATGGATCGAGCGTGACGCATTCATGTGCGACTTCACGTCGTCGTGGCAGGTCAGGCAGAGCTCACGCTCATTGTTCCCCTTGATCAAACCACTCTCGTCCGCGGTGTGCGGGTTGTGGCACGTCACGCAGTTGCTCGTCGTGAGCGCTTGATGGGCACCGCTCTTCTGCGAGGCGACGCGCACGGCCGAGTGGCAGCGGTAGCAGAGATCGTTGACCGTCGCGGTCTGGATCGCCTTCGTATTTCCCGCGTGGCAGCGTTCGCACGAGTTGAAGACTTTGTGCGGCTTCGAGCGAATGAGCTTCGACTGATCGGAGCCGTGCGGGTTGTGGCAGCCGGTGCAGTCGAGCGAGGCGGGAGGAAAGCCGCGGTGTGCCTGCGTCAGGCGCGAGTCGCCAGGGTTGTGGCACGTGCGGCAAAGCTTGTTCGCCTCCGCCTTGAGCATCCCCGAATGGGATGACGCGTGCGTGGTATGGCATTTCGCACACTCGCCGCTCTTGAACGGCGCATGTACCGACTTCGCGGTTTGCAGCTTCTTCTCGTCGGCGTGGCAGTCGAAGCAGAGCGCCGCTCCGGTCTTGACCAGACCGAGGTTGTTCGAGGAGGCGTGCGGGTTGTGGCACTTCACGCAGTCGCCCTTCATGACCGGCTCGTGTACGACCTTCTGCGTGAGGTCGTTCTCGATCGAGGAGTGGCATCCGGTGCAGGAGCTGGCTCCCGGATCACTGACCAGTCTCTTCCCCTTCGCGGCGTGCGGGCTGTGGCAGACGACGCAGTCGCCGGCCGCCGCCGGTGCATGAACCCACTTTCCTTTGCGGTACTTGTCATTGAGGTCGGAGTGGCAGGTCTCACAGGAGGCCCAACCCTCGGACGTCAGTTTCGCCGGGCTGTTCGGCGCGCTAGCAGAGGTGTGGCACGCGCCACAGTCGCCGTCGACGAACGGAGTGTGTCCGGTGGAGTTGAAGAGCTTCTTCTTGTTCGACGCATGCGGGTCGTGACAGGCGAGGCAGTTCGACTTCTCGATCGCGTAGTTGCTGTGAGCCTTCGCCATTGACTCGCTCTTCGCATCGTGGCAGCCGGTGCAGAGCTCGGGAACGCCCTTCTTGAGCAGCCCCATCTCGTCCGATGAATGACCCTGGTGGCAATTGACGCAGCGTCCCTGCGCGACCGGAGCATGGACGCTGCTTCCTTTGCGGATCCGATCCTCGAGCTGCGAGTGGCATCCGAGACAGAGCGTCTTCTGATTGCCGACGAGATAGCTCAAGTGAGCCGACCCGTGCGCGTCGTGGCAGGAGTTGCACGTTCCGGCAGCCACCGGCGGGTGAACCGACTTCGCCTTTGCCGCGTCGTCAGTCACGTTCGAGTGACAGTCTTTGCAGAGATTCGCAGTCACCTGCTTGAGCAGCCCGCGCCGGTCGCCTGCGTGCGCGTTGTGGCACATGAGGCACTCGCCCGATGCGACCGGACTGTGGAGTCGGTTGCCGCGTACGCGAATCAGCGATTCATGACAGGTGACGCAGAGCTTCTCGGTCGATGCGACCAGTAGTTTCGGATTGCCGTTCGCGTGAGGATTGTGGCAGGCGGCGCACTCACCCTTCGCGACCGGCGTGTGGACGAACGACTGTTGAGACTCCGCTTTTTGTGCGTCGTGGCAGGTGAAGCAGGACTCACCGCCGGCCCTGGCCTGGAGGTTCTCATGCGGACCGCCGTGAGGAGTGTGGCACGTCGCGCACTCGCCGAGGGCGGCGTGAATGTTCTGTTGCGACTCCCAGCCCTTGATCTGTGTTGCGTGACAGCTCGAGCAGAGCTCCTGCCCTTCCGCCTTGAGAAGCTTTGGTTTTCCTGAGCCATGCGGCTCGTGGCAGAGCGTGCATTCGCCGGAGGCGGCGGGCTGGTGGTGCGACTTGCCGCCGATCTCGGTTGCCACCGAATCATGGCAGTCAGTGCAGAGTGCCTTCTGGGAAACCTTGAGGACGCCTTTGTAATCCGAGGCGTGAGGAGCGTGACAGGTGGTGCAGGGTCCGCCAGAGAACGCGACGTGTACGTGGTCTGTCGAAAGTTGGCCCTGCTTGTCGCCGTGACACTGAAAGCAGAGGTCCGGCTCGCTCTCGAGTAGTTCCGGCTTCTGCCCCGGCGCCGCCGTCTTGTGGCAGCTCGAGCAGTCGTTCGCGGGAGCGTGGACGAACTTGCGGAGAAGCTCTTTCCCTTCACCGGCGTGTGGAGTATGGCACTCGGTGCAGCCAGTGCTGATGTCGTTGCCGCCGTGCCGCGGGACGCTCGCCTCACCGCCACTGCGATGGCAGGTCACGCAGAGGTCGTCGCTCTGCCGCGAGAGGAGATGCGGTTCTTTGCTCGAGTGAGCCGAATGGCACGAGAGGCAGTGCTTCGTGACCGGGGCGTGGACTGAGCCTTCGGAGAACGGTTTGCGATCGTGACAGACAAAGCACGATTGGTTTCCTGGAGCGGACAGGAGAGCCGGCTCATTGGAAGCGTGCGGGTCGTGACAGTCGGAGCACTTCCCATTCTTCAGCGGGAGATGAACGTGTGGATCCTTCAGTGCTGTTTCCTGCTCGCTGTGGCACTGGAAACAGAGACCGGGCTCGTCCTGGACGAGAACCAGGGTTCCGACGACGCCGTGACGTTTGTGGCAGGTCTCGCAGCCCTTCTCATCCTTGAAGGGCTCGTGCTGGACCTTGAGGGAACGCTCCTGCTTCAGAGTCGTGTGACACTCGAAACACTCCTTCGAGACGAGCCGCTTCGGTTTCGCCGCGAACGCCTGGCTGGCCGAGACGATCACGACGGCAGCGATGAGGAGGTAGAGGAAGTAACGGGTCGGGGAGAGGAGTCTGCTCATTCTGGCTCCGCGGGATGGGCGTGGTGAAGACGTCAGGCCCGGAGATGGGGGCGTCGATGAGTTTCCCCACAGACTGGACCGCGCGGGGGCGAAACCAGCCGCCGGGCGGATGCTGGTTCGATGGCCTGCGGGACGCTTCGGACTCACGGCGGGCACGTTACGCGGCGGACTCGCTGCGACACATGGTTTCGTGCACGTCTCCGCGTGAGTCGTGTCACGCGCTCTCGTGATCAGCGTTGGGGTTTTTTCCCCAATCGAGGTCTAACTTCATCCTCGGATGAATCAATTGATCGCATGGCTCGGTTCGAAAGTCACACTGACGCGCGACTGGCGCTTCCGTGTGCTCGTGCCGGTAGTGATCATCAACGTCGCGGCATTCGCCGGTCTCTACACGCTGATGAACCGCTATGCGGTCGAGAACCTCGTCAGCACGCAGAAGTATGGGGTGTCGCTCCTTCTCGACGAGCTGGCGCTCGACCTTCAGGACTTCGATCTGGTGCACCGGCGCGAGCTCCTCGGACATCGGCTGATGGCGCACGCGGACGTTCGCAGACTTCTGGCAATTACCGTCTACGACACGATGGGCTCGTCGATCGTCTCGACACGCGGAGCTCCCTCCGAGCGCGAGAGCGCGCAGGCGCGCGTGGTCCTGATGCAGCCGAAACATCCGGCGATCTGGCTGACCGAAGGAAGCGAGAAGACGAACATCTTCGGCGTCCGCGCGCTGCTCAACGGCCCGGACTGCCGGTCATGTCATGCAGCGGGACGCGAGAGTCTCGGAGCAATCCAGCTCGGCATCGACCTGACGGCTCCACTCGCGGAGACGAAAGAGCGCGTGCGGCATAACTTCGCCATGGCGGGCGCTGCCTGGTTCACCCTTCTCGGGCTGATGTTCTGGGCGGGCGATTACGTCATCGCACGGCCGCTGGCGAGGATGCAGCGGTCGATCACGTCGACGGGACTGGGCGCCGCGCAGCGGCACGATCTCGAGGCGCTGGCGGGCCGCGTTCACGACACACTCTGGGGACTGATCCGCCAGCAGCGCGAGCGTGAAGAGGACATCGCGCGCCACATGGCTCGCGCCGAGCAGCTCGCGGCGCTCGGCGAGGTGGCCGCCGGGCTGACGCACGAGATCAAGAATCCACTCGCCGGGGTGATCGCGGCTCTCGAAGTTCTTCGGAGCGAGAGCTCCAGCGGAAGCGAGCAGCAGGAAGTCCAGGATCAGATCCTTGCAGAGTTGCGGAGGGTGACGACGACGGTCGATGGCCTGCTGCGTCTCGCGAAGCCGCAACCTCCGCAGCGGACCTCCGTCGACCTTGCACGCGTGACCCGGGAGGTCACTTCGCTCTTCGGTGCCCGTCTCCGTCGCGGCGGTGTGACGCTCGAGGTCGACATTCCGGACGCGGTTCCACCGCTGCAGCTCGATTCCGGTCTCATGGTGCAGTTGCTCGTGAATCTGCTCACTAACAGCATGCAGGCGACCGATCACGGTGGTTCGATCAAAGTGCTTGTTGCGCCATTCCCCCGGCATGACGGCGTCGTGCTCGCGGTCTCCGACAGCGGGAAGGGGATCACGCCCGAGCAGCTCGAACGGATCTTCGATCCGTTTTTCACGACGAAGGAAGAAGGAACAGGGCTCGGGCTGCCGATCTGCAAACAGATCGTCGAGCAGCACGGCGGCACGCTCACGATCGAGTCGAAGTCCGGCGAAGGAACCAGGGTCGTCGTGCTGCTGCCCGATCAGAAGGAAAGGACCTGACCATGGCACTGCTGCTACTCGTGGAAGACGAGAGGCTTCTCCGCTGGGCGTTGCGGACGAAGCTGCAGGCGGCAGGGCACGTCGTACACGAGGCGACGACGCTCACCGAAGCCGAGCAGCAGTTGCGCAGGATGCGCCCGCAGGTAGTGATCCTCGACGTTCATCTTCCCGACGGCAACGGTCTCGATTTTCTCGCGGCACAGCGCGAGCGTCTGTTCGAGAGCTCGGTTCTGGTGTTTACCGCCGACGGCAATATCGAAGACGCGGTACGGGCGATGAAGCTCGGCGCGTACGACTTCCTGACCAAGCCGGTTGACCACGACGAGCTCCTGAAGCAGGTCGCCAAAGCGGCGGGACGGTTCCGCGAGCGGCTCGAGGTCGAAGGCTCGCGGCGCGCGCGGGAGAAACAGGCGCGCGTGCATGTCGTAGCCGACTCGGAAGCGATGCGTTCAGTCCTGCAGCTTGCGACCACCGTAGCGGGAGCAGGCACGACGACTGTCCTGCTTCACGGGGAAACCGGCGTCGGAAAGGAAGTCATCGCCCGCTACATCCACTCGATGTCTCCGCGCTCCTCGGCTTCGCTGCAGGCCCTCAACTGCGCGGCACTTCCCGAGCAGCTCGTCGAGAGCGAGCTCTTTGGCTACGAGAAGGGAGCGTTCACCGACGCGAAGGCATCCCGCAAAGGACTCTTCGAGCTCGCCGATGGCGGAACGGTCGTTCTGGATGAGATCGGCGAGATTCCGCTTACGCTCCAGGCGAAGCTCCTTCGTTTTCTCGAAGACCGCACGTTCCGCCGTCTCGGTGGCACGCGCGAGATAGCCGTCGACGTGCGCGTCATCGCAATGACGAATCGATCGCTCGTCGATGAAGTTGCACAGCGACGATTCCGCGAAGATCTCTTTCACCGGCTTCACGTCTTTCCGATACGGATTCCGCCGCTGCGCGAACGCCGCGCCGACATCATTCCTCTCGCCATCGAGTTCCTCAAACACTACGGAGTGTTGTGCGGCAAGCCGATTACCCAGCTCTCCGAGGGGCTCAAGGAACGATTGCTCGAGCATCCCTGGAGCGGGAACGTTCGCGAGCTGCGCAACCTCATCGAGCGAGCCGTCATCCTCGAGGAAGGGACCGAGCTGTCGAATCTCTTTCTGCCGCTCGCCCCCGGCGTTGGAGAGCGGCTGCCGGTCGCGAAATCCGGCGACGACGAGCCGATCATCCCGCTCGAAGAGGTGGAATTCATCATGGTGCAGCGTGCACTCCGCGCCACGGGAGGAAACCAGTCTCAGGCCGCCCGGCTCCTGCAGGTCAGCCGCGATCAGCTGCGCTACCGCGTGAAGCGGTATCGGGAGCTCGGCAGGCTCGAAGCCGATTCCGTTGCCGACGACGCAATGAACTGAGGCCGCCCGAAGACGTGAGTCCTGCGTCGGGCAACCGCCGCGGGCATTCAACGTGAACTCCCACTTCAGTGGTGAAGCAGAAGGAAGCGAATGGACGCGGCTTCGTTCACGTGCGAGGCGCGCGCGAGCACAACCTCAAGGACGTCGATGTCGACATCCCGCGTGACGCGCTCGTGGCGTTCACCGGCATCTCGGGCTCGGGCAAGTCGTCGCTCGCCTTCGGCACTCTCTATGCCGAGGCGCAGAGGCGATACCTCGAGTCAGTCGCCCCCTATGCGCGGCGTCTGTTCGATCAGATGGGCGTGCCCGACGTCGACGACATCATGGGGCTTCCACCAGCCGTCGCTCTCCAGCAGCTACGAGGAGCGCCGACGTCCCGCTCTTCGGTCGGAAGCGTAACGACGATCTCGAACCTGTTGCGCATGCTGTACTCGCGCGCGGGCGGCTATCCGCGAAACCAGCCGCTCCTCTATGCCGAATCGTTCTCGCCGAATACTCCCGAGGGCGCCTGTCCGGAGTGTCATGGCGTCGGCCGCACATTCACCGTGACCGAGAAGTCGATGGTTCCGGACGCCTCTCTGACGATCCGGGAGCGTGCAGTCGCCGCCTGGCCAACGGCGTGGCACGGACAGAACTTGCGCGACATCCTCACGACCCTCGGGTACGACGTCGACGTGCCGTGGCGCGATCTGCCGAAGAAAACGCGCAACTGGATTCTCTTTACGGACGATCAGCCAACCGTGCCCGTCTATGCAGGCTACGAACTGCACGAGGTCCGCAAGGCCCTCCGCCGGAAGGAGGAGCCGAGTTACCAGGGGACGTTCACGAGCGCGAAACGGTACGTGCTGCATACCTTCGCCAACACGCAGAGCGCGCTGATCCGCAAGCGCGTGTCGCAATACCTGATCGCGACCGACTGTCCACTCTGCAAAGGCAAACGGCTGCGACGGGAATCGCTTTCGGTAACGTTCGCCGGCTTCGACATCGCCGAGATCTCCGCGATGCCGATGCTGCGGCTCGCCTCGATCGTACGTCCGTACGCCGACAGCAGTGCACCGGCACTCGAGACGATTGCGATCGAGCATCCGGAGAAGGCCCTCGTTGCCGAACGGATCGCGCAGGATCTGGTGGCACGCCTCGACATTCTTCTCGACCTCGGGCTCGGCTACCTTTCTCTCGACCGCAGCACCCCGACGCTTTCACCCGGCGAACTGCAGCGCCTGCGGCTTGCCACACAGGTCCGCTCGAATCTCTTCGGCGTCGTCTACGTGCTCGACGAACCCTCTGCCGGGTTGCATCCGGCGGATACCGAGGCGCTGCTCCGGGCACTCGATCGTCTGAAGGCGGCCGGCAATTCTCTCTTCGTGGTCGAGCACGACCTCGACGTCATCCGCCACGCTGACTGGATCGTCGACGTCGGCCCTGCCGCCGGACAGCATGGAGGACGGGTCCTTTACAGCGGCCCGCCCGCCGGGCTCGAACGGGTGAAGGAGTCGGAGACCCGGCGCCATCTCTTTGCACCGGATCAGATCGCCGATCGCGACCCGAGAGAGCCTCATGGCTGGCTCCGTGTCTCCGGCGTCACGCGGAACAATCTTCACGGGATCGATGTGGCGTTTCCGATCGGCGTTCTGACGACCGTCACCGGAGTCTCCGGTTCCGGCAAGTCGAGCCTCGTGAGTCAGGCGCTCGTCGAGCTGGTCGGCGAGCATCTCGGGCAGGATCCTGCGGCAGCCGAGGATCCTGAGGAGATGCAGGGGATGGTGCAGACCGGCGGACAGATCGTCGAAGGGATGGAGGCAATCCGCCGGCTGGTGAGGGTCGATCAGAAGCCGATCGGTCGTACGCCGCGATCGAACCTTGCGACCTACACCGGATTGTTCGATCACGTACGAAGGCTGTTCGCGTCGACGAAGAGTGCGCGTGCACGACGCTACGACGCCGGCCGATTCTCCTTCAACGTCGCGAAGGGACGCTGTCCAACGTGCGAAGGGGAGGGGTTCGTGATGGTCGAGCTGCTCTTTCTCGCGAGCGTCTACTCGCCCTGTCCGGCATGTCGCGGCCTCCGCTACAACGAGAAGACGCTCGAGATCCGCTATCGGGACAGAAACATCGCTGAAGTGCTCGGGCTCACGGTCGACGATGCGGCCGGCTTCTTCGAGAAGGAGCCACCGATTCTTCGCTCCCTCGACGTACTCCGCGAGGTGGGACTCGGCTATCTGCGTCTGGGTCAGCCGGCAACGGAACTCTCGGGAGGGGAAGCCCAGCGGATCAAACTCGCAACGGAACTGCAGCGTATGCAGCGCGGAAACACTCTGTACATCCTGGACGAGCCGACCACCGGGCTCCATGCATCCGATGTCGTCAAGCTGATGGCTCAGCTCGACCGGCTCGTCGAAGCAGGCAACACGGTGATTCTCGTCGAGCACGAGATGCGCGTCGTCGCCGCGAGCGACTGGGTCATCGACATCGGGCCGGGCGCCGGGGAGGAAGGCGGCCGTGTCGTGGCGACAGGCGTTCCGTGCGACGTCGCGAAAGTGCGAGAGAGCCGTACGGCTGCGTATCTTCAACGCTGCTTCGAGTAGCGCAGTAGTTGTTATGGCGGCGCGTGCGAAGCTGCGAACCTCCTTAGTCGCTCACCTCCGATGGTTCGATGGTCGCGCTCGCGGTCGCCAGCAGGGTCGAAGACTGAGCCGCCGCCGCGGCGTACATCGAGGCGAAGCGTTTCGTTTCCATCGAGTCGACGGCCGCCAGATTGTCGGCCCAGCGGAATCCGATCGACTGGTAAAGAAGCGCGGCGTGGACGGTGAACGGTCCTGCGTGCTCTCCCAAAGCGATGGCATAACGCGTACGGTGTCCTGCGTCCCGGAACGCCGGATCGTCGAGTGCATCGCCGTAGACCGCGATATCGCGGTGAGCGGAGCGCTTGTCGAAACCTCGGGGCAGGATGCGATTGTCTTTTACGTACCGCACCGCCCGGATGAGACCCGTCGTGATGTCGCCCTCCGCATCGGCGAGGATCGCCTCGTAAATCTGAACCTGATCCGTCCGCTCGATCGTGCGGTAGTGTGGCTCGAAGCGTGCGCCATCGAGATCGTTGTCGTTCCCTTCGATCGAACCGTCCGGACGGACCGCCCCTGACTCGAAGACGACGGCACCTGCGCTGTCACGCACGGCGAGATGCAGCCAGACGCGTCGCGAAGGGTAGGCGGTCGGAAGCTTGTGTCCCGCGAGGTTCGTAATGGATACATCCACCTGCAACACGCCATCAACAATGGATGCCTCGCCGAGGGTCAGTCGCGCAGTATGTGATTTCAGATGTTCGATGGCCCGCGTCTCCGACTCGAGGAGGGCCTCCGGCGGAGCCGTGACCCCCAGTGCCACCGCGTTGGTACGAAGAATCCCCATCATGAAGGCATTGCCGCCGCGGAAGTCATGCTCGGAAACAGCAGGACGGGGCTGGGGGAGCACGGAACTGATCGCGGTCTCCTCTGTGCGCACCGGCATATGGCACGACTGACAGCTACGCTCGCCCCTCCAGGCGCTGTGACGCCACTCCAGAAACGGTACCTGTTCCGGCAGTTCTCCCGCCGGCTTTCCGTCTCTCGAAAGCGCGTGTGTGTAGAGCGTGTGGCAGGTCGCGCAGACGGCTGAACTCTGAAGATGATCCTGCCTGGCCGGTGAGAATCCAGTAGCGGATGACATGACCCGGGTGCGACCCGGATCGATCTCGAACGGACCGCCGATTACGCGTCGTGTCGTGTCGATCTCAAAGTTTGCGTTAAAGCTGCTGCGCTCAGCGAGATTGGCGTCGGTGATCTGGTGGCAGACGGTACACGAGACACCGTCCATCGCGAGCGCCGCCACCGGCACGACTGCAGGAGTTGCCGTCGTCTGAGCAAACACCGAAGTCTTTCGTCCGGCGTGGTGATCGGCAAACCGCACCATCGGCATGTGGCACGCAGAGCACTCGTGCTCGATATCGGCTGCAGCTGCCGGATGATCCAGCGTTTCGCGACGCACGGCGGCCTGCCAGTAGGGATCCCTCGCGGCATTGGCCATCATCGAGGCCCGCCAGCCGGAGGCGATCGGAACCTCCTCTCCGGAGGGAGATGTCAGTCCCGTGTGGCAGGCGACGCAGCTGGTCGAGGAGGCAAACAGATCGGCCGGTGTCGCAGGCTGCGGGGGCGTCGAGGCGGCGGCCGCCGACAGGACGAGCATAACGGCGAGAGCACTACCAGCCATCGGTCAATCCTCCATCGAACCAGTCCCAGAGCAGGTAAACGACGAGCTGGGGATCGGATCTGTCACGATCATTCAGCGGAAAGCGAACGCCGGCACATCCGAG
>DASVLC010000146.1:0-11004 GCA_036385045.1 Thermoanaerobaculia bacterium | reverse complement strand
ATTGCTTCGACCGTCACGTTGCGGTCGTAGAAATAACGACGCGCAAGGGCGTGGGCATAGGCGCGGTCGTTCGGAGAGCCATCTGCCATGCGACGTCTAACGCCTCTGCGGTTCAGCGGCGCCGGCCGCCGCGCAGAGCGTAAATCCAGTCTAGCAGGGAGTGCGGCCGGCGTCCGCTGCAACCGCTTGGTTAGACGACGGCGGGCTATTCAACTGTGTGGCTGTACCTTAGCTCGTACCGCACAGCCACCGGCACTCCGTTCAGCTTGGCCGGGGTGAAGACGGCTCGTTCTGCCGCCTCGATCGCCGCGGCGATCTCCTCTGGAGAAGAACCACCACGGACTGCGGCGACCGCGGCGCGTCCCCCGATGCCGACGATCACTTCCAACCGGACTTCGGATTCGCCTTTGCCGACCAGCCGGTACTTCGAACCGGGGATGGTCTGTGGTAGGGGTGCGATGAAGCGTGAAGTGTCGTCAATTACTGTGCCATCCGCGAGCCGCCAGATCGCCTGTTCGCCTTCGGCCGCGAGTGTTTGATCGGATACGCAAAACACGAGCACGAAAGCGGCCGTCAGGCTAATAATCGTTCGTTTCATAGCGTCCTCCTGTTGCGAGTTTCGATTGCCACCCGTCGTCTAACGCCTCTGCGGTTCAGCGGCGCCGGCCGCCGCGCAGAGCGTGAATTCAGTCTAGCAGGTGAGCGGCCGGCGTCCGCTGCAACCGCTCAGTTCGGCGTCTGTTCGCGGAGTTCGAGTCTGGGGATGTCATCTTGCGGAATCACGACTCGAAGCGATCGTGCGGCTCCCGGTGAGCGATTGACCAGACCGAGTCGATGAAGGTTGATGACCATTTGATGGACAACTGGCGGCGTGACTTCGAAGTACCGCTGCATGTCCGCTTCGGCGGGCGGCCGCCCATTGACCTTCGTGTACGCGTCGATGAACGCCAGGTATTGCCCCTGCAGCTTCGTGGATGATGTCATCGACCGAGGATCAAGACGCCGAACGCATCTGCGGTTCAGCGGCGCCGGCCCGCGAGAAGCGTGAGGTCAGTCTAGCAGGGAGTGGCCGGCGTCCGCTGCAACCGCGAGTTAGCCGCGTTCTCGCAACTTGCCCTCGCTCTCGACGAAAGGGGGCTGCTCGAATGCGTGCAAGTACCGGGCGAGATCTTCACGCAGCTCTTCGAGCGAGTCCCCGCGGGGAAATACTGGCTGCTCCGTCCAGCCCTCGACCGATCCGTCCTCGCTGAAGAAGACTTCGTGAACGGCGAACTGGTCGCCAGACTGGACGATTCGATAGCTCCAGCTCATGACGAAGCGGCTAACGCCCCTGCGGTTCAGCGGCGCCGGCCGCCGCGCAGAGCGTGAAACCAGTCTAGCAGGTGAGCGGACGGCGTCCGCTGCAACCGTTAGTTGGGCGACTGTGCCACGCGCACCTGCGTTCGTACCCATACCAACCAGGGATCTTCCCCATCGTGCAGCTGCTCGTTCGTCGGCCCCAAGGCGTACCAATCGACGTTGTATGCCCCTTTGTGGAGCTTTAGAACAAGCAAGAATCTTCCGCCCTCCCGATACGAGTTCGCGAAACACGACCCGCTTCGTCCACCTTTCCGCACGAACGTATAGGGTACCGTGATCTCGTTGAAGTCATCGGCCGCAGACAAATACCCGTGCAGAGAGAGAGACGTTGGCCCCTTTCCCTTCACCCATTCATCGATCTCAAACCGGACGACGGAGTCGGGGACTCCCGTCGTCGTGATACGGTGGTCTGAGGGAGCGCGGTCGTAGTCTACGGCTCGTGCCACGACGATGAGATCTGCAAACCTGACCATCTCTGCCGGGTCGACGGGGGTCGTCCTGCTGCACGGATAGGCATTCGAAGGCAGCAGAACGATCAGAAGAGCGAGAAAGTATCGGTTCATTTAGGTCGCCCAACGGTCTGCCGCTCAGCCGCGGCAACCGCGCGCGAAAGAGTAGCGCACTTGCGACTCATGTGGCAGCGGTTGCCGTCGGCTGCAGCGGCCGAGTTAGACGGCAGGCCTACGTGAAAGCTCCGGCCTCTTCGTCTTCCTCCCAGATTCTGAAGCCTTCGAGTTCCACTTCCTCAACGGGTAGTGTGCCGAGGTAGACGACTGCCCATTGACTCGCACTTTCAGCCGCGATGGGCAGGTGTCCGATCGTCCAGTCCTCAGGCTCGAAGGCTCGAATCGTCGGCACTCGCCAGAACCGACGCTTGTACGTACGGACATGGACCGCACCTTCGGTCAGTTTCAGGACGCGAAGGAGCTGCCATCGAAAACGCGAGGCACGCGTGGCGTAGACACCGCCTTCGATCAGGAGGTCACTCATTCTGCCGTCTAACGCCTCTGCGGTTCAGCGGCGCCGGCCGCCGCGCAGAGCGTGAATCTCAGTCTAGCAGGTGAGCGGTCGGCGTCCGCTGCAACCGCTCTGTTGGGCCGAACGCGCCCGCTACCCTCCGCTGACGATCGCCATTACCGCACTGAGAACCCGGGGGAACGCGAAGCAGACTACAGCACAAGCCGAGGCACCGATGAGCACCGAACTTGGCGTGATTGGGGTGCCGAAGCCGACTTGGATCAAGCAAGTAGCGACGGAGCCGAACAGCAGACCGTAGCTGCCGGCGACGCTCCGCATTCTGAGGTCTAGGTCTACCTTCATGTTGCCCCGTGCGGCCCAACGGCTCGCCGCTCACCGGCGAGGCCCGCACGCGAGAGTCTAGCAAGTTACCAGGATGGTGGCGCGGGCCTCGTCCGGTGCAGCGGCCGAGTTGGGCGCCTCACGCCGCCGACTTCTAGCTCTAATCCGATGATCTGTCAAACAGCCAATCGTGTGATGTATCGCGAGCGGGAATGCCCGGCATGCTGCGCACGAGCAGGTCCATCGGGTTATCGGGATGCGAGTACTGCAGGTGCTCAGACCGAGCAAAGGCTTCGTCAACGGCAGGTCGCTCGTTGCGAAAAAACAATGCTCGCCGCGCATACACCTGAATAGCCTGATTGCAGTCGTCGACATTCTCGTCGCTCAGAAACGCGGCTGAGAAGCGAGGCTCGGTCATATAGGCAAAAGGTCGGGTAATGACCACGCTGATATCTGGCGTGATTGGTGCCACGATCTTGGGCGATTGCGGCCGACTAACGACGGCGGTTAGGTTGTGAAAGAACCCATCGCCAAAGATAAACTCCTTCCCCTCAGAAAACAGAGCCGCGAACTTAGCGCTGCAACCTATGCTATCCGCCGCCAACCGTTGAGCATTTCGCATGTTGCCGCCGATGAGCGATTCACGCTCACGGTTCGGAAGCGGACCGCGATAGCGCTCGGCAAGGGCCACGGACGCTTCGCGGTTCATGGGGCTTCGCACGGCCAGAGACACCACGCACTCAGACAAGCGACTAAGCTGCTCATCGGTCGCCGCGCAGGAAATGAACCGGCCCGGGACGCGAGGGCCGGCTAACAACTCGTCACGAAGGCTCTTCAGCCAGGCGATTACTCCCGGAAAGTGGTTGTCGGCCGCCTCAAACTCATCTTCGAAGCTACGGTCCCAGGGTGTTGACGATCCCGGCTCTCCCAGCCTGATGTGATGACCGTCGCGAAGAACGCCAAGGTGATGTGGGGGGAGCCGCTGGCAATTCCCATCGGGCTTCAGCCAACCCGTCTTACCGTCGGCCCCGGCCCAGTGTGCGGAAACGCACTTGGGCCACCAGTGATGCCGCGCAGATTTTAGCTTCGCCATCTCGCAAGGCGCCCAACGCTTTGCGGTTCAGCGGCGCCGGCCCGCGAGAAGCGTGAGGTCAGTCTAGCAGGGACTGGCCGGTGTCCGCTGCAACCGCGATGTTAGAGCACGACGCGCAGTGCAACGATCGGCAAGGGACGCACCGACTCGGAAGTCGCGAACGAACGCCGACAGTCTTCGTTGCCACGCCGACCCGTGTGACGCCGACTCATTCAGCAGGTGCCGCGAGCGGATGTGCCAGGAGCGATGCGCGAACCCGCCGGCCCGAGCTCGTGGCGGCCACCGCACCTGCCCGAGTAGCGTCAGAGCGAGCACGCCTTGCAGTGACTCGCATGATCGTGTCCGACGGGCTCTAACGCTTTGCGGTTCAGCGGCGCCGGCCCGCAAGAAGCGTGAGGTCAGTCTAGCAGGGAGTGGCCGGTGTCCGCTGCAACCGCGATGTTAGACGACGGTTTCGGCAGAGAGAAAGCGACGCTCACGCTGCTCTCGTGATGCGACCACAAAACGCCGGCAGGAGGATAAGTAGCACGATAACTGCGACCACTCCCAGCGCAGCCCACCAGCCAAAGAGCATGCCCGCGAACAATGCACCGACGCCGAGCAGAGTGGTCACCGCCGATACCGACAAACCGAGAAACAGCGACTCATGTTTCGCGATAGGGGTGTGGCAGCCTTGGCAGCTTCCCACGGCTCCCCGAGGCGAGAACAGAAATTGAGCGAACGGTACGAGCGTGCCGCATGAAGGACACGCTCGGCGCGGAAGCGATTTCATCGTCGAATTTAAGCGTTCGTCGTCTAACGCCTCTGCGGTTCAGCGGCGTCGGCCGCCGCGCAGAGCGTGAAGCCAGTCTAGCAGGTGAGCGGACGGCGTCCGCTGCAACCGCGATGTTAGACGGCTGATGCGATGCGCGAAGGAGGGTAGTCGACGAGTGCTGGGTTTCCGACGCGCTCATTCTTTGAGCGCCGAAATAGCTTCTTTGGTCCCGCCTCGTAGCGCTGCGCGAATAGGACGCCCCGTGGATCGTGAGCCTCACCTGCCTCGACAAGAATCGCGTCCCACTTGCGATCGTCGAGGGTGATGTATCCGTCCCATGCGATCGCGTACATCATCATGCCATCGCGATGCTGCACGACATGCTCCTGCGCACGCTGAACCCCCTCGCTGAGTTCGTCGGTGACAAACCGCGTCAGGTGCTTCTGCCCGTCTACCGATACGCTCATCACGAATGGAATGAGTGGCCCACCGCCGTCCTCGATGCTACCGAAGCCGTGATCGATGGCCAGGAAGAAGAAGTCGGCGAACTGCTCGGATGGTTCGAAGTCGTCGGTCATGCCTTCAGCCGTCTAACGTCTCCGCGCTTCAGCGGCTGCGGGCCGCGCGCAGAGCGTGCAAGGTAGTGTAGCAGCGGACGGCACGCAGTCCGCTGCAAGCGCTAGTTGGACGGCGGTTCAGTGACGGAGCTGACACGACTGTACTCATGCTGCTCGCTCGGTGCCTCCTGAAGCAGCAGCTTGCCGGAGACGAAGGAGTATGGCCAACGCGTCACACCGTGTTCACGTGTGAACACCAGCGCACCAGGCTCCACGTGATACGCGGGCTTCTCCGTGTATCGCATGAACAGCATCTGCGCCACCACACGAGCAGTGCAGTCGCTTTTCAGGTCGAGAGTCATCCAGCTGGGGCCGACGCTGCTCATGCGATAGCTTCGCCAAGAGCCGATCAACTGCGGATCGTAAGTGCAGTCCGGCCTTGGCACGGGCGCTGTGTTCGAACTCGCGCAACCGGCCGTAAGCGCGGTCGAGAGCACGATAAGTGCGATCGCGTTTCTCATGGAGATCAGCCGTCCAACGCCTCTGCGGTTCAGCGGCGCCGGCCCGCGGGAAGCGTGAAATCAGTCTAGCAGGGAGTGGCCGGTGTCCGCTGCAACCGCGAGTTAGAGCCCGACGCGTGGTTGCCACGACCGGTAACAAACGAACCGAAGCGGAACGTGCGAACGAACGCCGACTACCTTCGTTGCTGCGCCGACCAAATGCGCCGCCGATGCATTCAGCAGGTGGCGCGAGCGGATGTGCGAGGAGCGATGCGCGAACCCGCCGGCCCGAACTCACGGCGGCCACCGCACCTGCCCGAGTAGCGTCAGAGCGAGCACGCCTTGCAGTGGCTCGCATGATCACGTCCGACGGGCTCTAACGGACCAGGGTTCAGCGGCGCCGGCCCGCGAGAAGCGTGAAGTGAGTCTAGCAGGGAGTGGCCGGCGTCCGCTGCAACCGCTCAGTTAGCTGGCTGATTCAGGCGTGATCGTTTCCGAAGTAGCGATCAGCACTTCTGCGGTGAGGGAGTACGGCTGCTCCGCGTTGTCCGCCGCGATCTTCTCACGAGCGAAGTCCTGAAACTCCTGCGATGCATCTCTCGCCCAGCAAATCAGGAAATCGCGATTCGGAATACCCGCGAAGAAGGGCGATCCGAGATGGTCTGCGATGAATGCTCGCAACCCTGGGATTAGCAGCCGAGCGGCGTCGTAACCATCGCCCGCCTCTATGGCAATGAATCGGTCAGGATCTGAGCCCGAATGCATCGGAATGTCAGCGGATGCAGCGTTGAGGTTCTCGATAGCCATCTCGAAAACTGCGTCGGCTGGCACTCCCCACAGTTCGGCGTCTTCGGCCCGGACGTACGCATATGTGTTTGACTGATCGACGACTACCCCGATTGCAACATCCTCATTCAAAGGAAAGAACAGGAGCGGCGCAGGTGCTTGCTCTAGATATTCGGCAGGCATGAACTGCGGCCTAAGGCGGGGACGAACTTCCGACCAGTGGAGCGGTGCGGGACCACGTTCCTCGTCCAACTCCGCGAGCATTCGATCAAAGTGCTCGATTACGACCGTGCGAAGTGCCTCGCGGTCGAGCCGATCTTTCTCATAGATGGCCCAGAGATTCTGCAGGCCAAAACGGCGCTCACCGAGTGCCAGAACCAGTCGCTCGTCCGTCGAGCTGAAGATTTCTCCGTACCTTGCCGTGAGGCTTTCAAGCACCAACTGCTCGAAGGCCGCTTCATCGAGCCGCCGAGAATCGGGATTGAAGATGTTGGACCACTTACCCATCACTAGCCAGCTAACTAGTATTTAAGCCCCAGCCTCTCCGACGGCAAACGTTCCCGGTGGACGGATATCGTCCGAAAAGCTTCAGGGTCGAAAGATCGTAACACTTTCTCTCCGCTTGGTTTGTGGGACGGTGGTTCGAGATGGCGGTTTTTCTCCGGCGCTTCGTGACGGATAACGGCGGTCGCTTTCGGGACGCGGCTCCGACGGGGTTCCTTCGTCGCCCATGTTGCCCTGCGGGCTTCGCACACCGGAGGCGCCGAGGCCGGAACGTGGGGGCAGATCATCGTCAGGTACTCGTTGATCTCCGAGGTTCCCATTTCGTCCGTGGGCGCGCGCCCAGAAGACCACGCCGATCGAGAAGCCATGACGGGACCGAGGCTCCCTCGGTTTGCCGGGCGTGTCAAGGTCGCACTCGCGCAGATTCTCGCGCCTGGCCCCCGGTTGATCCATGGCCACAAGGGTGGCGCACGCCGGGCGAGACGCCCGCGTGCGGACGAGGACGTCCGCGGTACGGCAGGCGAGGACGCCTGCGCTACTCGAGAAAGCCTGCGTTACTCGAAGACTCCTGCGTTATTCGAAGACTCCTGCGTTGCTCGAGGACTGCTGCGCTACGAACGTACGGCTTTCGCCTAACTCTGTGCCGGCACCGGGTCCTGTGGTGCCGGTTCCGGCTCGGGAAGCGGGTGGCTTTCCCGTCCGACGCGTTCGGTGGTCTTCTGTTCCGCCGCTTCGCGCTCGAGGAGAGCGATGCCGAGGACGTCTTCAATGTGCTCGACGAAATGGAACGTCATGTCACGCTTGATCGGTTCCGGCACGTCGATCAGATCGCGCTCGTTGAGTTTCGGCAGAATGACGGTATTGAGCTTGGCGGCACGCGCGGCCAGGACCTTTTCCTTCACGCCGCCGATCGGCAGTACGTCGCCGCGCAGCGTGACTTCGCCGGTCATCGCGACATTGCGCCGCACGGGACGTCCCGTCAGCACCGAGATGATCGCGGCCGTAATGGTGATACCGGCGGACGGGCCGTCTTTCGGAATCGCACCGGCAGGGACGTGGATGTGGATGTCGTGCGTCTCGAAGTAGTCGGGTGCGATCCCCTGCTCATCGGCATGTGCTCGCGCGTAAGTGAGCGCGGCCTGCGCCGATTCCTTCATGACCTCGCCGAGCTGGCCGGTCAATGACAGCTTCCCCTTGCCGCGGACGGCGGTCGCTTCGATGAACAGAATGTCGCCACCTACGGCAGTCCATGCGAGACCCGTCGCCACGCCGACCTGATCGCGCTCGAGCAGCTCTTCGGCGAAATGCTTCATCGGCCCGAGGTACTTTTCGACGTTCGCGTCCGTGATCCGGTACTGAGCCTCGGTCTTCCCTTCGGCGACCTGCACGGCGATCTTGCGGCAGATCGTTCCGATCTCGCGCTCGAGATTTCGGAGTCCTGCTTCCTTGGTGTAGCCGGTGATCACGCGCATGACGCCGGAATCGGTCCAGACGACGGGCGTCTCGGCGATACCGTTCTCCTCCATCTGCTTCGGAATGAGATGCTGCCGCGCGATCATCAGCTTCTCCTCGTCGGTGTAGCCCGAGAGGCGGATGACTTCCATCCGGTCGAGGAAGGCCGGCTGAATCGTGTCGAGAACGTTCGCCGTCACGATGAACATGACGTTCGAGAGATCGTACGAAACGCCGAGGTAGTGATCGCGGAACGAGAAGTTCTGTTCCGGGTCGAGGACCTCGAGCAGCGCGGATGAAGGGTCGCCGCGGTAGTCGGCGCCGATCTTGTCGACTTCATCGAGCATGAAGACCGGATTACCGGTCTGCGCCTGATTGATGCCCTGAACGATTCGTCCCGGCAAAGCGCCGACATACGTGCGGCGATGGCCGCGGATCTCGGCCTCGTCGCGCACACCACCGAGGGAGATCCGGACGAACTTGCGATCGAGCGCGCGGGCGATCGAGCGGCCGAGGGAGGTCTTGCCGACTCCGGGAGGACCGACGAAGCAGAGAATCGGCCCCTTCATCTTCGTACCGCGCAATTTGCGCACGGCGAGGTACTCGAGAATCCGCTCCTTGATCTTCTCGAGGTCGTAGTGGTCTTCGTCGAGGATCTCGCGGGCACGCGCAAGATCGTGATTGTCGGCTGACATCACGCCCCACGGCAGACCGGTCATCCAGTCGAGATAGGTCCTGATGATGGAGGTCTCCGCCGAATCGGGATGGGAGCGCTCGAGCCGTTTGACCTGCTTTTCGATCTCCTCTTTCGCTTCCTGAGGGACCGACTTCTCTTCGATCTTCTTGCGGTAGTTCTCGACCTCTTCGGCGAGCTCCTCCCCTTCACCGAGCTCCGACTGAATCGCCTTGAGCTGCTGACGGAGGAAGTACTCGCGTTGCGACTTGTTCATCTCGCCCTGAGCCGCGGATGAAATCTCCTGCTGCATCGTCAGCAGGTTGATCTCGCGGGTGAGCATCTCGTTGACCTTCTTGAGCCGCTCGACCGGGTCGATCGTCTCGAGGATCCCCTGAGCCTCTTCCAGTTTCAGATCGAGATTCGAAGCGGCGAGATCGGTCAGCCGCGCCGGATCGTCGAGATTCGCGGCGATCACCATCACCTCGGGGGAGATGTTCTTGCCGAGTGAAACCGCGCGATCGAGGTTCTGCTTCACGGCGCGGATCAGTGCTTCGACCTCGAGTCCGCGGTCTTTGGTCACCGGCTCTTCGATGCGAGTGATCTTCGCCTTGAAGAACGGAGCCGTCTGAATGAAGTAGTCGATTCGCGCGCGCGACAGACCCTGAACGAGGATGCGGATGCGGCCGTCCGGCAGCTTCAGCATCCGCATGATGATCGCGACCGTCCCGGTGCGATAGAGATCCTCTTCACCGGGATCCTCGTTCTGGAAGTCCCTCTGCGCCGTCAGCATGATCACGCGGTTCTCCGCCAGCGCCTGATCGACGGCATTGATCGACTTCTCGCGCGACACCGAAAGCGGGACGATGATGAACGGAAAGATCACCAGATCCTTGAGCGGCAGGACAGGCAGGACATCGGGAATCTTGATTGCTTCTTCTTTCGCGGTTTCGTTCGCGTCTGTCATGTCAACCTCTCAGTACTTGGGAGAACCATGGGATCTCTCGTGCAATGGCTGTTCCTGCTGACTCGTGCCATCTCAGCGTCTTACTCATGCTCGCCGAGGGGCGATCGATGTCGAAGTTATTTCAAGCGGTGAAGCTCCTTCACGAATGCATCGACATCCTCGAAGCGGCGATAAACCGAGGCGAATCGCACGTAGGCAACCGGATCGAGCTCCCGCAGCCGGTTCATGACCAGCGTTCCCAGCTCCTGGGATGAGATCTCTCGCTCGGCCGCATCGGCCAGCGATGACTCGATTGCATCCGCCGCGCGCTCGAGCTCGACCTGCGGGACTGGCCGCTTGCGACAGGCGATCTGCAGACCCCGCATCAACTTCATACGGTCGTAGGGCTCCCTACGCTGGTCGCGTTTCACGACCTGGAAGGTCGGCAGTTCGATCCGCTCATAGCTCGTAAACCGCCGGTCGCACCGCTCGCACTCGCGCCGGCGACGAATTACATCGCCTTCACGACTCTCACGGGAGTCGACAACCCGGTCTTCGAGATTCCCGCAAAACGGGCACCGCATAGGGCGCCGTATATCACGAACCAGCGGCGCACGAGGCTCGGGAACGGGGCGAGGGAAAGAGTCAACGATCGGGCCGAGCTCGGACTCGGGAAAGAGTCAAAGACCGGGCGCGGGCGCGGGCTCGGGCACGGGCACGGGGGAGTCTCGGCACGGGAAAGACATCGCGCGATTGACAACAAGGCGCTTCTCGAACGCATCGTGCAGACGCTTACGAGAATTCTGGTCGCGGCACGAAAAGAATTCGTCACCCGCCTTCACCCTGTCTGTCATCCCAATGGCCTTAACTTAAGCTCAGCCAGGCTGTCCTCCTGAGTAGCGTGAGGATCTGGGTGGGCGGGCGGTGCGATGCTCGTGTTTGGCACCGCCCATCCCCCAGATCCCTCGCTACGCTCGGGATGACAGACTTTGACGTGATGCGCACGGGCGGGAGGGCTCGACGGGAGGAGGCCGGAAAGTGAGGCCCTGAGTGAGGCGGTTTTGCTCTAAGTTAAGGCCAT
>DASVLC010000145.1:0-6579 GCA_036385045.1 Thermoanaerobaculia bacterium | reverse complement strand
CACCCGTAAATGAACGGCTTCTGGAGGCCCGCGTACAAATGGCGAAGGAAAGGCCAGCCGAGACCGATCTCCAGATGAAGGAGCATGTGTGCGACATCCTCGACTGCAAGGCCGTCGCGCCACGATTCGAAATCGACGACGTCCACGCGCTTGTCTCCGATGAAGATGTTCTCCGGAGAGTAGTCGCCATGATGGCCGACGATCTCCATCGAGCCCTGAACGACACGTTGTTCCAGCAGACGCAAGGTTGATTCAATTGTGCCGCGGTTGCGCCGCAGCCACGCATCAGAGGAGGAAGTGAGATGAAGATCCGTTTGCGCGATCTCCATGACTTGCGCCAGAACGTCTCTCGGCTCCACGTCGGGCCGCGCGTGAGATTGCATCAGATGCAGCCACCGGCCCGCCCTTCTCAACCCGAACGCGAGACGCCCGACTCTTCCTCGAATGCGAACCTCGCGCAGCAGGCGAGCGAGTGACACCCCGTCTGCCCGCTCGACGACGAGTGCGGCGTTGTTCTCATCGAACATCAGAACACGCGGAACCGAGTAGGTAGTGCCGTTGGTTTCGTCGAAAGCAGCCTTGCCGAGACTCTGGCGCAGGACCGAAAGTATCTCGAATTCCCGCCGCGCCCGCTCTCGGACCAGATCCACCTCGTTCGGATCCATCCTCTGACGGCGCACAATGACGTCACGGCTCGTTATGCCATCGCTGATCGTCACCTCCGCGACTGACGAGTGTTCGGCCGTGCGGATCTTCCGGATGCCGAGCGCGCAGACCTGAAGCCTCTCCCAGTCGAGCGCACGAATCCGGGATGCTGTTGACAGCGAGACATCATTCGTTCGCTCGTGACGATCAATCAACGCGACCAGCCGCGAGGCCGTCGATGAGACGTCGAAGGAGGTGGCGACCGTTTGCCGCGCCGCCTCACCCAGTCGTGTCATCAGCGACGGGTGCTCGACGAGTGTCCTGATCGCCCCTGCTATGCGCTCGACATGGGTGGAATCGACCAGAACCCCATTCTCGTCGTGGCGGACGAGTTCCGGAATCCCGGAGATCGCCGAAGCGATCACCGGCTTGCCGGAGGCCATCGCCTCGATGAGAGAGATCGGGATGCCGTCCATCTGTCCATCCAGTGCGACGATGCTCGGAAGCGCGAAGATGTCGCACTCTCCCATCAGGCGAGCCACCTCGTGCTGCGGCTGAGGACCGAGAAGGTGCACCGCGTCGGCGACCCCGTTGTGAAGAATCCTCTCCTCCGCCAATCCGCGGACCGGCTCGGCACCGATGACCTGGCACTCGATATCGAGTCCTTCGCGGCGGAGCAGCGCGATTGCATCGACGAGGAACCCGATGCCCCGGCTCGGTGAGAATGCAGATGCGGTGAGAACCTTCCAGGGCCCTCGCCGCTGCGATGATCGGGGTGAGCCCTGTCGATACAGATCCGTGGCCACACCGTTGTGCACCACTTCGATCTTCCCTTCCGTGAGGTCCGGATAGAGTCCGGAAAGGAAAGCCTTGTTGAAAATGGAGATCGTCCGCACGAAGGTCGCCCGCCGGATCTTCTCCGGAAGCAGTTCACGATGAACAAAGACGTCGGGACCCTGCACCGAGAAGCTGTAAGTGATCGAACTGAGGCAGGAAACAATGTACGCGATCGTCGTTGCGTGGGTGGCGAGGTACGAATGGATGTGCCGAATGCCCAGGGTGGGAAGCAGGCGGGCGAGGTGAACCGACTTTGGAAACAGAGCGAGCGTCCGAATGAGCGTGCCGGGCCGGAGAGCCGTGCCTGCAATCAGGCGTAACAACAGACCGAGGTATCTAAGCGGATGCTTGATGAGAGCGCGCACGTTGGAAATGGCGATCGCCGGTGAGATGAGAGGCAGGTGAAGGGCGCGGTTGTCCCAGGGGCGCGCCTCTTCGTGCACGACAGCGCTCCGTTCACGCATGAGCGGAACGATCAGCACCGGCTGGCCGCGCCGCTCGAGCTCGGTGATCTCGCGGAGAATGAACGTCTCGTCGATTCGCGGGAAACGGGCGACGACTACAGCCACTGCACCGCGGACCGGCGTGTCGACGCCCGGCTGCTCGAGCAGATCGGCGGCTGTCTGCTCAGCGAGGTCAACCAACTGGGTCATCGGGACAGTCCACGAATGCGACACTGCCGCAGGTCAAGAAGATCCCCTGCCGGTGATGACGACCTCCACTGTGCGGAACAGGATCTGAAGGTCGAGGCCGAGACTCCATTGATCGACGTACTGCCGGTCGAACTGCATACGTTTGATCTCGCTGCAGTCGCTTCTGCCGCTCACCTGCCAGAGGCCGGTAATACCCGGAAGCATTGCGAAGCGACGCAACGGCGCGCGCCGCGGTAGCTTCTCGAGGTCCGAGCCGAGCAGTGGACGGGGTCCGACCATACTCATTGAGCCTTCGAGGACGTTGAACAGCTGGGGCAGCTCGTCCAGGCTGTACTTTCTGAGGAAGCGGCCGAGTGGCGTTATGCGCGGGTCGTTCTTGATCTTGAGAAACGAAGTGCCGGTCTGTCGGGCAAGCTCTTTCTCTTTGAGATGCGCCCCGTCATACATCGTTCTGAACTTGTACATGTCGAACTGATTTCCACGGAAGCCGATACGGCGCTGGCGAAAGATCAGCGGGCCCGGACTCGTGAGTTTGATGAGCGACATGATGGTCAGGAGAAGAGGCGAAAAGATGATGATCGCAGCGGTAGCCGACAGGAGGTCGAACAGACGCTTGACGCGGGCTGCGATCGGGTGACGTGTTCTGAGGTCGTAGTAGTAGGCGCCGGTGCCGTAGGAGCCGGAGATGATGACGCCGCGAACTTTCGCCGCGCCTCTTGGTCCGCCGTCGAGGCGAAGTGGTCGGAAGTGAGGTCTATGTCTGTGTTCGTAATCGAAGTGGTAGGTGGTCATGGGTTCGGTTCTTCCGGCTGCTCGGATTCGTCGGGAGGGGAGAGGCCAGCAACGGCCGCTGTCTCGGTTTCGTCGAGCAGACAGTTTCCACATTGTGCAATCCATTCGCCATCGTGCACATCATCTTCACGCCGGCTTTACGCACGCTGCGGGCTCATGTGGCTTTCGACGCAAGGAAGTGACTTCGAACGCGGCCGATGAGCTTGCGATCGAGAATCGCAAGCGTGGAACCGTAAACCAGCGCGCCGAGGGCAACCCCAAAGCCGAGTTGGGCAACGGGAATGAGATCCGTGTTCAACTGCCTGTAGACCAGAAGGGCAAAGCCCATCACTACGCACGATGCGACGCTCGGGATCAACGTCCGCAGGAAAGTCAGCAGACGTACTTTCAGGATACGCGTTGCAAGCGTCAGTGCAATCGAGGTAGCGACCAGTTCTGCACACGCCAGTGCGACGGCCACGGCGAGCAGTCCGCGTGTCGCTCCGAACAATAGTGCCGGCACGATGATCGACACCTTCAGGAGCGCGAGTCGGGCCAGCAGACCGGCGCGACCGGTGGCTTTGAGGACATCTCCGCCCGAAGAACCTATACACCGCGCGGCCGCGTGCAGTGCCAGCACGCCGAGGATCGGGGCCGCCGGCATCCACTGCTCCCCGAAGAAGACGAGCACGATCGGATGTGCCAGAAGCATGAGCCCGGTAGCGGCCGGCAAGGTCAGCGACGCTACATAGCGGGTGGCGGTCAGATACGGCGTACGCAACGATTCCCCAGCCGCATGGAGCCTTGAGAACGCGGGGAACAGAACCCGGCTGACCACCCAGAGAAGCACGATGACCGTAGTCTCGGGGATCTTGGTGGCCATCTGGTAGAGGCCGAGCGCCGTCGTATTGAAGTAGCGCGCCACGATGACCAGATCCGCGTGGTGAGCAACGGCCGCGATCATGTTCACTGCAATGATGCCGCGGCCGTAGCGGAGCATCGGACCGAACAGATCGCGTGGCAGCGTCAGAGTGGGACGCCAGGGGACAATGATCCAGAGAAGCACGGTCCGAGCGACGAGTCCGGCGAGATGACCCCAGACGAGACTCCAGGCGCCGAAGCCGAACCAGGCGAGCGTCAGCGCGACGATCGCCTTCAGCAGCGCGAGCGCCACTTCGGGAATCATGCGCGCACGAAACCGCAGGTCTTTCTGCGCGAGGGCGTCATGCGTGTTGCCGAGGTAGCGAACAATGAAGCTCACTCCGAGAATCTGAATGATGGCGGTGCTGGCCGGCGCATTCGAGAAATCAGCGACCAGCGGCGCGAGGAGCAGCGTCAGCAGGCACCAGAGCACACCCGCTACGAGATTGATGATGAAGGTGACCTGAGCGGCGTCATGGCGTCGATCAGGCCAGTAAACGAGAGCCATCCCGGTACCGAGGTCGCCGATTGTCTCCGCGTAGGTGATATAGACGAGCGCGACCGCGATGAGGCCGAACTCTGCGGGAGCGAGCAGCCGAGCCAGGAGAACGAGACCGATCAGAGTGATTACCCGCGAGCCGGCGGTCGCGAGAAAGGCCCAGACGGCAGCGCGCGCAGTCAGACGCCCTACGCTCACCGCTCGCGCCCCGCGGCAGATGCAGCTCGAGCGTCCCTGTCATCGCTGCCGCGCGTGAATAGCTCAGAACTCGTTATGGCGTGTCGGTGATTCGTGGCGTGGAGTCTCACTCTCAACCTCGGGGGCGTCGCTTGCGAGTCAGCGTGACGCAGGCTCTGCAGCGGAATCTGCTACTGCAAGCACGTGGCCCGGAGTCTCGGTGCTGGCGCGCGCGGTCATCGGAGGCAGATACCTTGCAGCAGACCGCTGGCGCACGCACACCCGTAATGCCCACTGAAACCTACAGGACCTATCCAATGATCAGAACAATCTTCGCAGTAGCAGCTATGTGTTCAGGAATTGTGACGGCTGCCCATGCACAGGTCGCGGTTCGCGACTTCGTGACGATACCGGTCGTTCCCGCCGCAGAGGGAGCAGCTCATCCGGAACTGCAGCTCGAGCAGAACGAAGACGCCGGTCGCTTTCGACCGCGCGCCGACATCTGGCTCGACGGCGCTTATCGCGAGCCATCGATGATCGCCGTCTACCCGGTGGCGGGACAGAGCGGCCGGGATCTGGCGATTCCCTTCTATGTCGACGTCGATTCCGGCGGATCGGGACGTGATTTCAACTGCGGCCGGCTCTCGTTTGGTGGACACAGAGGCCACGACCCGTACATAAGAAGCTTCAAGGAGCAGACGATCGGAGTGCCGGTCTTCGCAGCGCGGGACGGTGTGGTGTCCGCGGTGCGCGACGGTCATCCCGACGAGAACGTCACGGACGATCCGTCATTTGTGAGCAACTATGTAGCCCTACGGCACGGAACCGATGAACTGACGCAGTATGTTCATCTGAAGAAGGACAGCATAACGGTAGAGGTCGGTCAGTTCGTGACCGCAGGAACGCAGATCGGCATGGTAGGAAGTAGCGGGCCGAGCCGTGCGCCTCACATTCATTTCGAGGCGAGAATGCTCAATACAGCTTTCGAGCCGATGGCGGGACCCTGCCGGCCGGGGAAGTCGTTCTTCGTCGACCAGCCTGCCGCCGCTGGAGCAATGATGCTGGGTGCATCCTTCAGCAGTCAATCGTACGGCGACTTCCGGCCGGCACCTTTTGACGACGCTCCCCACACCGGCACTTTCGTCGCGGGTAATCGGACGATCTACTTCAAGGCAGACATGGCGAATGTTGGCGCCAGCACGAAGTACCGGCTTCTTCTGCAACCGCCGGGAGGAGCCGCGTCGGCTCTCGCCTCGAGCGGTACGCTGTTTTCGTACGATGCGGCACTGGCCGCTGTCTGGTGGGGCATCGACGTGAATCTCGATAAGACCGGCACCTGGAACATGGTGCTCGAAGTGGAGAACGGGCCGACCTTCACGCTGCCGTTCACGGTCGTCAGTTCACAGGCAGCCGTCGTCAATCGGCCTCCAAACGCCATTTCTGCCGAGATCGGACCGACAAACCTTCTGGCCGCGCAGGTCCCCGTCTGTCGTGCGGTGAGCAGCAGCATTCCGGATCCCGATTACGATGTCGTGAGGTACAGATATCAGTGGAGGGTCGAGGGAGATGTCGTCCGAGACGTAACGACTGCGGCGACGACGGATGCTCTGCCGCGCGAGTACACGCGGGCCCGAGCGAACATCTCCTGCAGCATCACCGCGTCGGACGGGCAGGCCGAGGCTCAGACCGTGTCGGCTCACGTCACCGTCAAGGACACACGGCGTCGTTCGGTGCGTTAGGCCTGTAAGGAAGGCCATGAGTCAGGGGCGAATGCAGATGCCTGGCGCATTGCACGGCCCCTCACCCGGCCTTCGGCCACCCTCTCCCCGCGCGCGGGGAGAGGGGCAACAAAGCTCGTCTTGCGGCGAACCGTCCGGTGGGAGGGTAAGGTGCGGACGTTCGACATACCCACTCACCTACCTTTTGTCCATCCCCTCACAGGAGCGCAGCGACGCTGTGCAAAACCAAGAGTCTTGTGGCTGAACGGACCCGACCACCGATAAGCGTCCTTTGTCGCCCCTCTCCCCGCGATTCTAGCGGGGAGAGGGTGGCCGAAGGCCGGGTGAGGGGCTGCGC
>DASVLC010000144.1:0-3802 GCA_036385045.1 Thermoanaerobaculia bacterium | reverse complement strand
GACGAATCGGGCGAGCTCCAGCCCGTATGAAGCGAATGCCGGAGTCAGCTCGTTCTGCGCGAGTTCGGAGAGCTCGCGATACTTCGCAGCCAGATCGAGCGCGGAGACTTTCGACTCCGCGGTGATGTCGGACATGTGACTGACGATCGTCGAACGAAGCTGCCCGAGGATGTCATTCGTGGTTGTCAGACCGCGTGTCCCGACGATCGTCTTGAAGAACTCTTTCGCGTCGCTGATCTTCAGTGCATAGGTACCGTAGGTCCGGACCCGGATCATCCCGAACTCGGCGTCGCGCATCATCACGGGATTCTGCGTGCCCCACTTCAGATCGGTGAAGAGGCGGGTGTTGAAGAAGTAGACCTCTGCCTTGAACGGCGACTGGAATCCGTACTTCCAGCCTCGAAGCGTCGTCAGGATCGGAAGATTCTGAGTCGACAGCTCGTAGCGGCCCGGAGTGAAGACGTCGGCAACTTCTCCCTCGTTGATGAAGAGAGCCGTCTGGTTCTCGCGAACCGTCAGCTGCGCCCCCATCTTGATTTCCTGGTTGTAGACCGGGTAGCGGTAGACCAGAGTGTCGTGCGAGTCGTCGAGCCACTCGATGATCTCGATGAACTGAGATCCGAACTGAGTTTTGATGTTGTCGAAGAAGCCCATGCCTGTCCTCCAGCCGCTTATGTTACGTGGGATTCGCTCGCGGGTTCACCCGATCGAATCTACTTCCAGTACCTCGACGACTCCGCCACGCATCCGGAGCCGGACTGTGCGGTCGAGCGCATCCCGGATCCAGACGTGGGAGCCGACGTCGGTTGAGTCGACCGAATCGATGCTCGAAATCAGCTCCTCAGGAGAGGTGATCACCTCGCACTCGCCGTCGTCGGTGATGATCCGGATCGGGAACTCGGGTGCCATGTCAGCGGAAGTCTACCGGGTCGGATGGCGGAGGGAGCAGGGGAGGTGCGACCTTTGATAAGCTAGCTCGTCTTGCTGCCGTCGCATCGCGCAGCGGACCGCCAACCTAATTTTCCGAGGAGTCTCTTCCATGTCGGGCCATAGCAAGTGGAGCACGATCAAGCACAAGAAGGGTGCAGCCGATGCCAAGCGTGGCAAGGTCTTCACCCGGATCATCAAGGAAATGACTGTTGCCGCCCGGCTGGGCGGCGGTGACGCGGAGGCAAACCCGCGCCTCCGCGCGGCCGTCGCGGAGGCGAAGGCGAACAACATGCCGAAGGACAACATCAAGAACGCGATCAAACGCGGGACGGGTGAGATCGAAGGCGCAACGTATGAGGAAATCACGTACGAAGGGTACGGGCCGGGTGGTGTGGCGATCATCGTGGAGGCACTGACCGACAACACGAATCGCACGACTCCCGAGATCCGCCACATGTTCGAAAAGCACGGCGGCAATTTCGGCACACCGGGATCGGTGAAGTTCCAGTTCGACAAGAAGGGTTACTTCGCCATCGAGAAGAGTGCGGTCGCCGAAGAGAAGCTGATGGAGATCGTCCTTGATGCGGGCGCCGACGACCTGCAGACCGAGGATGCTGAAGTGTTCGAGGTCTACACCGCTCCTGAGAACTTCGAGCCGGTGCGCCAGGCACTCGAGACGGCGAACGTACCGACGGTCGAGGCGAAGCTCGGAATGATTCCGCAGACTTACGTCGCCGTCGACGAGCAGAAGTCGAAACAGATCATGAAGCTGCTGGAGTTTCTCGACGACCATGACGACACGCAGAACGTCTGGTCGAATTTCGACGTGCCTGCTGAAATGATGGAGAACGCGTAGGAGCCGAGCCTGAAGAAGATTTGTCTCTTTTAGAGTCAAAGACCGGGCCCGGGCGCGGGCTCGGGCGCGGGCCCGGGTATTCACGCGAACTTGAGGAAGGAGTCTGAATGGCTATCAAAAAAGTAGGCGTGCTCGGATGCGGCCTGATGGGATCGGGGATCGCGCAGGTCGCCGCCCAGGCCGGCTATGAGGTTGTGGTACGTGAGATGGAGCAGAAGTTTCTCGACAAGGGACTCACCGGGATCAAGAAGAGTCTCGGCAGGTTCGTCGAGAAGGGGAAGATGCAGCAGGCCGACATGGATGCCTGCATGGGACGCCTGAAGGGGACGACGAGCCTGGACGATCTCGCCGACTGCGACATCGTGATCGAGGCGATCGTCGAGAACGCCCAGCTGAAAAAAGACACCTACGCGGAGCTCGATCGGATCGTCAAGCCGGAGGCGCTCTTTGCGTCGAACACCTCGTCGCTGACGATTACCGAGCTTTCGATGGCGACCGCACGACCGAAGCAGTTCGTAGGACTTCACTTCTTCAATCCAGTGCCGCTCATGAAGCTGGTCGAGGTCGTTCGGACGATCCTCACCAGTGACGAGGCGTTCGACAGCGCCTTCGCGTTTGCGAAGAGTCTCGGAAAAGAAGCGGTTTCCTGCCGTGACAACTCCGGCTTCATCGTCAATCGCCTGCTCGTCCCTTACATCCTCGATGCGATCCGTGCTTACGAAGAGGGTGTCGGCTCGATCGAAGACATCGACAAGGCGATGGTGCTCGGCTGCGGCTATCCGATGGGCCCGTTCACGCTGCTCGACTTCGTCGGCCTCGATACGACCTACTACATCACCCACGTCATGTTCGACGAGTATCGCGAGAAACGCTTCGCCGCTCCTCCACTGCTGCGCAAGATGGTGCTCGCCGGCAAGTACGGACGGAAGTCGGGTTCCGGTTTCTATGACTACTCGGGCGAGAAGCCGGTAGCGATGGACGCGAAGTAGCCGGGTCGTCAGCACAGCTCCCGACATCAGACCAACCGAGGAACTCCGAGTCACCGAGGACCCACCCAGATGTCTTACGAAAATCTCGAGAACGTCAGAACTGAAAACCGCGATGGGATTCTCATCGTCACGATCGACCGCCCGAAGGTCCTGAACGCCCTGAATGCACAGACGGTCCAGGAACTTGGCCGAGTCTTCACCGAAGCACGCGATGACGATGCCGTTAAATGCATCATCCTCACCGGTGCGGGGGAGAAGGCGTTCGTCGCCGGCGCCGACATCAATGAGCTCGCGAAGATGACTCCGATCACCGGCAAGCAGACCGCCGAGAGCGGCCAGCAGGTGCTCCTGCTGATCGAGAGATCGCCCAAGCCTGTCATCGGCGCCATCAACGGCTTCGCACTCGGCGGAGGCTGCGAGCTCGCCCTCGCCTGTCAGATCAGGATCGCCTCCGAAAACGCCCAGCTCGGCCTCCCCGAGGTCACCCTCGGCATCATCCCAGGCTACGGCGGTACGCAGCGCATGGCCCGTCTGCTGGGAAAGGGAAAAGCGCTCGAGCTCATCCTGACGGGCGATCGCATCGGCGCCGCCGACGCGGAAAAGATTGGACTCGTCAACAAGGTCGTGCCGTCCGATCAGCTCATGGCGACGGCCGAGGAAATGGCGAGGAAGATCGCCTCGAGAGGGCCGCTTGCGGTTCGCGCTGCGATCGAGGCGGTCATGAGCGGCAGCGAGATGCCGTACGCCGAAGGCCAGTTCCTCGAGGCGACCCTGTTCGGCCTGCTCGCCTCGACCGAGGATATGAAAGAAGGGATGCAGGCGTTCCTCGAGAAGCGGAAGGCGGAGTTCAAGGGGCGGTAGGAGGGGCGGCGGCTACGGCGTATGCGACGAGGCCGAGGGGGTCGCGCGGCTCGCGCGATCGCCGATGGCGGCTCGCCATCGGTGGCGCTCAGCAGAAGGTCGACGATCCGCAGGTGGGCGTCTCGGGAAGGCGATTCACTCATGGGTCGGTCGGCTCATCCAAAGC
>DASVLC010000143.1:0-6367 GCA_036385045.1 Thermoanaerobaculia bacterium | reverse complement strand
GAGTGACCTGCGCATAGCCGGCGATCTTCGCCTGGTCGCTCAGCGTTCACGGCAGGGTGCGAGGCCCCTCGCTTGCCCACCTACCCACCCGCTCGGGGTGACGTTGGATCAATCCCGTCCGGAAGCCACCGTGATCACCTCGATCGACGCCAGCGCCGCGAGGTACTCCTCGACGACATCGAGCGGAACCGGACCGTAGATCGCTGAGAGCGCATCGCGGATCTCGCTGGTCGATCGGCGGCCATCGACCAGGTTCAGCGCCTCGTACTCGTATTCGTTGCCCAGCCCTCGTGGCCCCCGGTGGTGACGGAGCCGAAGCTTCTGCGCGTTGTCCGTTCCGTAATGTGCCGTGAAGTAGTCGTAGCCGAACGCGGACATCGGCCCGAGGAGCGACGGATTGCGGCGATAGACGACGCCGGCCGGCCGCGTGGATGGGGGAGCGGCAAGGATGGTGTCGAGTTGCGAGAGGAAGCGAGTCATGGCGGCGGTGAGAGAGGTCCCTCCGGTGAAATCAACGAGTGACCTCGCGGTCTCTCGCTCGTAGAGCGATGCGAATCGTGCAGCATTCGGTCGTTCGGTGGGATCGAGCTCGAGCACGCGCGCGGCACGGCGCAGTGCAGCAGGCTGCATGGTGCTCCAGACGGCAGGAAAGTCGTCCGCGGTGAGAGTGGCGAGGGCATAGCCGGTCATGGCTGCGATGAAGGCGGCCCTTTCGAGTTTCGTCGGGTCGACGTTCGCCGCCGTGTCGGCGTTCGTGTGGATGTAGCGGTCGGGCCAGTCGTTGAGGTAGACGGAGGGGATCCGGAACGAGCTGTCGCTGTAGACCTGATGGTCGCTGCCGAGCGTCAGCGGCACCATCCGCGCCTGCAGTGCTTCTTTGCCACCGCCATTCGCGATCATCGGAAACCGCGCGCTGCCTGTCATCGAGAAGGCAGCGGTCTCGCGATTCGCGAACTCGCCGACGGCTGCTGCGAGGTCGTAAATGAACGAGGGGAGGCTGGCAGGTCCGCGCGTGACATGGAACATCGCCTTCGTCGCAGGGCCTCCGCCGACCATGTCGAGGTGGATCGCTGCCTTCGTAGCGCTGCGGATCGCCGGTCTGGCGTTCAACAGCGCGAGAGTCCCCTCGATCTCGGGTGGCCAGACGAAGCGGATCGTCCGCAGTGGTGGAGCGATTCGCTCTTCGTCGATCAGCTTTCGGAGAGTCCGCGCGACCTCGAGGATCGCGACGCATCCGCTCGCGTTGTCGTTCGCTCCGGGCCGCGGATGATCGAGATGACAACTGTAGACGATCTCCTCAGCCGCCAGCGACGGGTCGGACCCTGGGAGGGTCGCCATCGCAATCTCGTAGGCGCCGGTCGTCTGCTCGGCCCTCACCACCGCCTCGAGCCGGATTTCCTCGCCGGCACGGAGCCTCTGCTGAAAGGCTCGCGCCTGTTTCAGTGTCGTCATGAAAGCGAAGGCGGGAGTCGACGAAAACGTATCGAGATGGCCCCATCGGATGAGGTTCTCATCTTCGCCCCACCAGGCAGAGGGCTGGTTCTGCGCGTAGCTGATGATGCCGGCTGCACCATGCCGCGCCACAGCGAGCGGTACCACCGCCTGAGGTTGTGACGAGGTGAGGACGAAGCGGCCTTTGATTTCCTTCCCCTCGTAATCCGACGCGCCCGTTCCGGCGCCGACGTCGACGAGCAGCCCGGCAGCCTCGCCGCTGATGCTGTCCTGCGCCAGCGTGAGCGGTTCCGAGCTCCAGTCCGCGAGCCTGATTCGCCGGCCATCTGCAGCTGTCTCCCACAGTTCCGCGAATTCCGCGTTCCATGCGGGCCGCGAGCGCTGGGTCCCGTAGAAAATCGTTCCGTTTGCCGGGAACTGCTCGATCCGCGCGTCGCCATAACCGTAGCGCTCGAGCTCAGCGACCACGAGTTCCGCCGCCGCGCGATATCCCTTCGAGCCACGCATCCGATGTTCCCGTGCGATGCCTTCGAGATTCCGCAGTGCCATCTCGCCAGAGAGCTCACTGGTGATTGCCTTCAGCGTGTCGTCCGGGACGAACGGGATCTCGCGGGCGGACAGAGAAAGAGCGAAAAGGGGGACCGCCAGCAGCAATACGCGCATGACGTCAGGCTCTCACGAGCGTGAGGGATTCTCAAGACGGGACGATTTCGTCGGGTCGAATGTAACGGGCAGGAGAATGGCATGAGCGTTCTCCAGTGCCGTTCAACATTGTTTCGTTGCTAAAGTTGACCTGTCATCCCGAGCGTAGCGAGGGATCTGGGTGGGCGGGCGGTACGGTGCTCGTGTTTCGCACCGCCCCTCCGCCAGATCCCTCGCTACGCTCGGGATGACAGGTCCAGATTAAAAGACCTGTAGTCCCGGCAAACCGGTCGCATGCCTTGCGACCAAACGGAGGTGTGAGATGCCCTCGGATCCCGATCTGGCCCGTCAACTCGATGGGGTCAACGCAGTCGAGCTTCGCTCGGTTGCTCTTGCTGAGTTCGTTCTCGATTCCGCGGACACGCCATCGCTCGATATCGACGGGTCGGGTAGTCATGAGGTCGCCGTCTCGGTCAATGGTTCGACTCTGAGAATCGAGGGGAGCGCGCCGGCCCCGCAAGCGGGGATTCGCGCACAGCAGGTCTCCGGCTCGTATGTCACCGGAACGGAGGGGCTGGCGTCAATGGTTTCGGCCGGGTCCGATCCGCTCCGGATCAGGACCGGATCAGGCGACCTTCGGATCCGTCTCGCACTCCGCCCCGGCAGCGCCGTCACGATCCGGTCGGATTACGGAACGTACAGCACGCGCTCTCCGCTGGGAGAGGAAGCGCGGAAGGAACGTCGCGCGGAGAAAGCCGATTCTCGCGAAGCGAAAGCCAGCGGAAAACGCGACGCGCTTTTGCAGAAGGCAGAGGCGAAACGCGCGAGGGCGCAAGCGCGTCAGCGCGAGGCAACCGAGGCGGAAGCTGCCGGAAAGCCGGAGAAAGCGGCTCGTAGGCGCGACGATGCTGCAACTGCGCTGAAGCAGGCAGAGGATTACGAGCGGCAGGCAGCAGAAGCGTACGAAGCACTCATGCGCGAGGCTTCAGAGCTCAGGGAGTAGGCTTCATCACCGGGTACTCGCGCTTTTCCCAGGCGAGCATTCCACCCTGCATGTTCGTGAGGTCGGTGTATCCGCGAGCGGTGAGCCGCTCTGCGGCGATGCCGCTTCGCCTTCCGCTGCGACAGACGAGAATGATCTCGCGGTCTTTCGGAACGCCGCTGAGATTCTGCTCGACGTTTCCGAGCGGCGCGAGAATCGCACCGGCGATGTGGCCTTTCTCGAACTCGTCAGGCTCGCGGACGTCGACCACCAGAGGAGCTTCGCCGGACGCCTGAAGTCTCTGGTTCAGATCCTCGGCCGTGATCGTTGCGAACTGTTGATTGTGCGCAACCGGCGTCAGGGAGGTAGCGCTGGTATCCGCATTGCCGCCGCACGCGAGCAGCACCCCTCCAGCGACGAAGGCAGCGAAGAATTGCTTCAGCCGGGATTTCGCAAATGCAGTCCGCATGGCTGAAGCGAACCTCGGCGGGACTCGGCGGAATTCCACGTTCTTCGGCTATCGATTCGGCTGGTCTCGAAGATGTTCGAGTCCTTTTCCTTTCACTCCTGCCTCTCTTTCGACTTCAATGAGCGGGTGCCGCTCCTTCTCGTCATCCTGCTTCTGCTGCTGGGCATGGTGCTCTTCATGGCGATCATGCTTCCTCTCGGTATCGTGATCCGGTTTCGAGCCGGTGCGACCCGAAGACGCGCGTGGGGCTGGATGGTCACTTTGAACTTCTACGCCACCGCGCTGTCGTCGACCCTGCTGCTTGTCAGTGCAGCCGTTGGCAACCGCTGGATTCCGGATGCGTTCCGTTACACGCTTCTCGGTTTTGCCTCCGGTTTTCTCCTCGGAGGTTTCGGTCTTCTACTCAGTCGCTGGGAAACGACCCCCGCGGGCGTGCACTACACGCCGAATCGCTGGCTGATTCTGCTCATCACAGTGGTAGTGGCTTCGCGAATCATTTACGGCTTCTGGCGCGCCTGGAATGCCTGGAGCACGACTCCGGGCGACGAATCGTGGCTCGCTGCCTCGGGCGCTGCCGGGTCCATGGCCGCGGGTGCCGCGGTGCTCGGCTACTACCTCATCTACTGGGCCGGGCTCAGCCGCAAAGTCAGAATCAACGACACCCGCTGACGCCGCCTGCTCGATGAAGGCCGGAAAGCGACTGACTCGCGACACTCCCTGCCCGGTTCGAGCGCCGGAATTACATTTCTAGTTGGCGCGCGACGCGGTTCGGAGCTATGCTTGGTGGCGAGTCCCCGGTCCACAAGAGGTCCAACTGAACAAAATGGGTTCCACAAGAGGATTGCCCCTCCCTCCGTGGGAAGGTCGTATCGGAACGTTCACCGAGGCGTTGGCCGCGGAGAAGTGCCTTTACCTGCGCTGTTCGCATCAGGGGCAGCGGCGCAGACCGCGCAGGGAATGAAACGTGGTAGTCAAGATCAAGGAAGGGGGATAGCTCTGCGATCCCGAGAGAGTAAGAACCACTTCAGCAGCAGGTGTGGTCGCGCTGTCGGAAACGGACGGCGGGGAAAAGAGTCAGGTTTTGTCCTGACTCTCGAATTGCTTCTCCTCCTCTCGATTTTCGCGGCGGTCATCATTTTTGGTATCTCTCTGTTTCAGCGGTGGATGATCTCGAGGATCGACCCGCTTGGCGGCAAGCACGTCGTCGTTTACGACAGCGACGGGAGCCACATTACCCGCACCGACTCGTTCGTCGGCAATGAGGGGCCTGTCCGCATTTATCGGGTGGACACGAACGAGGCGGCCATTCTTGGGGTGCGTGCCGAGACCAATGGTGGCTTCACGACACGCCAACGGCTCTATTTTTCGGACTCGATCAACTGCACTGGCAGCGTCCGCTGGATCCTCGATCCGACGACGGCAGCAGCCGCGGCGACGCAGTTCCTGCCGTGGTCTATGACGCCCGCTGGAGTAGCAGGGTACGGTCATCCGGTGTCGGATTACTACACGTTGCAGGCGGTCGCGTTTGCGATGGGACCCAACGGACTCCTGTATCGCGCCTATGGGAGCGAGAGCACCAGTCCGCCTCTGACGCCCGGCTATGATCCGACGATCACCAACTATCCCGCGTCCGAATGGGCTTCGGAGCGGTACGACGCCGGCCGATGCCGCCAGCTCGGTCCCCTGACTACTGATCCGGGGACAGCGACTGCCGAGCAGATCGCGCTCGTACCGTACCTGATGCAGGTCGACAACTCCTACACGATCAGAGACAAGGACGGTATTCCGTACTCGCCGATGTTCTGGTCGCCGACGAGGATCAATCCGGTGCCGCCGATTCCTGTGATCGGCTCGAACCAGATACTTACGTCTCCTGCAACCCCTGAGGGAGGGACGCCGTTTCCGCCTGGAGTGACGACGACCGGCGCGGACGGTCTCGTTTATACGCCGCCGTCCGGAGGCGAGGGCACGCCGGCACCCTGAGCGGGGGTTCCTGGTTGTCAACACCAGACCGCGCCGCTACCTGCGGCGCGGTTTGTTTTTCGCGCTCGAAGGCAACCTCAGGCTTACCACCGGTTCGCGCCATGACGCGCGTGCTTTTTGACGCAATCTGCTGCTGCCTGGAAAAGCAGGACAGTGGGTTTCCAAACCTGCCGGCTAGTCTCGACAAAGGAGCTGGAAACCCCTATCCTTATTGCGGTCCCCAGCAAGGTCGTCCAAGGAGAGTCCATGCTTCGCAATGTGTCGCCATCCCGTTCGGGATCGCTCCGTCTTTTCGGAATCATTACGCTGCTTGCCGTCTGTCTCAGCGCCGGAATCGCCGTTGCGCGGATGCGTGGCGATGGCCCGGCGGCGAGGCTCGCGCTCTCCGGTCAGACGGCGACTCTCCTGTCTGACGGGCGTGTGCTGATCGTCGGAGGGGAGAGAGGATCCGGCGCCGTCGCACGGTCGGAAGTTTTCGATCCGCAAGCCGGTACGACCAGCCGCGGAGCCACCATGGCGTTCCCTCGTGCCGGTCACTCGGCAACGCTGCTTCCGGACGGCCGCGTACTGATCGCGGGCGGCCGTAGTGGCGAGATCGCACTCGACTCGGTCGAGGTATGGGATCCGCAAACGAGATCGTTCTCGATCGGAGGGCGGCTCACGACTCCCCGCAGCGGCCATGCAGCGGTTGCGCTCACTGACGGGCGTGTCGTCATCGCAGGTGGTGACGCAGCCGGAACGATCGAACTGTTCGACGGCGCCTCGTTCCAGGCTCTCGACCTGCGGCTCAGCGCCCCGCGCCGTGATGCCTCGGCGGCGATGCTTCGGGACGGTCGCGT
>DASVLC010000142.1:0-11458 GCA_036385045.1 Thermoanaerobaculia bacterium | reverse complement strand
ATTCGATCTTCTATTACTCGGTGTTCTACCCGGTCATTGAGCTGATCGAGACGATCGGTCTCGCGCTGATCGTCTGGGATGAGGGCGGGCAGGTCATTCAGGGAACGCTCTCCATCGGGGCGCTCGTCGCCTTCTTTCAGTATTCGCAGCGCTTCTACCAGCCGATCTCGGACCTGTCGGAGAAGTACAACATTCTCCAGGCCGCGATGGCGGCCAGCGAACGGGTGTTCCGACTGCTCGATACGCCGGTGGAGATTCACGACGAGGGTACCCTCGAAGCGACGCAGATCGAGACGCTCGAGTTCCGGAACGTCTGGTTCGCCTACAACGAAGAAGAGTGGGTACTGAAGAACGTCTCGTTCGTCGTCCGGCGTGGGGAAAGAGTGGCGCTCGTCGGTCACACCGGCGCCGGGAAGACCACCGTCACCTCTCTGCTACTCAGGTTCTACGAGCCGCAGCGAGGGGAGATCCTGGTCAATGGGATCGAGATCCGGAAGTACAAAACGGAGTCTCTCAGGCGCCTGTTCGCCATCGTGCAACAGGATTTCTTTCTCTTCACGGGCGACGTCGCCGCGAACATCTCGCTGGGCGACCGGGCCATCTCCGAGGAAGAAATCCGGATCGCGGCAGTTCGCGTCCAGGCCGACCGGTTCATCTCACGGCTGCCGCACGGCTATGCCTCGGTGGTGAGAGAGCGCGGGGCAGGCCTGTCGGTCGGAGAAAAGCAGCTTCTCTCGTTCGCACGTGCCCTCGCCTATAACCCTCCCGTACTGATCCTGGATGAGGCGACCTCCTCGATCGATACCGAGACGGAAGTGCTGATCCAGGACGCAATCGAGACACTGCTCGAGGGGCGTACCTCGATCGTCATTGCCCACAGACTCTCGACCATCCGCTCCGCCGACATGATCCTCGTCTTCCATCATGGAGAGATCCGCGAGTTCGGCACGCACGAGGAACTGATGCAGCAGGCAGGGCTCTACCGGCGCCTCTACGAGATCCAGTACCGCGAGCCGGTGGTGGCGTAGGGGACGCTGCAAGCTCGAGGGTGTCTGTAGCGCGGACGTCTCGTCCGCCGTACCGCGGACGTCCTCGTCCGCAGCGGGGCGTCTCGCCCCGCGCAGGTGTTTCTACGGAAGAACGAGCGATCGCGAAATCACTACGCGCCCCCTCGTCAACCGGGCACTCGACGACCAAAGACGCGAATGACGCCGGCCTGCGGCGCGCTTGATGGAGAGAAACGCGAGTTCATCATGCGCGAAGGCGCCCTTCACAATCTGGCCCCCGGCTTGGCCGGGGGGAAAGTGGGCACTGGGACTCGTGACCGCGGAGGCGGTCACCACAGGAGGCCGCACGAGTTGTGGCGGCCGCCTGCGCGGCCGCACCTGACATCGCCGCTGTTCTCCCCGGCAGAGCCGGGGGCAAGATTGTCCTGCGCGCCTTCGCGCGCAACGAGATCAACTGTCCGCGCAGAAAGTCGCATCGAACATCGGGAGTTTCTCCCGGGCGCGTCTCCTCACGTGTCGTGCGTTCGACGTAACCCGTCGGGCGAGACGCCCGCGTGCGGACGAGGACGTCCGCGGTACGGCAGGCGAGGACGCCTGCGCTACAGAAAAACCCGCTGCTTCCGTCAGCGCCGTCAGCCCGCGACTGACCGCAGTCAACGGCAAAGCCAAGGCACCCCGGGAAACCCCGGGGAACCTCAGAGCCTTGAGAAAAGGAAGGATTACTCGGCTGCTGCGCGCTTGGAGGCGGCGGCGAGACGCGACTTGTAGCGGTTCGCGGTGTTGACCTTGATCAGACCGGTCTTGGCTGCACGGTCGATCGCCGAGTAGCTGGTCGAGAGGACGTCCTTGTCGGCGTCGCCGCCGCTGATCGTGGCACGCACCTTCTTGAGCGTCGTGCGCAGGCTCGACTTCCCTGCGCGGTTGCGCGCCTTTCTCTTTTCGGCCTGCCGTCTCTGCTTCTCGGCCGAGGCAATATTCGCCATGTATCTGCTCCTGCTGTGATTTCGTTGAATTTGGAGGGCGGCCGTTGATCGGCCATCCTCAGTCCGGGATTGCGTATCTTACCTTGTTTCGACGCCGAGCTGGCTCAGCCTCTGTCGAGCGAGTGCCGCTTCCTGCGACCTCGGATGTTCGTGAACCACGTACTGGAGCTGCACAATTCCTTGTGCTCTCTCCCCGAGGCTGATGTACGAGTACCCTTTCTTCAGCAGGGCACCGGGAACCTTGTCCGACCGCGGATAGCGGGTGACGACGGTGTCAAACTGTGCAATGGCGTCCCGATATTTCTTCTGAGAGAAAAGGCTTTCACCGATCCAGTAGGCCGCGTTGTCTGCCAGGTCGGATTCGGGGCTCGAAGCGATGAACTCGGTGAACCCTTCGATCGCGAGGTCGAAGTTGCCCCTCTGGTAGTCGCGATAGGCTGCCTGATAGATCTGCGAGGGATCGGCCGAAGGAGCGGTGGCCGGTACGGTGACCTCGCTGCTGCTGGCCCCTCCGCTGATGGCACCAGGGTGAAGCGAAGCCACTCGCGCTCGCAGCTCTTCGAGCTCGCGCTGTACCTGAGCCAGCTGTTGTGCCAGGCGGTCCATCCGGTGGGCAGACTGTTCGAGCGAACCCTGGGAACTCTGGATTCGTGATTCGATGTCGTCCACCTTGCCGACGAGCGTCGCATTCGACCGGAGCAGCATTTCGGTCTGCTCGGCGATGCGGACATTCACGTCCTGGACTTCTGCCTTGCTCGAGGTCGTGCGGCTGATATTGGCGATCTGGTCCTGCAGCTCAGCCACCTGATGCTGGGTCTGTTCGAAGTCGGACGTCGACACGCATCCGGCCGCGGCGAGAGTCGCCGCGGCCAGAATCCATACAGAGCGAAGAGTTTTCATAGGCTATCTCACGAGTACGAGATGCGCGCGCCGGTTCTGGGACCACGCACTCTCGTTGCTTCCGGAGGCGAATGGACGTTCCTCACCGTAACTGACGGTGCGGATTCTCCGGCTGTCGACCCCCATGGTGACGAGGAAGTCGCGGGCCGCATTTGCGCGGCGATCACCGAGGGCGAGGTTGTATTGCTCGGTGCCACGCTCGTCGCAGTGGCCTTCGATCAGCAGGTTGTAGGCGATTCCTTCACGGCCGCGCAGCCAGTTGGCCGATGCGGTCAGCGCCGCCTGTGCAGCCGAGTCGAGTCCGGCCTCGTCATAGTTGAAGAAGGCATCGCGGATGTAGCCGCGCTCCTGGACGTAGCGATTGAGCTGTTCGATGTCGGCGGGGAACGTCTCTTCCCGCGGGGTCTCATCGACGAAATCGCGGGGCTCGGAGACGGCGGTATCGGACGGCAGCGGAGGCGCCGGTACTGCAGGCGCGGTCTGCGTCGCATCGGGCACGGGCGCCGGGACGGTCTTCCGGCTCGAACGACACGCCGGGAGAAGCAGGGTCATCGTGAAGACCAGTAACATGACGAGGATATTCAGCTTCTTATTCATTGCGTTCCACTCCCTCACCTGATGATATCAATTGCGCCGTGTAGGGCGTCGCCGGCTATTCGACGTTTCTTTGCTGATGCTGTCAGTAAGCAGACTCTGAGCCGCAAGGGCTCATTCGGGCTTCTTCGACCAATCCGGCTCCTTATTCTGCCCCTCGAATGTCAGCTGGAGGAGATCGCTCCCATCCGTCCTCATCCGGTAGATCTGCCAGCGCCCGCTTCGATTCGACATGAAAGCGATCCAGCGGCCGTCCGGCGACCAGCTCGGTTGTTCGTTCGAACCTGTACCGGCGATGATACGGCTCTCCCCGGTGATCAGGTTCGCAATCCGGATCTGAAACCGGCCGGCGACCCGCGAGGTGTACGCGATCCGCTCTCCATCCGGCGCCCAGACCGCGTCATCGTTCCAGGTTCCCTCGTGCGAGATTCGCCGTACGTTGGTTCCCTCGGCGTCCATGACGTAGATCTGAGGGCTGCCGCTGCGGCCGGAGGTGAACGAAATCTGGCGGCCGTTGGGACTCCATTCCGGCGTTGATTCGATTGAGCTCGTCGTCGTCAGGCGTCGAATGTTCGTTCCGTCATCGCGGATCAGATAGATGTCGGGATTGCCGCTGACCGATCCGACGAAGGCGATGTCGTTGGTGACCGGCGAAAAGGTTGCCGAGGTGTTGAGTGACAGACCGGTATCGAGGCGAAGACGACCTCCGCCACGCCGGTTGATGATGTACATGTCGCTGGTGCCGCGGACCCAGGAGGTGTAGACCATTCGCTCGTTGTCCGGCGACCAGCTCGGCAGGATCGACAGGGCACGATGACTCGTGATCTGGCGCTGGTTCGCACCATCCCAGTCCATCAGCCAGATCTCCCAGTTGCCTGTTCTGTTCGAGGCGAACGCGATCTGGGTCAGAAAGACGCCAGGCTGGTTGTTGAAGAGTCGAACCAGTTCGTTGGCGAGCATATGGGCGGTGCGCGCGAGAGCGGGCTCCGGCGATCGGTAACGCTTCTTCAGCTGTTCGGCTCCGCTCTGATCGATCAGGCGTCCTTCAACGATGTAGTCGTCACCCTCGATCCAGATATTGATTCGCAAATGGAACTGCGCCTCGATCCGCTTGAGGACGTCGGGTGTGATCGGCACGCCGGGAGGAATCGGTGCGATCGCGAACAGACCCGAATAGGCGATGTCCCGAGTCAGCGGGCCGAAGAATCCTTCGCGAACCTTCGTGGGCGAGACCGGAGAGGGTGCTGGTGCACCAACCGGATTCAACTCGGGGAATGGGACCGCCATGCGGATGATCTGTGCCGCATGTTCGGGCCGCATTTCCACGCCGATGTCGGTCTGCGCGAACGCCGATGGCGCAATCAGCAGAGAGAGGGCCGCAAGCGCAAATGCGCCGGCGGCAGAGCGGAAAACGATCGCAATTCGAGAGAAGGTCGTCATCTGAATGTCAGGTGCACTCCGAGGTAGGTTCCGTTGTAGGCGAACGGAAGAGGGTTGAGAGGGGTGGAGCTTCGGACGGCGCTGATCGCCGCACGATCGAAGGCGCTGTTACCGCTCGAGGTCTGAATGCGGGGATCGGTGATCGTTCCGTCCCTCTGGATGCGAAAGTAAATGACCGCCGTCGTACCGGAGCTCACCTGCGGCCGGAACCAGTTGTTGCCGATGCGGCGCTGCATCCCATCGATGTAAAGCGTGTAGGGGAAGTCTCCGCCCTCGAGCCCTGTGACGCCCGATCCGCCGATCGGCACGTCAGTCGTGGTTGTGCCGACGCCGCCAACCGATGGTGGAGCGGGCACTGCCTTCGGCGTTTCGGCTGCCGGAGTCTCTGATCCCTTCTTCGCTGACTGGCCGAAAGGCGAGAGGGGGACCGTGTTCTTCTCTGGCGCGGCCACCGTCTTGGCGGGAGCCACAGGTTTCGGTTCCGCTATTTTCGGCACCGGCTCTGCGATCGCCGGTTGCGGAGGTGCGGGGGCCGCCGGTTTCGGTGCAGCTGGTGCAGCGGCGCGGGGTGCGGGCGTCGCCGGTGCGTTCGCGAACTGGATGTTCACCATCCGCACGCCCTGTGGCGCGGGTGAGTGGAAGGCGGCGTACGCCGCCATACCGGCGAGCCCGGCGTGCAGCAGCAGCGAAATGGCGAGAGAGCCACCCGTTCCGCGGTCCATTGCCGCGCGTTGCGCCAGTACGTCAGCGACCGGATCCCGCACGGTCCTCTCCCGGTCTCGTGATCATGCCCAACTGCTCCACTCCCGCCCGATTCATCACGTCGAGTACCGCGATCACGCGGCCGTAGGGGACCGTTTCGTCCGCTTCCAGCAGCGCACGCTTGATCCGTTTCGATCGAAGCATCGGACCGAGAGAAAGTTCCAGGTCCTCTGATCCCACGGCCGTTCCGTCGACGTACACCGCACCCGCCGAATTGATCGTCACTTTCGAAGGGTTGTTCGACGCCAGCTCGAAACTCCGCCCTTCGGCCTCGGGGAGTGCAACATCGAGTCCCTGCGTCAGCATCGGTGCCGTGATCATGAAGATGATGAGCAGCACGAGCATCACATCGACGAGCGGAGTGACGTTGATCTCCGCCATGTCGCCAAGATCGTCGCTGTCACGCATTCGGAACGCCATGGAGCTCCTTGTCGTAAACGCCTGCGCGGCCGGCGGAGATCTGCGGCGCCCGCCACCGGACATGCCGCGTGGCGTGGAGTTGCAGATCTTCCGATCACCGGCTCGAACGAGGCGAGTCGTAGGTTAGACGCATGAAAGAGTCATCAGGTAACTACGCCAGGAGAGCACTGCCGGTTGCGTTCCTGGTGGGAGGTGCTGATTCTTGCCGTGACCTGTGGCGCATGCCCCTACATGAAGTTTCGTTCTGTCAGGTTCAGAAACTCGAGTGTGAAATCTTCCATTTCGCCCCGGGCCTGCCGGAGTCTCTGGACGAAATGGTTGTAGGCAATGAGCGCCGGGATTGCGGCGAACAGCCCCGCCGCGGTGTTGATCAATGCCTCACTGATGCCCGGAGCGACGGCGGTGATCGACGTGGAACCGGTCGCGCCGATGTTGCCGAATGCGCCCATGATTCCCCACACAGTGCCAAAAAGACCGATGAAAGGGGTTGCCGCTGCGGTGGTTGCGAGAAACGGGACAAATCGCGACAGACGTGCGACCTCGATGCGGGTCGCCCGGATCAACGAGCGTTCGACGCTGTCCAGCGAGCGAACGGTCTGCTCGCCTTCGTGCGCGTGTGCGAGTTGCGCCTCGATTTCCGCATACCCGGCGCGAAACAGCCCTACGAGCGATGAGGCGGTCAGTGCTGCGAGCGCCGATTGCACGTCGGCGAGACGTCTGGCCTTGCGAAAAAGAGGGATGAACCGCCGGGTCGCCTGCTCTGACCGACGGAAACGTTGCGAGACCGCAAACATCACTGCCCATGACCCGACAGAGAAGAAGAGAAGGATGGCGAGAACGGACTTCCCCACCCACCCCGACTGAAAAAACGCCGTCCAGATTTCCACGGCGCGGAGGTTAGCACAAGGAGATCGGGAGCCATCCTCAACGTCCGATGAGGTTCGCCAGCACGGCGTGTTTCTCGTCGCTGATCGCGGCGCGTGATACGGGAAGAGGGGCGTGCTATGGTTCGTTACGGCGTCCGCTGGCCCCGTAGCTCAGCTGGATAGAGCAGCGGTTTCCTAAACCGTTTGTCGGAGGTTCGAGTCCTCTCGGGGCCACCAGCGACGCCCTTTCGCGTCGACCCCAATGGCTGAAGACACCAAGCTTCGCGACCACCTTGCACTCGAGCGGACGCTGCTCGCCAATGAGCGGACCCTTCTGGCCTATGTCAGAACCGGCCTCACGATCGTTGCGGGTGGCTTTGCGATTGCGCATTTCGTCGACGGCAGGGTCGCGATCAGCACCGGCCTGCTGCTCATGCTCGCAGGAGCCGCTGCGATGTCCGCGGGCGTCTGGCGCTTCCGCTCAGTCCTTCGCCGTCTGCGGGGCTCAGCCCCCGATCCTCGCTGAAGCACCTCCCGATTCTGGCCCCGGCTTCGCAGTAGTTATTCGTAATGACTTTGCCGGGAGGAATCGTTTTGCGAACCGCAGGACTGCTGTCCTTTCTGTTGCTCACCATGCTGATCGTCGCGGCTCCGCTGTCGGCCACCGAGATCGAGGGTCTGCCTCCGGAGGCTCCTCGTGAAGGGACGATCGTAACCGTGGACGTCTCCACCAATCAGGTCTACCTGTTCCGTGATGGGGAGCTCATCCGTAAGTCGCGCGCCGCTACCGGGTCGGACAAGATCCTGAGGAAGGGGAGACAGGTCTGGTGGTTCCGCACTCCGCGTGGCAGACACACGGTCGTTCGGAAAGTCGTCGACCCGGTGTGGACAAAGCCTGACTGGGCGTTCGTCGAGGCTGGGAAGCCGGTGCCGCCGGCAGACTCACCTTTACGCAAGGAGCGCGGCACGATGGGCAAGTATGCGTTCGACCTCGGAGATCGGGTCATGCTTCATGGAACCAACGATCCGAAGTCAATCGGGAAGAAGGCGACGCACGGCTGCATCCGACTCCCACTCGACATGCTCAAGGTCATGTGGAAAGAAGTTCCCGTAGGCACGGAGGTCTACATCTTCGAGAGTGTCGAACGGCAGATTGCCGATCATCGGGGTTTCAACAGCCTGGAGATGCGGTAGGACAGGAGACGAGACGTGAGCAGAGGTGACAACGCGCCGTAGGCGCGACCGATGGTAGCTGGTGGTGGAAGCGCAGCGACGCCACCGGAACGGCGTGGGGTAACGAGTCCGCGCCCCGGCTGGGGCGCCGGAGAGGTCGCCAGATAGGGCCCCCGTTGGCTGCCGATAACTCGCCCACCTCGGTGCGTCACCTTGCCCGGGAAGTTACCTAGTAAAAGCTTGCGAGGCCCCTCGCATGCCCGCCCAACCACCCGCTCGGGGTGACGTCCGGGCGAGCGAGCGTTGCTTGAGTCATGCGTCTCATGCGGATTCTTCCTTCCTGTCGTCTACCAGAAGTGGAGAATTCACCCCCCGTCACCCCGAGCGGGCGTGCGGGTGGGCAAGCGAGGGGCCTCGCAAGCTCGTACTCAGTCACGCTCAGAGCCAGCACGAGTGAAGCTGCCTCGCCTGCCGGCGCGCCATTCCCGTTATGCGGCGCTCAGCCGAGTGAACGCCCTACTTCCCCTTCACGTTCGCCCGTTCCTGATCTTTCCGATCGTGCAGAAACGTCGAGAGGATCAGGTAGAACGCAGCGGCTGACGCCAGGACATAGCCGAGGATGGCGATTCCCGGGTAGCCGAAGATGCGAAACGTCGTCTCCACTCGCATCATCAACGATGACGACACGAGCAGCGCAGCGATCACGACCCCGACTGTGATGCGGTTCGCGATCTTGTGCATCCCGCTCAGGAACTCCTCGGCCTGACTGAGCTTGATGCCGAACGAGAGTCTGCCGGCAGCGGTCAGATCGACGATCTCACGCGCGCGGTGCGGCAAGTCCAGGATCAGCTGGTTGAGGTCGAGCATCGCCGGATAGAAGTTTCTGGGATTGAACTTCTGGGCGAGCTTCTGACTGATCATCTGCTCGGCATACTCACGGATGACTCGCTGTGGGTCGTACTCCGGGTCGAGCTTCCTCGTAATCCCGTCGAGGTGAAGCAGTGTCTTGCCGAGCATCGTCAGTTCGGACGGTGCCTTCAGCTCGTTGTTGTTTGCGATCGCGATGACATTGAAGATCAGCTGGCCGGTGTTGACGTCACGGGCATTCGCATCGTGGACGGCGGCGACGACCCCGGAAATCTCGCGCGTGAATCTGGCCGCGTCGAAGCCCTCCTGCGGTTCTGAGATGCGGATGCAGGCGTCCGCGACTTCCGCTCCGCGGTTCGACGAAATCGCGAGCAACAGCTTGATGACTTCGTCCTGGAACTCGTGGCTGATCCGGCTCACCATTCCGAAGTCGAGCAGAACCAGCTCGCTGGTTCCGTCCTCGCTTCGAACGAAGATGTTTCCGGGGTGCGGATCGCTGTGCCAGATACCGTCGACGCAGATCTGCTTCAGGTAGGCCTGCGTCAGCACGGCCGCCAGCTCGGCGTAGTTCGCATCGATCAGGGCCAGCGGCGTGATCTTCGAGACCTTGCGCCCGCGAACGAGCTCGGTGGTCAGCACGCGTGAGGTGGTGAGGTCGTGGATGACCTGGGGGATGTAGATCTGCGGAAAGGACTCGAGGTTCTGACGCAGGGTCTCTGTATTACGCGCCTCGTGAAGGTAGTTGAGCTCGCTGTACATCACCACGCGCGCCTGTTCGATCGATCCGACCAGATTCATCTTTCGACCGAGGTCCGTGTGGCGCTCGAGCTCCTGAGCGATTTCCGTGAAGACCTCGAGATCGTGACGCACCTGTTCGCGGACGTCCGGACGCTGGACCTTGACGACCACCTCGCGTCCGTCGCGCAGGACCGCACGGTGAACCTGCCCGAGAGAGGCCGCGGCGAGCGGAGTGGCTTCAAACGACTCGAACGCCTTCGAAATCCTGACGCCGAGCTCCTCTTCGACGATCCGTTCGACATCGCCGAACGAGAAGGGGTCGAGGTCGTCCTGGAGCGACTCGAGGGCGAGGATGTACTCCTGGGGCACGATGTCGGGCCGAGTCGACAGCAGCTGCCCGAACTTGACGTAAGCGGGCCCCATTTCACGGAGCGACTTCGCAAAGGCGAGCGCCCGTTCCTGCACGTCAGGCTCGACGTCGGTCTCCTCAGATTGCCCCGAGAGAAAGTCCTCCGTCGTCAGGGTCAGGCGGAAGTCCTTTCGCCCGTAGCGGACGAAAAGGAGGAGGAGGTCCCGGTAGGCGCCGAGGTTTCTGGTGCTTAGCATCGCAGGCGAGCTGTGCAAACGCATTGCCCACGGGCTCTGATGGCTACACGTTCGGGGCGTTGTTTGCTAGGATGCCCCGATTCTTTCGCTTTCCTCAAGGAGCACACGCAACCATGGCGAATCACAAGACCCTTTTTACGTCGGAGTCCGTCACCGAGGGACATCCGGACAAGATCGCAGATCAGATCTCGGATGCCATTCTCGACGCAGTCCTGGCAGAAGACCCGACGGGCCGTGTCGCGTGTGAAACGCTCGTCACGACGGGCCTGGCGATGATCTCGGGTGAGATCACGACCCGCACCTACGTCGACTTCCCGTCGATCGTTCGCAACACGATCCGCGAGATCGGCTACACGCGCGCGAAGTACGGCTTCGACAGCGAGACGTGCGCCGTCATCTCGTCGATCGACCCCCAGTCGCCGGATATCGCGCAGGGTGTCGATACGGGAGGCGCCGGGGACCAGGGAATGATGTTCGGCTTCGCCGTCCGCGAGACGCCTGAGCTGATGCCGCTCCCGATCATGCTCGCTCACAAACTCGTTCGCCGTCTGACCGATGTGCGGAAGTCGAGCGAGCTCGATTTCCTCCGTCCTGACGGTAAGTCTCAGGTGACGATCGAGTACGACGGAAAGCGCCCCGTGAGGGCAAGCGCCATCGTCATCTCGACGCAGCACTCGCCCAACGTCAGCAGCCGCGACCTCCGCGACGCGGTCATCGAGAAGGTGATCCACCCGGTGGTGCCGGCCGAACTGATCGACGACGAGACGGTGTTCCACATCAACCCGACCGGCCGCTTCGTCATCGGGGGACCGCAGGGTGACACCGGTCTGACCGGCCGTAAGATCATCGTCGATACCTACGGCGGCCGCGGGCGGCACGGCGGTGGCGCATTCTCCGGGAAGGATCCCACCAAGGTCGATCGCTCCGCCTGCTACATGGCGCGCTACATCGCGAAGAATCTCGTCGCCGCGGGCGTGGCCGACGAAGTCGAGCTCCAGCTCGCCTACGCCATCGGCGTCGCCGAACCGGTCTCGGTCTCGGTGAACACCTTCGGCTCGGCCCGCATCTCCGACGAGAAGATCGTGGACCTGGTGCGCAGCCA
>DASVLC010000141.1:0-7366 GCA_036385045.1 Thermoanaerobaculia bacterium | reverse complement strand
GGGGTCGTGCAGGTGATCGTCTCGGCGTCGACCACGATCAGGCCCGTACACGGATCGGTACCGAACGTGACGGTCGCGCCGCTCTGGAAGTTTGAACCTTCGATCGTCACCGCGGTTCCGCCTGCGGTCGGGCCACTGGTGGGAGTCACCGAGTCGATCGTCGGGGCCGGTGCGACGAACGTAAACCCGTCTTCGAGCACGTCGCTCTGCGTATCGGAGTTCGTCACGGTCACATCGACCGTGCCTGCGGCGTGCGCGGGGGTCGTGCAGGTGATCGTCTCGGCGTCGACCACGATCAGGCCCGTACACGGATCGGTGCCGAAGGTGACGGTCGCGCCACTCTGGAAGTTTGAGCCTTCGATCGTCACCGCGGTTCCGCCTGCGGTCGGGCCACTGGTGGGAGTCACCGAGTCGATCGTCGGAGCCGGTGCGACGAACGTGAACCCGTCTTCGAGCACGTCGCTCTGCGTATCGGGGTTCGTCACCGTCACGTCAACCAGGCCCGCGGCGTGCGCCGGGGTCGTGCAGGTGATCGTCTCGGCGTCGACCACGATCAGGCCCGTACACGGATCGGTACCGAACGTGACGGTCGCGCCGCTCTGGAAGTTTGAGCCTTCGATCGTCACCGCGGTTCCGCCTGCGGTCGGGCCACTGGTGGGAGTCACCGAGTCGATCGTCGGGGCCGCTGCTGACGACACGAAGATACGGTCGTGGAAATTCGGCGACGCAGAGAGGTAGAGCTGATCGGCGACGAAGACGCGACCGTCGGGACCGACCTCGATTCCGGGGAAGCCTTCAGCGCTTCCGCGCGTGGTCCCCGACTCGGTCAGCACGTCGATCGTCTCCACGTGCGCGAGGGTCGTTGCGTTGTAGACCTCGACGCGGGAGCTCGCGCCATCGTAGATCGAGACGTAGAGCAGCGCTCCGTCGAGCGCCACGTCGTGCGCCGGGCGCGAATCCGGCATCGTCGCCGACGTGATCGTCAGGAGGTCGGGAGAGACCTTAAAGATTTTACCGTCGATCGAGGCGACGTAGATCGTCCCGTCGGCTGCCACGTCGAGCCCGCGGAGGTTCACCGCGGTAGCGTCGAGCGGCACGAGGTCCACCAGCCCGTCACCCGAGAACGTGTTATCAGCCACCGGGTTCGAGGGGTCGTTGACGTTGAAGCGGTTGATGTACCCGCTCGTGCTGCTCGCGCCGGCCGTGTACAGGTAGTAGTCGATTCCCAGCTTCACGGCCTTGATCCCGCGCGGGCGCTTGTCGTGTCCGAAGGCATCGGCGGCGTTGGTAGCCATGAAGATCTCGGAGAGCAGCACGAAGGTGGGATTCGAACTGAAGATCCGGACCGGCGGGGCGCTTGCCGAGTTGCTCACGGCCCGCCCGGCATAAATGATCCCGCGGTCGTCGACCGCAATCGACACTGCCGGCTCGGCGGTGCTGACCCTGAACGACCGCAGCTCGGTGCCGGTCGTCGAGTCGTACTCAATCACCTCGGAGCTGTTGGTCCCCTGGATGTAGGAAGCGTAGACCAGCGTACCGTCGGGCGTCACTGCGATCGCACGCAGACTTCGCGTCTCGCTCGTCGGAGTGCTGATGGCCTGGTTGTCGACGAGCACCGTCCATGCAGCGTGGGCCGAGAATGGGACTGCGAGGAGAGCTACAACGCAGAAGAACAGCACTGTACCGCGACGAACCATTCCAGACTCCTTCACACGTTGGTCGCCGACTCTCGAGCCGGCTTACGAAGAGTGTAGCGGCAATTTGGCAGCACAACATATTTAAACCCAAGCAACCTCTTCCATACAGCCGTACCGCTGACTTTCTGGAGAGCGGCCTCGCTGCATAGGCGCGTCGGCAGGACTGATTTCGGTAAGGAGGTTCGGACATTCACCCGTCACGGTAGGGTGGTCGCATCCGGGGAGACAGGACGTAAACGAGTTTTACCGTTCGTGACGCGCCTAATGACGCGGTCGGGCGGGCCACTGTGCAGCACTTGTCTGTATGGCCATTCAGGTTACCGCGATGCCAATCCAGTAGCTCGTGACGAAGAGCACTACGCCGCGTGATGACCGTCGACTCGCTGACCATCCCATCAGGACCCTACTTCACCCTGTACTTCCTGCGCGCGCTCTCCAGCGTCGCGTGATCGGTAAGGTCGAGCTGAAGTGGCGTAATCGACACCAGATCCCGGCTTACAGCCCAGCGGTCAGTGCCTTCCTCCGCCTCCTCCATCGGCACGACGGTGATCCAGTGGTGTTCCCGACCCATCGGATCGTGCCCGGCGACGACGCGACCGTCATACTGGCGCACGGACTGCGAGGTCCATTCGATTCCCTGAGGGTCTTCCGGAAGGTTCACGTTGACCAGACCGAACTCGGTGGCTGGCAGGAGAATCTCGAGGACGCGCTCGACGTAGGGTTTGAGCTTCTTGAACTTCGGTTCGTCCCGCTCCACCGGCGTGCTGAAGGCGATCCCCCTCATCCCGAGCAGCGATGCCTGCTTGGCCGCGGCAAGCGTTCCGGAGTGCCACATCGAGTTTCCGAGATTCGGCCCGAGGTTGATGCCCGAGAGGACGACATCGACCGACTCCCAGAGCGCGCAGCCGAGAGCCACGCAATCCGCCGGAGTACCGTTGACCCTCCAGGCTTCGCGGCGAGCCAGCTTCGTCCGGCGTATCGTCAGCGGGCGTCCGTGGGTGATCGCGTGCCCCATCGATGACTGCTCGACGTCAGGTGCCACGACGCGGACCTCGCCGAAGCGGGACGCGACCTCCGCAAGTGCCTCGAGGCCGGGACTGTACACACCATCATCATTCGAGATGAGCAGACGCATGGCTCGGACCTCCACTTCCCCAACTGACCCTACCGTGGTCGGAAATCTGCATTGTGCAGACCAGCATTCACCCCTCGCGATGGAGAACGAAGCCGATGAGAGTGATCCTCATGCACAACCCTTCTGCAGGAAGCGAGGATCATACCGCCCGCGATCTGATCAAGAAGGTCCGCGACGCCGGCCACGAAGTCATCGCTGACGTCTCAAGGAGAAGGGACCTGACCGCAGCCCTGCGCAAGCCCTGCGATCTGGTTGCCGTGGCAGGCGGCGATGGCACCGTCGGAAAGGCGGCAGACTCTCTCGCTGGAACCGGAGTCCCCTTCACAGTTCTGCCGCTCGGCACCGCCAACAACATCGCCGAAACCCTCGGCTGTACCGGCGAAGCGGATGATCTGATCCCTGAGTGGGAACGCTATGAGATCCGCGGATTCGACCGCGGCTCGATCGTTCAGGCGAACGAGACGAGTGGATTCATCGAAGCCTTTGGCTTCGGAGCATTCCCGCGGATCATCCGATCTGCCAACGATAGCGAGGAACCGGAAGATCCGGAGGAGAAGCTCGAGCGCGACCTCACGATCTTTCAGTCCGTCGTCGAAGAGATCGAAACCGCGCGCTATACGATTTCGGCAGACGGGAGTGATCTGTCGGGCGAGTACCTGCTCGTCGAAGTGATGAATATCCCGACGCTCGGGCCCAACGTCCCGCTGACTCCCCCTTCAGTTCCCGGGGATGGAACCTTCGAGCTCGTCCTGGCGAGCGAATCCGAGCGTGATGCGCTTGTTGCGCTTGTCGCAGGACTTCGCAAAGGTCGACGGCCCCAGGCGAGCCTTCCGTCCTCGAGAGCGAAGCACGTCGTCATCTCCTGCTCTGATCGCCGGTATCACCGCGACGGAACGTTGTCCGGCACCTCGAAGAAGGGACGCAGGTCCCACTTCGAGATCTCCGTCGAGCCTCATGCCCTTCAGATCCTGGCGCCGCCTGGCCGATGGAGTGAACGCTAGCCGGCACGACCAGCGGCGTTGGGCCGGCACAGCTCCTTCAGGAGTTCTCGCCGAAACTCGAACTGAACTTCAGAAAAATGCGGGCTGCCGGGGAGACCGTCACATCGGCATCATCGCCGAGACCTAACGACCGGCTGAGACCATCGGAATTGGCGAGGATTACGAAGGTGAGGCGCCGTTCCGGAACCTTCACGATCAGCGATGAAGATTCGAATACCTGCCCGTAATGCCAGACGACCTTCTGCCCGCCGATGTCCTGGACGAACCAGGCGAGTCCGTAGGGCAGGCGTTCGCCCTCGGCTGACACATAGGGCTCCCATGCATGGTTTACGGTCTCCCGGAGCAACAGACGACCGTCGGCGAGCGCCATCGAGAATCGAGCGACGTCGGGCGCCGACGCGACGAGGCCGTTCGTCGCCGAAAGCGTGAAGCCGTTCGCCATCGGTCGCATCGGACCCGCGAGGCCGGCAGGCCAGATCCACCGGCCCCAGGCTCTGGCGTAGCCCTGTGCGAGAGCGGCCTGAATCGGCGCGCGATCGAGGCCTGACGCTCCGAAGATCTGCTTCCCACGCTCAATGTCAGTTTCATCCGGCTGGTAGGACAATGCCAGCGAGCGGAAACCGCGAGGCTCGCCTGGGTAAGGCGCTGTCGCCGTCAATCCAAGAGGGATGATGATTCGATTTGAAAGTTCCCGAGCGAAGGGCCGCCCGGTAATCGCTTCGATGATCCCGGTCATCTGGCCAAATGCGTTTCCATCGTACCTGTACGCGGCTCCGGGCGGTTCGCCCGCGGTGTGCGACAGCAGGTGCCGGATCGTGACCGGGCCACTTCGCTCGATGTCGATGCCATAGAGAGCGACCGGAGTGTCGAGATCGACACGTCCCTCTTCGACGAGTTGCAGCATCACGGTCGCCGCATAGGGTTTCGTGAGGGAAGCTATCGGATAGATCGTATCGGAAGTGGCGTCGATGCCACGCTCGACGTCGGCCTGACCGAATCCGCGAGCCCACACGATCCGGTCACCGTCTGCGATGGCCGCGCTCATGCCCGGGATCCGTAATCGGCTGCGAAGTGATTCGAGCTCCCGTTCCAGATCCACGAGGGTCTCCACCTGGACCGGATCGGACATCGACCGTCCGCGGACGAGCCCCACCCCCACGATTACGACGAGCGCGCCGACGATCATCAAAGCGATCGGAACGTGGCCCGGTAAGAGTCTCCGTCGCTGCACGGAGGAGTCTACGATTCAGTGATTGCGGGGTTGCAGCGCTCCTGCGATCGAGCGTGGGCGACTCTGCAGGGTATGAGTGTTCAGCGCCGGAATGCCCGGGCACTAGACCGGCTGCGGCTCAACCACATCGCCCCGGACGAGTGCCCGCGGCCGCCAGACCACCTCGCCGAGCACAACGAGGAGAGGGAACAGAAGGCACGCCATGATTCTCGCGGGTTGACTCCAGGGCGTGATCGAATTCCACGTCGTCAGTATCGCGAACAGCGCGCAATGACTCGAGGCGTAGCCTATCTGAAAGGCGAATCGCTTCCGGTCGTATCCACGGAGCGCAACCGCAACAATCAGTTCGATCGCCCAGAACATGACGAATGCACCGAGGAACCAGCCGAACGTCTCAGGAGCCGCGAAATTCAATACAACTGCGACGACCGCGATCATGCCGAGATGAAGCACGGTAAGGAGAGGAAACGCCGACTGCCCCCTCGAGCTACCGCTGTAGTACCGGGCAATCAGCTCTCTCCTCTCGATCCAGAAGAGGACTGCGAAGAGAATCGTACCGGCGAAGACGGCGAAACGGCTGAGCGAGGCAAAATTGAGAACCACCGCCGCGGTTTGGAAGTGCGTAACCAGGTCGCCGAGGGAAAGCGCAATGAGAGCGCCGAGGATGATGTCGAGTACCCCGGTGCGGCCGAACGCTGACCGATCGTCGTTCATCGTCTCCCCCTCTCGTGGCGCCGGCGCGTTCCGCGCTTCGCCATTCATACGATCATAGCGCGCAGGCGTGCGCTGACGATAGCAATCCGTCGAAACCGTCAGTGTGGTGACCGCCTCCGCGGTCACCGAGTCCGGGAGCCGCATTCCCCCGGCAAAGCCGCGGCAAAGCCGGGGGCCAGATTGTGAAGGGCGCCTCCGCGCACCAACGGACTTACGTTTCTTTTCCTCAGGCGCGCCGCAGACCGGCGTCGCTACGCTCGGGATGACGGGCCTTGACTTGACGCGCACTGTGGCGGGGATGGCGCGATGGGAGGAGAAGGCCGAAAAGTGAGGGCGTGAGTAGGCGGCCTTGCCTTGAGTTTAAGTTGACGCCATGGCCGTGACACCAACATGGAGCCGTGGGCTCGGCGCGTCGATCAGGACGTCCAGGGATTCAGCACGGCACGTTGCCAGTTCGTACGCGGGAAACGATCGACGATTCGTCTCCCGGTGCAGTCCCTTCGAGTGAATGAGGAACTGACTGAGTTCGAGCTCGGCTCTCGCGGCGCTTATGGCGTCTCGAGCGCCACTTTCGCGATGGCTCTCGCGATGAGCTCTGAGTTTCCGGCGGTTGGAGCGGGGAACGCATTCACTCCGAGTAGATGATCCGGCCATGGTGCGACACAGCGATCTGAATCGCCGGTACGCCCGCGTTCAATGCACCTTCGGCCGCCTGACGTGCCGCTGTCACGATAGCCGCGTGCGGAAGGTCCGACGACGGGTGCCCCACCGCACGCCTGCGCGCCGCCTCGGCAACGGGAACGTGTCCGAGAATGAGAAGCAGGGCGAGGATTGCTCGAGTCATCGGGTCGTCTCCCACGTCGCGCCGCGGAGCCTGCGCGCCCTCACACTTTCGTTGGCGATGGGCAAGTATGAACCGACTCCAGCTGGTGTTTCCGTCCCCAATCTCAGATGTAACGCAACGGTCACGCGACCGCGCCCGGGGGACCGGCCAGCGTGACGCGCATTGAATGAGGCGCGGGCCGCTTCAAGACGGCGCATACGCCCGTGCGCGCAACCGGCGCGGGCGCTTGAAGCGAACGTGAGGAACGAAGGTGTCGCCCGGAACTTCACATTCGCAACGGCGAAGACAGCTGCACCCCGCGTCCCTACGCCGCCGTCGTCGTCATGATCCCGCGCAGGATCGACACAATCTCGCCGGCTTGGTCGGAAGGGAAGACGCCGTCGACGCCGCTCGGGCTGAAGTCCGTGTAGGGCGACGAATAGAGGAGCGCGGGGTCCATTGCGCCGTTCTCCGTCAGGTGATCGACGATCAGATTCACGAACTCGATCTGATTCGCGGTCAGGCTCTTTCCGGACAGAAACGCTGCGAACGCTTCCTTGGCCGCGCCTCGGTCGAGGCCCACGAGCGAACGGACGAAGAAGCCGAGTCCGCGACTCGATTCCGCGGCTCGCTGCAAATCACCGGACGTGCCGACACCGTTTTCGAGAAGGATCCGCTCCAGCTCCTGGAGATCGCTCGCGGTGAGCGGCTTGTTCGTTCGCACTTTCCTCACGGCGACATGATCTTCGTGCGCGCGGAGGAACT
>DASVLC010000140.1:0-6019 GCA_036385045.1 Thermoanaerobaculia bacterium | reverse complement strand
TGCCACGACTCGACCGACTGCGGCGCGAAATTCACAGCCTGTTTCAACAGGACGATCGCTCCGTAGTAGTCGCCCTTGCTACTCAATTCCTTTGCCCTCGCAAGATTCCGGCTGGCGACGCTGCTTCTGGCGAGACGCTGCTGAATGGAAACGGGACTATCCCCGCTGCGTGACTGCAGCAGCTGATCGTATGCCGCGCGCCTTGCGCGATCGTTCAGCACCTCTGCCGCCTGATCGATGCGGCGGTTGATCATCGTGACGGCCTCTCGAACGGCAGCAGGATAGCTTTCCGGGTCGAACTCCCGCTTCCGCGCCTCCAGCGCCGTGCCGATCTGGTGGTGGGTTGCGGCATGGGGTACGTCGAGCAGCTGATAGTGATCGAGAGAGTCCAGGGTCCGGGAGTAACCGAGGGCTCTGAGCGAGCGCTGGTCCGACGAGCCGAGTGTAGCGAGAATCGCGAGATCGCGTTCTGTATCTGCCGGATCGCTGGACGCGGCTCTCCCCCGTTCAGGTGCGATCTCGAAGACTCCAAGGGCCAGCAGGGAGATCACCGTCCGGGCGGCGACGTGAGAAGGAACGGACAATCTCCTGAGGAATGCTTCGATCGTGATTGGTTCGGCCAGTGCACCAGCAACCTGGAGCTCCTGCTCTGCGAACGGCAGGTTCTCGATCGGTACTCTGCTCTGAAGCGAAGGCCGGATCTCCCGGCTCAGATCTCCGAGCGAACGTCGAAGCATGAGTCCATTGGTGATCGACCGGACTCCTTCGACCAGCAGCGCCGGAGTCGACGGGAGGAAAACGCGATACTCGGGTGCGAGTGCCTCATCGTCGTTGAATGCGACCGTTCCTTCGTCGAGAGAGAAAATCTCGACGAATCGGGCTGTAAGCCATTCCCGGAGGAGCGTTTGTCGTGAGGAGAGATTCAGCAGCCCCGATTCGTGGACATCGGCCACGATCTCCCGCGGATCCTTCGCGAGCCACTCGGTCGCTCGTTCGGCCGGAACCGCACCGCGAATCGCAAGGAACGAAGGGAGCGAGTCGCCGGCTGACGAGGTCGCGGCCATGACCAGCTCTCCCTGTGCCCAGTAAAGAACGTGCTGGTAAGAGCCGTTGACGACAGTCAGGCTGCCTGACCTGCGATTCTGCATGATCTCTCCGGCAATTATCGGAAAGGGTGAGATCTCGAGCCTTTCGAGAGTCATGCGTCAGTAGCCGCCTCTGGCGCCGCTTTTTTAGCACAGTTCGGGACATCTGTCGTGCTCTACAACGGCACTGGCATTTGCCGTGCGTCGTTTTCCGGATGGACGATGTGCCATCGGAGTCGTTTCTCAGCCTTCGCGCGTTGGTGCCGTTCTGCCCCTTGCGGTGACGGAGCGGTGGCGTTGCTCCCCGGGGCAGCGCGAACAGAATTCGTCCGACAGATTCTCCGTTGATCATCAGAAGTGTCCAGCCCGAACGAGGGCGGCAGTCTCGAGTGCTACGATGAAAATGATGAAGACATTCGCGTTGATTCTGTTTGCGGCTCTGGTCATTCCGGCCGCGGCAGGCGCGCAGGAGTATCCGACCGCCCCCTATGAGTTCCTGATGGCGAAGCTCGCCGCGGCCGAGGGACGATACGACGAGGCGCTCACGCGGCTCGATCGCGTGATCAGTGCGAACCCGGAGAGTCCGGAGCTCCGATTCGAACGGGCGATGCTGCTGATCGAAGCGGGGAGGATGGACCGTGCGGAATCCGAGCTGCGGCTCGTGCTCAAACTCTCGCCCGAGTTCGTCGACGCCAGTCGAGTCCTCGGCCGGATCATGCTCGATCGTGCCGGTAACGATGCAAAGCTGGTGAGTGATGCGCTGGTCCATCTCGAGGCGGCGTTCCGCGGGAATCCCGATGACCTGTCCACCGGCATCGCCGTCTCTCAGATCATGATGTCGCTCGACCGGTTAGAGGAAGCCGAGCGAATTCTCGCGATGATGGTCGAGCGGGCTCCTGATCAGCGCTCGCTCAATTTCACCTACGCGCAGGTGCTCACGAAGCTGGGACGTGGCAGCGAGACGAAGCAGTACCTCGAGCGCACACTTGCGGTCGACCCGACCTTCGGTCCAGCTGTGATGCAGCTGCTCGATCTCTATCAGGCGGAGAACGAATGGGACAAAGCGGCTCAGGTTCTTCAGCCTCTGGTAGCGGGCGAGCCGATGAATCTCGAGTTGCAGCGCCAGCAGGCCTATTTCTACCTTCGTGCCGGCGAATCGCGGACGGCAAGCGAGCGATTTCGCGCGCTCATCGCGGCGGATCCTCGCGACGTTCGCTCCCGCTTCTATCTTGCGGAAGCACTCAACGACCTCGGTGAATACTCGGACGCGGAGCCTCTCTTCCGGCAACTGCTCGAGATTGATTCCAATGATGCCGACATCGTGATGAGTCTCGCGATCAACCTCTCCGGACAGAAAAAGTGGGATGAGGCAACGCAGCTGTTCAACCGCCTGCTGACGATCGAGGGCGTGCCCGACAACCTGCTGGCCCTCGCGCGGACGCAACTCGCCTACATTGACCTGCAGAAAAAGAATTACGACGCCGCGATCGCCACGGCGACACCGATCTTCGTGTTCCGCGACCGTCCGAACAGCCAGGCGATCAACATTGCGATCGACGCCCTGCGCAAGCAGGAGAAGGCCGCGGACGTTGTCGCCCTCCTCGCTCCGCTCGTCCGGCAGTTCGAGTCGGATCCGTTCGTCAATGCCCGGTACATCGAGGCGCTCGCCCGGGCGGGACGGAAGGAAGAGGCTGAGAAGCATGCCGCCCTTCAGGTGAGCGTCAGTCCGCGCAACGCGGTGGCCGCTGCCGAGGCGTGGGTGCAGGTCGAGAACATGCCCGCGGCCGTTGAACTCCTGGAGGGAGCCATTGCGGCGCGCCCGGAGGAAGTCGATCTGCGCTTTCAGCTCGGCTCCGTTCATGAGCGTTCAGGCGACTACGATGCTGCCGCGAAAGTGTTTCTCGCGTTGCTCGAGGCGAAGCCCGACCACGCTCCGACGCTGAACTATCTCGGCTATATGTGGGCCGACAACAACGTCAATCTCGATCGCGCGCGGGAGATGCTGGTGCGTGCCGTTGCACAGGAGCCGGCCAACGCCGCCTACGTCGACTCGCTCGGGTGGGTCCACTACAGGCTGGGAAATCTCGAGGAGGCGGAGAAGTACCTCGCCGAGGCGGCAAGCCTGATGCCTCGTGATCCGACCATCCAGGAACACCTGGGCGATGTGCTCTCGAAACGTGGTGATTTTGCACGAGCGCTCACGGTGTACAGGACGGCACTCGAGCTCGGTCCTCCGGCAGAAGACGCCGAGAAACTGCGCGAGAAAATCGAAGAGATCGAGAGCCGCGAGCAGTCGACCCGGAAATGACGCGACGCGTTCTGGCATCGCTGGTCGTGGGGGCTCTGGTGACAGGTCTTTCCGGAGCGTGCCGGACTGCACGTCCCGACGGAAGACCAATCGCGCCGCTCGTGGCGGTCAGCGCGGACGAGGCGATGCAGCAGTTGCGCGAGAAGCGCGCTGCGTTCCGAGGCGCGCGCAGCCTCATGCGAGTCCGAGCAACGACGAACGGCCGCACGCAGTCTTTCCGCGCACAGCTCGTGATTCGCGACGTACGCCGAATGGAGTTGATTGCCTACACGCCTGTCGGGACGAAGGCTCTGACGCTCTCCGCCGACGGGGACGCCGTTTCGATCCGCAATCACATGGAAGGGAGCGAGTGGGAGGGAGATGCCGCCGATCTGGCGCGATCGATCGGATTCCTCGGCACCTCGCTGCTACCCGCCGAGGTCGCGATGCTGATCATTGGGCTGCCGCCTCTGGACACGATCGAGTACGAGGCAGACCCGCGGGGTCTCCGCACGGCTACCTCCTCCGACCTCGTCGTCGCGTTCGACCCGCCGTCGTTTCCCGCTTCGGGAGTCGTCGTTACGCGTGGTGCCGACCGGATCGAGATCGAGCATCTGGAAGTCGTCGAGTAACGACGTGGCGATTCACGAGGTGTCGTTACTCTCCGCTACCATGCGTCTGTGCACGTACGCTCGTACGCCAAGATCAACTGGGCATTGCGAATCACTGGACGCCGTCCCGACGGGTTTCACGATCTCGAGACGGTCTTCCAGACGATCTCACTCCACGACGAGCTGACTCTGCAGAGGGCCAGGCGCACCTCCCTGGTCTGCGATGACCCGTCAATTCCGACCGACGAGTCGAATCTGGTTCTTCGCGCCGTTCAGGCGCTCAGGGCACCGCGCGTGGCGATCCAGCTGCTCAAGAGGATCCCGGCGGGCGGTGGGCTCGGCGGCGGCTCGTCGAATGCCGCTGCGACGCTCCATGCACTCGATCAGATGTTCAACCTGGGCCGCAGTGATCTCAGTGCTCTCGCGCTCTCGCTCGGCTCCGACGTGCCATTCTTTCTCGTCGGCGGAACCGCCTACGCGACCGGCAGAGGGGAGGTCCTGACTCCGATGTCGACGAGGGCCGGAGTGCCTCTGTTGCTGCTGTTGCCTTCCGAGAGGGTTTTGACGAAAGAAGCGTTTGCTGCCGTGACGCGCTTCTCGCCAGCGCTCGGCATGGATGCTTATTCCGAGGGGTACGAGAACTTCTCGAACGATTTTGAAGAGCCGGTATTCAACGCTCTGCCCAGGCTGAGAGAGCTGAAGGGGCGACTGCTCGATGCAGGCGCGGTTTGGGCGGGGATGTCCGGTTCCGGCTCGACGATCGTCGGAGCATTCGGCACTGCCGCCGCGCGTGACGCGGCGGCAGTGTCGTTCGATGACGTGCGCCTGGAGCGTGCCGAGACGATCTGACTACTGCAACAGACTGCGAAGCATCCACGCCGTCTTCTCGTGGATCTGCATCCGCTGCGTGAGCAGATCGGCGGTCGGCTGGTCGTTCGCCTTCTCGACTGCCTTGAATCCGCCCCGTGCGGTACGGATGATCGCCTCCTGACCTTCGACGAGCTGGCGGATCATCTCTTCCGCGGTCGGAACTCCATCTGCCTCCGGGATGCTCGAGAGCTTCCCGAACTCGCGGTAGGAGCCGGGCGCCGGCTCGCCGAGAGCGCGGATCCGCTCGGCGATCAGGTCGACCGCGAGCGCCAGCTCGTTGTACTGCGTCTCGAACATCAGATGCAGCGTCTGGAACATCGGTCCCGTCACGTTCCAATGGAAGTTGTGGGTCTTGAGATAGAGCGTGTAGGTGTCGGCCAGAAGATGCGAGAGCGACTTTACGATCTCACTCCGGTCTTCTGCGCTGATCCCTATGTTGATTACTGGTGCGGCACTGGTCATTGTTCAGTCCTCCTTGGTCACTTCATCACCTGCCGCCGTTCCGAGAGGCGTGTCGCCCATCACCGGCATGCGTGAGGAACGTATCAGAAGGCGACGCGCGCAGACAGCGATCTCCGAACAACGATCGATAACTTCGAACGTTTGCAGCGCCACAGGCGTCGCGCGAAGCGCTTTGGAGTGCGGCGGTCTCAGACGCCGCTTTCCAATCCCGCACAACCACCCCGAAACGATGTTGCGCGCGTAAGCAGGATACAGGCACGTTTAAGGCGGCTGCTTGCGGTGTGAAAGCTGTAACTGAGGCCGCCGCACTCCAAGGAGCTTCACGCGACGAGTTGTTCCGACACGCGGAATCCCGATGCAACAAACCTCTCTCGGGAACACGAAGCGATTCTCGCGCTACGACAAACACGAAGGGCGGCCTCGCGGCCGCCCTTCATCGAACCTCATGAACCGAGATCAGGTTCCCGCGATCGATACGTTCTCGAACACGACGCTGGGGCTTCGGAGCGCGGAGTAGGGGAATGGATCGTTGCCGACGGCGACGAGCTTCTTCCAGAAGTCCAGGTGATTTCCGGAGAGATTCATCTCGCTCAGCGGCTCGGCGATGGCGCCTTCGCGGATGCGGAAGCCGACGACTCCAACTGAGAAGTCTCCGGTACCGCTGTTCGAGTTTCCTCCGAGAAACCCGGTGATCAGCAGACCTT
>DASVLC010000139.1:0-4511 GCA_036385045.1 Thermoanaerobaculia bacterium | reverse complement strand
CTTGCTTTCGTGCTGTGCTGAGCGGATAGCCGAGATGTTCGTAGGCGGTGCGGCTGGCGACGCGGCCGCGAGGGGTGCGCTGCATGAAGCCGATCTGGATCAGATACGGCTCGTAGAGGTCTTCGATGGTGCCGCGGTCCTCGCCGATTGACGACGCGAGTGCGTTGATTCCGACCGGCCCTCCGGCGAAACGCTCGATGATCGTGGTGAGAAGCTTCCGATCGATCTCGTCGAGACCGTAGTCGTCGACCTCGAGCATCTGCAGCGCTGCACGGGCGATCGCGACATCAACACTTCCTTCGTGACGCACCTCGGCGAAATCGCGGACGCGGCGCAGAAGCCGATTTGCGATTCGTGGGGTGCCGCGCGAGCGGCGCGCGATCTCGATGGAGGCTTCGCGGGAGATCGGAATCGAGAGAATGTCGGCCGAACGGCTCACGATGATGGTGAGCGAATCGACGTCGTAGAAATCGAGCCGGTGAACGATTCCGAATCGGGCGCGGAGCGGCGCGGTCAGCAGTCCTGCGCGGGTCGTTGCACCGACCAGCGTGAAGCGTGGAAGCTCGACCTTCAGCGTGCGGGCCGCAGGGCCCTGGCCGATCACGACATCGACGTGGAAATCCTCCATCGCCGAGTAGAGAACTTCCTCGACGATCGGAGGAAGCCGGTGGATCTCGTCGATGAAGAGCACGTCGCCTGGCTCGAGATTCGTCACGATTGCCACGAGGTCGCCTGCCTTCTCGAGTGCGGGTCCTGACGTGGTGCGGAGGCTCGCGTTCATCTCGTTGGCGACGATGTTCGCGAGCGTCGTCTTGCCCAGGCCGGGAGGGCCGAACAGCAGGACGTGGTCGAGTGCCTCGCCGCGGTTGCGAGCTGCCGTAAGCGAAATCTCGAGGTTGGCCTTGACCTTGTGCTGGCCAATGTACTCACGGAGCAGCTTCGGACGAAGGGAAAGCTCCGTCTGCAGATCGTCGTCGACAGCTTCGGGTGCCAGGATGCGTTCGTCCACAGTCGAAGTCTAACTCCTGCGGCCGACCGCCTGCTCCTGTCGAGTCCAGCGAGTCTCACTCGAGAGTGGAAGATGGATGGTGATGGCCGAGCCCTCGCCTTCTTTCGACTGCACATCGATGTGGCCGCCGTGTTCCTGCACGATGCGGTAGGAGATGGCCATCCCGAGACCGGTGCCGGATGGGAAATTCGTTCGGAAGGGCTGGAACAGACGCCGGACATCTGACTCAGACATACCGCGCCCGCTGTCGATGAAGGAAATGCTGTAGCCGCCATCGACGAGCGAAGCACGTACGAGAAGGGTGCCACCGTTCGGCATCGCCTGAATTGCGTTGCGGGCGAGATTCCAGAATACCTGGCGGATCTGATCGGCATCCCCGTGAAGGCGGAACGAGGGCGGATCGATCTCGCGGACGATCGTATGCCGTTCGTTCAGCTCGGACGAGTTCTGCAGGAGATCGAGGGTCTCGGAGAGACTCGCCGCCACATCGAACTCGAGAGATCGTTTCTCCTGTGGCCTTACGAAGCGAAGAAAATCGGAGATCGATTTATTGAGCCTTTCCGACTCTTTGAGCACGATGGCCATCAGGCGCTGCTCCTGCGGTGAGAGGGAGCTCGAGCCCTTGAGCACCTGAACTGATCCGGCGATGGCCGCCAGAGGATTGCGGATCTCATGCGCGATGCCTGCCGAGAGCTCCCCGACCGCGGCCATTCTGTCCTTGAGGCGAACCTCAGCCTCGAGCTTCTTCATCTCGGTCAGATCCTGGAAGACGAGGGTGTAGCCCGAGACGTTGCCTTCGAGCGTCTTGAGCAGATTGATGGCGAAGCCGACCGAGCGCGTCTCTCCGCCGAGTCGGAACTCCTCGAGCTCCCTGCGCACCACTTTTCCTGCCGTCAGTTGTTCTCGCGCCGTGTTCCAGCCCTGAACATCGAAGAAGCCGAGCTCGGTGATGTGCTTTCCGAGGATCATCAAAGACGGCAGCTGGAGGATCTGAATGCCCGCAGGATTGACGAGAGAGGCGGTTCCGAAAGAGGTGAGGGTGATCAGGCCGGAGGGAATCGACTCGACGACGTTCTGATTCAGAGCGCGGAGCTCGGCGAGATTCTGCCGGTTGGCTACGAGCTCACGCGAGGTGCGCTGAAGCTGCTCGGAGAGGAACGAGGTCAGGAGCGCCGTTGCGTAGAACCCCGAAAAGTTCGCCGCCATATTGAAGTAGAGGCGGGAGGAGGTCCATGCGACCGGCAGGAACAGCGACTGCTCCGGCATCGGAAGGATGTCGTAGTACATCAGGTCGACGAGGACGCCGTAAAGAATTGCCGCGCCTGATGCAGCGAGCAGCCCGCCTCGTCGGTAGAGCAGCATCGATGCGGTGATGATCGAAACGAGATAGAGGAACGAGAATGGAGAATCGAGTCCTCCCGTGAAGTAGACCAGCAGGGTCTCGACGACCAGATCTCCCGAGATCTGGATCATCAGATTCACGCTCCGAGACCTGATTACTTTCCCGAGAACGATGTAGACGAGTGTCAGAAAGTAGGTGAGCCCCACCGCGGCGTAGAGGTAATCGAGCGGCAGAACCTCGCCGACGGTGTACTGGATGATCAGGACGGCAATCAGCAGCGTCGTGACGACGATGACGCGGATGGCCATCAGCATCCGGGTGTCGGCGGACAGGTTCATCGGCTTGATTCGGCGATTGCCATGGCGACACGAACGTTTCTGCCGGTGCCGGGGATGCCGTGAAGGACACCGCCCGGCAATCCGGATCTCGGAGCGCCGCGGTGACGGATCACCGCGGCGCGAGCATCACGACCAGACGACCTTGTCGAGATGCGCTGATCAGCCGATCTGGCCGATGAGCGTGAACATCGGCATGTACATCGCGATGACGATTCCTCCGATTGCGACTCCGAGGAACGCAATCAGAACCGGCTCGAGGAGCTTCATCAGACCCGCAACCGCGATGTCTACCTCGTCCTCGTAAAAGTCGGCGATCTTCGAAAGCATCGTGTCGAGAGCACCGGTCTGCTCGCCGACTGCGATCATCTGCACGACCATCGGCGGAAAGACGTCGGTGTCGCCCAGCGGCTCGCTGATCGTCTTTCCTTCCTCGACCGACTTGCGGGTCGCCATGATTGCGTCTTCGACGACCGAGTTCCCGGCCGTCCGGGCGGTGATCTGCAGTCCATCGAGAATCGGCACGCCGGATGAGGTGAGAGTCGCCAGCGTGCGGCAGAAGCGTGCAACCGCGATCTTTCTGAGAAGAATGCCGAGAATCGGCAACTTCAGAAGGAGACCATCGAGAACACGCTTCCCTTTGTAAGTGGCGTGATACTTCCGGGTGGCCCAGACCAGGGCGATACCGAGCATCGTAACCAGCCACCAGTAGGCGGCGATGAAGTCGGAAAGCGCGATGACCACCCGTGTCGGGAGCGGCAGTTCCGCTCCGAGGCTCTCGAACAGTGCTGCGAAGACCGGAATGACCTTCCAGAGAATGATGGCGACGACGATGCACGCGATGCCAATGACGGCGACCGGGTAGATCATCGCCGATTTCACCTGTGCATTCAGCTTGACCGACTTCTCGATGTAGGTGGCGAGCCGCTGAAGGATCGTGTCGAGAATACCGCCCGCTTCGCCCGCGGCGACCATGTTGGTGTAAAGGTCATCGAAGATCTTCGGATGCTTGCGCATCGAGTCGGCGAGATTTGAGCCGGACTCGACGTCCTGACGCACCTGAATCAGCGCCTTCTTGAGGGTCTTGTGCTCCTGCTGCGAGCCGAGAATCTCGAGACACTGGACCAGTGGAAGACCGGCGTCGATCATCACCGAGAACTGGCGGGTGAAGATCGCGATCATCTGAGGGGGGACACCGCCGCCGAACTTCGGCAGTGCGATCTCCTTCCCCTTCTCCTTGACCGCCGTCACGACGATCTGCTGGCGCCGCATGACGCTGATTACAGAATCCTTGGAGTCGGCGACCAGGACGCCCGTTTGCGTCTGGCCGTTTCTCGCGGTCCCCTTCCATTCGAATGTCGGCATAGATCCTCCTGCTCCCGCCCGTGCCGTCTACCGGATGCATCTGCTGTAGAGGAGTCTCAGCAGGGGCTGGTCCGGCCCGGCATGAATCTCAACCTATCTCGATCGCGCTCCCGGTACCGCTGTCGGCTGTGGAAGAAGCCCGGCTCCTCGGGAGATCATCTCCTGAAGTTCGTCGGGATTCGACGAGCGCGCCAGCGCTATTTGCAGCGTAATGAGTTTCTTGAAGTACAGCGTCGCCAACGACTGGTTGAAGGTCTGCATTCCGTACTTGGTCTGACCTGTCTGCATCATCGAGTAGATCTGATGCACCTTGTCTTCACGGATGAGATTGCGGATCGCGGCGTTAGGAACAAGGATCTCCATCGCCATTACGCGTCCCTTGCCGTTAGCCTTCGGAAGCAGCGCCTGACAGAGAATTCCCTCGAGCACGAAGGAGAGCTGCGCGCGGATCTGCGGCTGC
>DASVLC010000138.1:0-69945 GCA_036385045.1 Thermoanaerobaculia bacterium | reverse complement strand
AGTTCCTCGGAGTCCTCGGAGTTCCTCGGAGTTCCTCGGAGTTTCTCGGGTTCCTCGGAGTTCCTCGGAGCCCTCGGGTTCTCGATTGCTTGCTGCGTTGTTTCCGCGCCGGAGGCGCTCTCGCTGGTAGCCAGGGGTTGGCGCGAAGCGACTACCCCTGGAGCGGATCGTAGACCCACCGGTGCCCCGGCAGGGGCTCGTGCATCGCGCCAGTCGTGATGTGCAGGTGCCCCTGCCGGGGCACCGGTTGCCATGGGCGACCGACCCTGGGGTAGCGCGCAGGCGCGCAACCCCAGGCTACCGGCAGCAGCGCCTCCGGCGCAGAGCCGACGGCGGAATACCGAGGAACCGAGGAGTCCCCCCGAGGAACGAGGAGCTCCGCCCGAGGCACCGAGGAGCTCCCCCCGAGGAACTCCGAGGAACTCCGAGGAACTCCCGAGGAACCGAGGAACTCAGAAACTCCGAGGAACTCCGAGGAACTCCGAGGAACTCCCGAGGAACTCCGAGGAACTCCCGAGGAACTCCGAGGAACTCCCGAGGAACTCCGAGGAACTCCAACACGGCGGCTACCCGAATGCTCGCTCAGTCCTGTCTGTCAGGACCTTCGGCGTTCCGGTCGGCGTCCCACAACCGGTAGTACTCATCGCGAACCGAGGGATCGAGTGCGTCGCCGAGATCTCGTGCAAGCTCGAGAGCACTGATCAACGACTGAACGTCGCCGAGATCGCGATAACGCCTGTGCTCCGCCGTCAGACCGGAGGCGAGTTTCAGCTCGATGATCTTCGGCAAGTCGAGCACGTATACGTCACCTCTGACGACCGAGAACGCGCCGGGTTCAGGAAATCGGACCGGCTTCGGCTTTCCGTCTCCCGGATACTCACCAGAGGTGATGAACTCCACGTCGATTCCTGTTTCGGTGTCACGCATCGTTCTGCGCGCGCCGGGAAACGATGGGCGGTAGCCGCGGCCGATCAATCGCTGGTGGATGGCTTCGAGTCCGGCCGCACTCGTGAGGAGATCGACGTCGTTCGTGAACCGCACGTAGCCATGTGCCATGAGGGCCATGCCTCCGATGAGCGCGTACTCGATCCCTTCCTCGGAGAGTCTTCTCGCGATTCGCTCGAGCGTCCGCTCGACCGCCTGACTTCTGCGAGCCGCCTCTTTCAGCGTCTGATCGAACGGCGCATCGCGGATGACCCAGGGCATGGGTGCATTCTACGCTGCCGATTCCCGGAGTTCCGGGGGAGTTCCTCGGTTCCTCGGAGTTCCTCGTTCTCGATTGCTTGCTGCGTTGTTTCCGCGCCGGAGGCGCTCTCGCTGGTAGCCAGGGGTTGGCGCGAAGCGACTATCCCTGGAACCGATTCATGCCCCCACGTGCCCCGGCAGGGGGTCGTGCATCACGGCCGGACGACGAGCCAGGCTCCGAGGACCGTAAGGAAGAGTCCGAGGGCTCGCGCGACATCGATGGGACGCTGTTGCGCGGTGAAGAGCCCGAGGTGGTCGATGATGAGGGCCGCGACGAGTTGTGCGGCGATGGTGACGACGAGGGTGCTGGCGAGGCCGAGTCTCGGAGCGGCGTAGCCGATGCCACCGACAATGATCAGTCCGAGTGCGCCAGCGGACCATGCGTACGGAGGAATTTGTCGAATCGTTTCCAGGGAGGTCCGCCGGGGAAGCCAGAGCAGTGCAGCGATCATCGCTCCCATGCCGTACGTGATGAAGACGCTGGTCCTCGTTCCCGCGGTGCGGTCGATGACACCCATGAATTGTCCCTGGAGTGCGACGGCGATGCCGGCGATCGCGGCGATGACGAGGAGTGCGATAGAGCTGCTCATGAGAGCGAGAGTGTGCCGGGAGCCCGACTGGCTGTCCAGTGCCGACCCTTGCGGACGGCACCTGCATCTGTGCTAAAACGCCCGCCATGTGGACCGCACGCCGTATTCTCAAAGAGCTCGCCGACTCCGATACCAGACGGTCGATTCTGACCCAGTTCTGGAAGGCTGGAGACGCACACGCGAGGGTCGCCGTTCAGCTGCATCTTGCGAAGGCTTTGAAGTTCCGCGAAGAGACGATCCGGAAGATGTCGCCCGAGAAGAAGGCGGAGCTGCTCGCTTCACGCATTGGCACGCCGGAGCTTGAGCAGTTTCTCGAGATGGCGCTGATGCAATACCACACGACCCGGAAGAACGGGATGATGGCCGCGTTTCTCGACCGTTGGAAGGTACCTCACGAGAACGGCTCGATCGAGAGCGACGACTACGAGCCGCCGACCGCCGACCAGGTGCGCGATGCGGCTCGCGAGCTCGAGGCGGAGTATGGCTGTCCCGACATTCGCCTCTACCTCGCGACGGCCGGGTTGTTGATGGACGACGCGTGGCGAGAGGCGACATGGCCGGTGGTGGAAGAGCTGCTGTAGCCTACCGCCGTTCGATCTTCAGCAGTACCCAGCTCGTGCCGTTCCACATCAGCGTTGCCGTGGCGTTGTGAGCCGCGGCATAGCGCTCATGAAGCGGTCCGCTGCGAAATGCAAGACCGACCTCGTTCGGAATCCATCTCCAGCGGAAATCGGCGGTCACCGTCTCATCCTCCTGTGTCGCGACGCCCTGGACTTCTCCCATCTCCTTTTTCGCCAGCGGCACGATGTCGAGAATGCCGTTAGGCCGAAGGATGAACCGTTTGTCGGCTTGCGCCTTGTCGGTCAATACGAGGTCACCCGCACCGTCGAACCCAACCCATCCCTCGCGCGCAAGATCCTTCGCCGCGGAGAGCGTCGCCTCGTTCATCGACGTTGCGGCCACAGGGATCGAATAGGCGGCGTTGGTGAACTCGAACTCCCCGAACTCCGGTGCGCTGTCGATGATCGTCTGCGCCTCGGCAACAGTTGGGGGCGTGGGTGCTTCAGGAAGTCCCGAGCCGGTTTCGGTCGTGGGAGATGGTTGTTCTGCAGTGCAGGCTGTGATCAGGAGGAGTGCAAGGAGGAGGCGATGCATGGGTGACAGTATATGAATTGTGACGAGCACGCAGCAGCGTCTCACACGACACAGGGGTGGCGCCCGGCGGGCGAGACGCCCGCGAGCGGACGAGGACGTCCGCGATACGGCAGGCGAGGACGCCTGCGCTACAGACATCCGAGGAACCGTGGAACCGAGGAACCGTGGAACCGAGGAACCCCGAGGAACCCCGAGGAACCCCGAGGAACCCCGAGGAACCCGAGGAACCCGAGGAACCCCGAGGAACCCCGAGGAACTCTGCCTGCGAAGCTACCCCAGCAACGATGCGAGCTCTTCCGGGCTGAGAGCGCGGGTTTCTCCCACGGCCAGCGCGCCGGGCGTGACCGGGCCGATGGCTGTCCTGACGAGTTTCAGTACCTTCGCATCCAGCGCCTCGACCATCCGACGAACCTGACGATTCCTCCCCTCGGTGATCGTGATCTCGAAGACGGTCCTGCCTCCGCGTTCACGCAGACGCTGCACGACGGCGGGACGCGTCGGACCGTCCTTCAACTCGAGACCATTCCGCAACCGCTCGAGCTCCTCGTCGCTCAGCTGCTTCGAGGCGTGGACGAGATAGGTCTTCGGGATGTGATACGCAGGATTCGTCAGCCGCTCCGCGAAGGCGGTGTCGTTGGTGAGGATCAGCAGCCCGCTGGTCTCGAGATCGAGCCGGCCGACCGGAAACAGATAACCGGCGTTCTCCGGGAGCAGGTCGTAAATGGTCTTGCGACCCTCGGGGTCTCGGTACGTGGTGAGGTATCCCTTCGGTTTGTACAGTAGGAGGTAGACGCGGTCCGCGCTCTCGACCGGACGGTCGTCGAACGAGACACGATCCCTGTCGAGATCGATCCAGCGGTTCGGATCTCCCTCGACCCGGCCGTTGACTTTCACCCGGCCCTCGCCGACCCAGCGACGCGCCTCGGTGCGGGAGCCGATTCCCGCCTTCGAGAGCACACGCTCGAGTGTCTTGAGCCGTCGTTCACCCTCTGGCGGGGCGGCTACTGTCTTCGTTCTGCGCATCGGCGAAAGATTCGGCCCAGTGTATCCGCGTGTGTGGAGAGTCGCTGCGTGATCTGACGCAGAAATTTGACCTGAACGAACGATAGGGGAGAGGAATGTCCGTGTTACTCTCACGTTCAATAACTCATGCGGACCAATCCCTGGTGGTCGTCGGCAGTTCTCGGAATCATGCTCGGTGCGCTCGCCTTTGCAGCGTGGCGAATGCCGCTGACGGACACGGATCTTCAGCAGGCTTCGATCCTCAAACCTCCCCACAGGCCGGCTCCCAGGCCCGTCTTTAATCCTGAGCCCCCGATTCCACCGGCGGAGCCTTCGAGTGCAGTTCCGACGCTCATCAAGGCGAGTCAGCAGCAGACCGATGCGCGGATCAAGGCGCTGGCGCATGCGATGGGCCAGATGTGGACCCGCAATCCGGAAGAGCTGGTGGTGGCAATCGACGATGCGTCCCGGTCGAATCCGAGCTCGCCTTCGGTCACGCTTCTGCTGGCGATCGCGCATGCGGAGACGAATGGCAAGATTCTCGACGTCTCCGAGGCGGGGGCGGTTGGGCTCGCACAGGCGACGCCTGTGGCCTACATGCAGGAAGGCTTTACCGGGAAGATCTTCGTTACCGATGACTATCTGATCGGTTCACGCTCTTACATCATGAAGAAGCCGCTGGGCGATGCAGACATGATCGCCTCGGTCGTGGTTGCGAGCGACACAGCGGAGACGAGACGGCGTGCGAAACGCCTTCTGAAGGCGGCGAAGGAGTTACGCCGTGAAGGGATCGACGAGCTTCAGCTGCTCGCTCCGTTCGCTACGCCTGCTTACTTCGAGCGGATCGAACGGATGGACAAGCACAACGAGGCGGTTCTGGACCGGCTGACCCCTTTGCTCGATCACGGTTCCCGCGACCAGCTTCGTATGTTCCGCGACGAGATCCGCCTCGAGTACCGCGAGCACCGGCAACAGCAGAGTGTGTCGTGGGTTCGCTATCAGAAGGAGCTCATCGCAAAGCGCGACCGGATGCTGGAGTCCCACTTCCGCAAAGATCACAAGACGGTGAAGAGGACTCTCGCGTATGAGGCGAGCGAGTACCTGGGTGAGCACCTGGACGACCGCTTCTCGGCCAAGAGCATGTCGCGCTTTCTCGTGCAGCATCTCGATCGGAAGTCGGTGGAAGCGAAAGCCTACGCATCGACCGAGCGGGAGATCGAGGCCTGGACGGCCGCGCTGTACAACGGCGGGTCACACAACGTGAAGCGGATGCTCGCCGGCCTGATTCGCAGCCTCCCCGAGACGCAGAAGTACATGAAGAAGGTACCTGACACGCGGCGCCGTCTCGACGGCGTCATCGCCGGTGTTCCGCTGGACGAGAAAGCCATCCGGACGATCCGGTAAGGGATCCCGGTGCGCCTTGGGGGTCGCGCGGCTCGCGCGATCGCCGATGGCGTCTCGCCATCGGTCGCGCTCAGGAGAAGGTCGACGACCCTGTGATGGGCGGTTCTCCCGGGGAGTCGACGTGCTTGTGGGTCGTCCGCACATGCAAAGCCCGCCGCCGGCCAGCGGCCTGCGGGGATCGCGCGGGCCGCGCGACCCCCGAACGGTCCCGAGAACCACCGATTCATCACCGCGTACTAACCTGTAACGGAACGTACCGTCTAACGAGTTCGGATGGAAACGAGCGATTACGAGCTGGTGATGCGCAGCCGCGGCGGTGATGACGACGCATTCCGCTTTCTGGTCGAGCGTCATTCCCGGACCATCTATCGAGCCGCCTACCGGATCACCGGCAATGCGGCCGATGCTGACGATGTCGTGCAGGAGTCGTTTCTCCGCGCCTACCGTGCTCTGGCCCGATTCGATGCGAGGGCGCAGTTCACCACGTGGCTGCACCGCATCGTCGTGAATTGCGCCCTCGATCTGATCGACGCCCGCCGCAGACGGGAAGGGCGTATCGATGATGGTGAGGATCTCGGACAGCTTCCTTCGCGGGCCGCCTCGCCCGATCGCATAGCCCTCGGTTCGGAGCTGCAGCGGGCGATCGAAACGGCGCTTGATGCACTCACCGGCAAGGAACGGACGGCATTCGTCCTTCGTCACTTCGAGGGGATGCCGCTCGAGGAGATCGGCGGGATCCTCGGGACTCAGATGAACGCCACGAAGAACACCGTTTTCCGGGCCGTCAGAAAGCTGCGGCAGCAACTGCAGCCCTTCACAGGAACCCCCGTATGAATCATGTAAGCCAGGAAGAACTCGTTCTCTGCTATTACGCCGACCCCGGCTCCGAGGGGGCTCAGGAGCACGTTGCACGTTGTGAGGAATGTGCAGGGGAGCTCGCACGACTCGCGATGGTCCTCGACCGTGTGACTCCGGCTGAAGTGCCGGAGCCGCCTGCCGGCTATGAGGCGCAGGTCTGGCGCCGGCTTCACTGGCGCCTGCGCCGCGAGCGGCGTCCGGCAGCCGTATGGATGAAGTGGGGCGCCGCCGCCGCGCTGGTCGTTGTCGCGTTCACGTCCGGACTGCTGTGGAAGAAGCGGAGCGAAGCCCCGGATCGCGCCGTAACCGCGAGCAGCGGCGAGGCAGCGAACGCTGAAGCAAACGGTGCCGCGGGACGCGATCGCATTCTGCTGGTCGTCGTCAGCGACCACATGGCACGCTCGGAACGGATACTCGTCGAGCTCACCAACATGACGCCGAACGGAGGCGTCGACATCACGGCCGAGCAGCTGCGCGTCGAAGAACTGCTCGCATCCAATCGAATCTACAGAAGGACGGCGAGCGAACGTGGGGAGGATAGCGTGGCCACGCTTCTCGACGAGCTCGAGCCGGTCCTCATGCAACTCGCCAACGGCCCCTCGACGCTGACCGCGGATGAGCTGCGCGGCATCCAGAAGCGCGTAGAGACGAGGGGTCTCGTTTTCAAACTCAGGGTGGTCCGTGCGGGGGTCGATGCGACACCCGCTCCACCACTCCAACCTAACATCTGACGAGGAATGCCATGAACTGGAAACATACCTTCGCGGTCTTTCTGATCGCTGTCATCTTCGGCGGGGCTTCGAATGTCGCCTTTGCCTATCCGTCACTCGCGGCCTGGGACGAGGCTTCCGAACGCGATGATCGCGAATCGGACGAGTACGAGAAAGGCACCGACGCGATCGACGATGGGAAGTGGGATGCCGCAGTCCGCCACTTCACCCGCGTCGCGGAGATGAAGGGGAGCCGAACCGATGGAGCGCTCTACTGGACGGCGTACGCGCTCAACAAGCTCGGCCGCCGTGCCGAAGCGCTGCAGACGATCGAGGGACTTCGGCGGGCGCATCCTCAGAGCCGCTGGCTTCGTGATGCTTCGGCGCTGGAAATTGAGCTACGTCAGGCTCGCGGCGAGAGTGTGTCTCCGGGCAGTGTCGATGACGACGACCTGAAGATGATCGCCATCAGTTCGCTGATGCACACCGACTCCGAGAAAGCATTCCCGATCCTCGAGAAGATCGTGAACGGTTCCTCGTCCGGAAAGATCAAAGAGCGGGCCCTCTTCATTCTCAGCCAGTCGAGCTCTCCGCGGGCACAGGCACTCATCGCCGACATGGCGCGAGGAAAGAGCAACCCCGACATGCAGAAGAAGGCGATCCGCTATCTCGGGATGTCAGGAAGTCAGCAGAACCGTCAGGCGCTGTCGGAGATGTACGCCGCTGGATCGCCCGCGATCAAGGAAGAGGTTCTCCGCGCCTTCATGATTTCGGGCGACAAGGCACGCGTGCTAGCCGCGGCAAAGAGCGAGCCCGATTCCTCGATCCGGCGGTCTGCCATCCGTACTCTCGGGATCATGGGAGCGAAAGACGATCTCGCCGCGATGTACGCGGGAGAGCGGTCGAGTGAGACGCGCGAGGAGATCATCACCGCGCTGTTTCTCAGCGGTGACGTCGACAAACTCGGCCAGCTGGCCCGAGGTGAGACCGACCTCGCGCTGCGCAAGAAGGCGATCCAGCGACTCGGTCTGATGGGCGACAAGAGCGGCACGCTGCTGCAGTCGCTTTACGCGAGCGAGTCGAATGCCGAAGTGAAAGAAGCGGTGATTCATGGACTCTTCCTCCAGGGCAACGCACGTGCGTTGATCGACCTTTCGAAGAAGGAAACCAACCGCACGCTCCGGCAGAGTGCGATCAAGAAGCTCTCGGTCATGAATAACGACGAGGCGCTCGGCTATCTCCTGCAGGTTCTGAATGAGTAGGGACAGCATGCACATTTGCAGATTCGTCATCACTCTCTTCATCGCCATCCCGCTCTTTGCGCAGACATTCACGAACGCACGCGTGAACGAGATCGAAGCTGATGGACGGTCCATCAACGCCGTGATCGCGACGCTTCCTCGTGCCGAGGCCGCCTGGCTGGCCTGGATCGTTCCAACCACCGCAACATCGATCTGTTGCTGGAGCGGCGGCTCATGTTGCGGAGAGTGTTCGATCGACGGAAACCGCAACACATCAACCGGCGACGGTGACCGGGTGAACCACCTGACGACCGAGATGCTGCTCGTGGCACAGGTCGAACAGGGAGCCGTTCGGAGGATCTCGGTCTTCGATGCGACGTGCAAAGTATCAGGCGAAGGCCAGGCGATTCATCTCATCCGAAACGTCACACCGGAGGCGAGCCTCGATTACCTGATTGCACACGCGGGGGATGGTGACGGCAGCAGGTCGGTATTTGCGCTCTCGTTGCACGATCACCCGCGAACCGTGCCGGAACTGATCCGGCTTGCACGAGAGCATCAGAGTAGTGAGACGCGGAAGCACGCGATTTTCTGGCTCGGCCAGAAGGCAGGAGTCAAAGCGGCGGGTGCGCTGCGACAGGCGGTTGACGACGACCCTGACGAGAAGGTCCGGCAACACGCCGTCTTCGCGATCTCTCAGTTGCCACGCGAGCGGTCGGTTCCGATGCTCGTCGATCTCGTCAAGACGCATCGAAGCGCCTCCGTCCGGAAGCGCGCAATGTTCTGGCTCGCCCAGAGCGGCGACCAGCGAGGGCTCGATCTGATGGAGGAGATTCTGCTGCGGTAAGGCAGCCCCGAGCCAAGGACGGCGGCGGCGCCGCGACTGAGGGTGAGAAACCCGAGCCCGAGCCCGCGCCCGAGCCCGGGCCCGGCTTTTCGGGATTGCGACTCGGGCACGGGCGCGGGCGCGGGTCCGGGCTCGGGAAACCCGCATAAACACTGGGAGTTTCTTGCAAGCCGCCGGAGCCCCGTGGGTGGCGGGCCGGGTGGGAGGGGCGGAGGACGGAGAGGGGTCCCTTGCAGGCGGTCCAGCGGGTGCGGGGGGCGAGACGCCCCTGCGGACGAGGACGTCCGCGGTACGGCAGGCGAGGACGCCTGCGCTACGGAACCCCGCAAAAGCACGAGCCGCGGACCGCGCGCCGCCAGCTCGGGATGACAGGCTTGTCCGTTGGGCGCCCTCTCTGGTCCAACGAGTACGACGCCGCAGCGCCGAGCCTAACCTCGCGTCTTGGACAATCTACTTCTCCCCCTCCGTCCGTCCCGTGATCAGCCGTGCGCCTCGCTGGTAAGTGAGATAGGCCCACGCCCACTGCGTGATGACGAGGAAGCGATTGCGGAAGCCGATCAGGAAGAAGATGTGGATGGCGAGCCAGGCAAACCAGGCCGGGAAGCCGCTCATCTTCTTCCACCCGCCGAAGTCGGCGACGGCGGCCGCGCGACCGATCGTGGCGAGTGAGCCCTTGTCGCGAAACCGAAATGGGCGGAGCGGCTGTCCTTCGACCGCGCGCTCTATGTTGCGCGCGGTGTGCTGACCTTCCTGAATGGCGGCGGTGGCCACCCCGGGAATGAACGAGCCGTCACTGCGCGTGACGGCCGCGAGATCTCCGATCACGAAAATGTCGCGATGGCCGGGAACGGTCAGGTCGGGTTCCACGAGCACGCGGCCGGCGCGATCGAGCGGAACGCCGAGGCAGTGTGCAAGCGGCGACCCCTGAACACCGGCACTCCAGAGAATGGTTCGCGTCTGGATCGTGCGGTCTCCGATGCGAACCTGGCGATCGTCGACGTCGGTGACGATCGCGTTCGTGATGACCTCGACACCGAGCTGCTCGAGTTGCTTCTGCGCTTTGGCTGAGAGATCGGCGGGGTAGGGTGGGAGCACGCGGTCCTGTCCTTCCACCAGTATGACGCGCGCGCTCTCGGGACGGATGCGGCGAAAGTCGCGAACGAGCGACTGCCGGGCGATCTCAGACAGCGCGCCGGCGAGCTCGACTCCGGTTGGTCCGGCTCCGACGACGACGAATGTGAGCCACGCTTTCTGCTGCTCCGGGTCGGTCTCTTTCTCCGCCGCCTCGAAGGCGAGGAGTATCCGGCGGCGCATTTCGAGAGCGTCCTCGATGGTCTTGAGGCCGGGGGCGAACTGCTCCCAGTCGTCACGGCCGAAATAGGAATGCGTCGCGCCGGTAGCGATCACGAGCAGGTCGTAGGAGAGCTCACCGTCGCGAAGCGTCACCTTCCTTGCCACCGGATCGACGTCGACGGCCTCGCCGAGGAGGACGGAGACGTTCTTCTGCCGGCGCAGAATCGCGCGGATCGGTGCCGCGATGTCGCTCGGATTCAGAGCCGCACTCGCCACCTGATAGAGCAGCGGCTGGAACAGATGATAGTTGTGACGATCGAGGAGGGTGATTCGGACGTTAGCATTTTTCAGGCCCCGTGCGGTGTAGAGACCGCCGAATCCCCCGCCGACAATGACGACGTGCTTCGTTGACATCACTTTCCGATTTTCGCGAGCTCAGGCCGTCCGACCCAGCGTCCCCAGGAGAAACAGCGGGTGCAGGTGAAGGTAAAGTCGGTGATACCTGTTTCGCGATTCTCTTTCGCCGAGATCTCGACGCTGGCCTGGCAGCGGTAGCAGCGGATCGCATCGCCGCGCTGCAGACTTTCGACGAGTCCTTCGACCTGCTGGTCGTAGAACTCCATCTGCCGCGGACGCTGAGGAATCGAGATCGTCTCCCGGCCGGTCGGGCAGGTGAGATGGATGTGATCCGCGAACGTGGTCTGCACGAAGCTGCCGGTCAGGACGGCGCCCGGATGGGTCGGACAGTTGACCGGCTTGCCGTCCCAGAAAATCCGGGCGAGCTCACGATGGATTTCGACTTCAGTCGGCATGCAGGAATTCTACGACAGGCCGGCGCTTCAGCGCGCCTTCCGTCCCTGCTCCACCGCTTCGAACACCCGCATGAAGTTGCCGCCAAGCACCATCTCGACTTCGTTCTCCCGCATCCCGCGCTGGAGCAGCCGCGCGGTAAGGGCGGGAAGCGTCGCGGCAGAGGTGAGGCCGTCGGGCAATGCAGGCACCCCGTCGAAGTCGCTGCCGATTCCGACATGCTCGATCCCGGCGATTTCCGCTGCGTGAAAGATATGGTCGGCTACCTGGTCGAGCGTGGCGGTGGGACACCCGAGTGCCTGGAACCAGTGAAGGTAAGAGTCCCAGTCAGTCCTGTCGTCGGGCAGCTCTTCGGTCCCACCCAGACCGTTTGCGTTCGACTCCTTCGGACGGCGCTGAGCCTTCTTGATCACCTGGGCGACGTCGTTGCTGATGAAGGCGGAGAAGAAGTTGATCATGCAGACGCCGCCGTTTCCGGCGAGCTCCCGAAGCATGTCGTCGGTGAGATTGCGCGGATGGTCGCAGAGGGCGCGGCACGACGAGTGCGTTGCCACGACCGGCACGCGGCTGGTCTCGATGACGTGGCGGAACGCTCCATCCGAGATGTGGGAAACATCGACGATCATTCCGATGTCGTTCATCGTCCGGACAACTTCCCGGCCGAACTCGGTCAGCCCTGCATGACGCCCCTCATCGCCCGACGAGTCGCACCAGTTGTTTGTGTTCACGTGTGTGAGCGTCATGTAGCGGGTACCGCTGTCGTAGAGCTCGCGAAGGATCTCCAGCGAGTCTTCGATGGCGTGACCTCCCTCGACGCCGATCATGAGTGCGATCTTCCCGTCGCGTTTGGCGGCTCGGATGCCGGCGCTGTCGTCGCAGAAGGCCAGTGCGTCGGGACGGCGTGCTGCCTCATCACCGATCAGGCGGATCAACCGGCGTGCGAAGGCGGCGGCGCCACGGCCTGCGTATGCGGGAGGTACGTACGCGGCGAAAAAAGAGGCGGTGATGCCGCCTTCCTGCAGACTGCGGAGATCGGCCTGCGCCTCGGTATCGTGCTCGTCAATGTGCACGTTGTGCCGGTAAAGGCGGTATGGGGTATCGCAGTGACCATCGACGATGATCGCCCTGCGGTGAACGTCAGGAACCGGTGCGGTCTTGTTCGCTCCACTCTCTGAAGTATTCATCGATGCGCTCGAGCTCCTTCACCATTTCGCGCAGATCTTCGAAAAGGAACTCCGCTTTCCTCAGCGACTCGGCGGAGAATCCACCCGTGAGGACCGCGGCGACTGCCACCGGGATGCGGTGTGCCGCGAGGACATCGTAAGGGGTATCGCCAACCACGAGTGTTCGCGCGGGATCGCTTTCGAGTCGCTCCAGCGCGGCCTGGAAAATTTCCGGAGAGGGTTTCGAGAACTGCGCATCCTCCTTCGATGTCGTGCCTCCGATGAGATTCTCGACACCGAGAAGATCGACATAGTACTCGACCTCATCGGGGTTCGATGAAGAGGCGAGGGCCACCAGGATCTCGCGCGACCGGAGCGTCTCGATCGCGTCGCGGACGCCGGGAAAGGGTTTGACATCGCTCATGAAGCGACGCTTCCAGAGCTCGCCGCGGTATTCCTTCAGCGGCTCGCCGAACCGATGCATCTCGCGTGCGTTGAGCGTGTCGGGGACGAGCAGATCGCCGCCCTTCCCGATCTGTTCGCGGATCGTTTCCCATTCGACCTTCTTTCCAAAGTGGGCGAAGGCTTCGATCCAGCACTCGGTATGTTTGTCATTCGAGTCGACGAGCGTGCCGTCGACGTCGAGTAGTACGGCCTGAAGATGATTCATGGAGTCCCGATCAGCAAGGGGCGTGCGCGGTTGTACTCCCCCGATCGTGCGCCCATGACGTCGCGCGAAGCGCTTTGGAGTGCGGCGGCCGCAGCCGCAGCTTTCCAGCGTGTGCGATTCGACGGCGCAGAAATCGAGCGGCAGTAGCGCACGCACCCGTTGTCGGCAGAAGGGAACAACTGTCATCCCGAGCGTAGCGAGGGATCTGGCGGATGGGCGGTGCCATGCACGTGCATCGCACCGCCCGCCCACCCAGATTCTCACGCTACGCTCAGCAGGACAAGCTCTCTGAGTGTGCCGGCATAGCTGCACGTAGTGCAGGCGTCCTCGCCTGCCGTACCGCGGACGTCCTCGTCCGCCCGCGGGCGTCTCGCCTGGCGTCTCGCCTGCCACGCTGACACGTCGGCGCAATTCGTCACTCAGTCCCGATGCAGACGTACACCTGATGCCCCCGCGGGAGGCGCCGTTTGCCGTAGGAGCGGCGCGTTCGCACGCGGAATCCTGCCTCGCGAAGGATCGTCAGCAAGGTCGCTCGATCATAAAGCTCGAGCGTGTGCGTTTCCTCATCGCGGATGATCTCGTCACGCCTCTGGCGGAATGTCCGGATTCTGCGAGTGAGACGCTTTCCTTCTCGGTGCTTCTCGACAATGACGGACCAATCATCGCCGCCGAGCCTCCGTTCTTCGTGAGGCGGGTACCCATCCGGCTCCGCAGCATCGAAGAGCAGAAGGCCACCGGGCGACAGTGCTCGTGCCGCTTCCGCGACGAAGTGCCGGACATCATCAAGAGTGCCGTAGTTCAGCACCTCACCGATGGCGGTAATACCCTGACATCGCGGCAGCGCCACGTCACCGAACGCGCCGATCTGAAATCGTGCAAGCGGCGCCGTCCTCCGCGCCAGGTCGATCATGGCGCGTGATGCATCGAAGCCTGCGACTTCGAAACCTGCGGCCGTCAGCTCGCGAGCGAGGATCCCGCTGCCACATCCCATCTCGACGATCAGGCCATCGGCGATCCCGGCCTTCTGGAGTAGCTCGAGGATGCCGGACGCAGCCGATTCCGAGAACTCGGAGAACCCTGAATGATGGATCCACGCTAGTTCTTCACGGTAGGTGGCCACCGGTTCAGGCCGCGCCCGTCAGGTCAGTCGAGGCGATTGTGCCAGTGACGAAATGGCCGTCGAGTGGAACGGTGCAGCGAAAGTGGATTGGAAAGATCGAATCGGCCGGAGCTCCGAGACGGCTCCACTGCCGCTCGAGAGTCTCTGATGAAGGTGGCTCGTCGAAATGAAAGAAGACGGGTCCGTCGGGGGTCACGATGACCGGCTGAAGAGACCCGAGCGACGCGTTGTCGGCAGGGGTACAGAAGCCGAGATATTGCGCTCCGCTGGCGAGATGAAACTGCGTGCGGGCGATGAAGACCTCTTCGTCGTCCCCCGTCAGTTCGGCGCGATCGGTGGCGCGCAGCAGTGCGACGTCATCGTGCTCTCCGATGTAGTGCCAGACGGCCACCTGCCCGAGATCGGAAGGCGTGAGGTCGGCGATCCGCTTCATGGCCGCTGCATGTTAACCCGTTCGCCTCTGCCGTCCGCCCCCCGATATGCGTCACTCCGTCACGCTCCACCATAGCGAGTTGAACACGAGCGGGAAGGTCGCGTGAGTCTGTCCCCGATGCTGGGGTCGGAAGCCGAAGAGCACGATCTTCCCCTTCCCGTAGGTCATCGCGACAGCGGCAGCTTTCCGTGTCAGCCGTTCCTGGCCGCGGATCCAGCCCGAGAGGAGCACGTCCTGGGCATCTTCCGGGTACGACGCCAGCACCCAGCGTTGCATGTCGGAACCCGGCGCCGTCGTCTCGAAGGCGATCGGCGCGTCGAAGAACGCTGCCGTCGACGGCGGCATCCCCCTCGTCACCGGATGCTCGTCTCGCAGCGCAATTCGAAGGAGCGAGCCTGCACTGCTGAACTCCTCCGCCTTCACTCCGGCCAGTGCATTGCGTACCGGGATGTTGAATTCCTCGATTACATACTCCGAGGCCTTGCCGAACGCGACGAGTGTGCCGCCTGCTTCCACGAACTTACGGATCGAGTCGGCGCCCGCACGATCCAGACCTCCGCGGTACTCCGGCGGCATCTCTTCCGCGTAACGCATGGTGCCCACACCAGGACGGCGACGCCCGGTCGCGAGGATGTCCTTGTCGATGTCGGCGAGGATGAGGGCATCGAAGCCGCTCACTCCCTTCTGGATCTCCTGAGCTGAGAGACCGCGGACCGGCACGCCATACGACTCGAGCAGCCAGCGCGTCCATCCCTCATCCATCGATGCCTGCCACGGCTTGTAGGTCGCAACCCGCGGCTTGCGCGGGAGTGCCGCACCGCGTGCGACGACCTCCTTCGTCGCCGGAACGATCGACGTCACCCGTTTCGTCTGAAGCTCCTGCGGCATCGTGGTCCGCTCGGCCTGCACTCCCATCTGCAGGGGGAGTGTCCAGCTGGAGACGTCATAGGGTCTCAGCGGCTCGCTGCCGCTCTGCACGCGGACCTCCGGGTATCGTTGCGGCTCCATCATCTCGACGACGAACTTGGCGTACGGCTGCGCGAGAGGGATCCAGTAGTCGCCATTTGCCGCCTGGTGAACCTCCACGTTGTGCTCGTTCATCAGCCAGGCGAGATGCTGCGCCGTAGGCCAGTCGTGCTGGTCGCGCGGAATGCGATAGGCCTCGCGCGGCGCGGCCGTCGCCAGCCCTGCACGTGCGCGAGTGAGCTGGTTGCGCAGCAGGTCCTCGCGATAGTTTGCCGCGAGCTCGATCAGAGCATCCGACGCAATGCGTTCGTAATCGATGATGTCGCGAAGGCGCCACCAGCCACCCCGCCATGGGTTGGGGTGATTGATCGTCGGCTTGTAGTCGATCAGACCTTTCGAGCCTCCCCGCAGTTCATTCGGCTCGATGTAAACGGGCGTCGCGATCCTCGCCGAGGCGACCTCGAGAAGCATGCCCGTGATGTTCTTCCACCAGCCGGTGTTGCGCGTGCCGCCGATCCAGTAGGAGTCGAACGCGTAGCCGTAAATCAGACCCTGCTTCCCCTCCTGCTCGAGACGGAGCGCCATGTTGGCTCCGATGAGGTTCACTTCGCGCCAGATCAGAGGGTGGACATCGGGATCCATCGGATCCGCAAACGGAGGGATGAACATCCGCGGGCCCTCGGAGCCCATCTGATGTTCATCGACGAACACCTGAGGGAACCACTCGTGGTAGATGGCGCGGTTCATGGCCCGCGTCTCCGCCTGAGTCAGCATGTACCAGTCCCGGTTGTTGTCGTGGCCGACGTAGTGGTGATAGAGCCAGGGAAGCCGGCCGCCCTCGTATTTCGTGCCGACGTACTTTCTGTAGTAGTCGGTGACCATCGTCTGTCCGTCGGGATTGAGTGAGGGGACGAGAAGCAGGACGACGTTGTCGAGCCGCCGCTTCGTCTCTTCGTCCTCGGCTGTCGCCAGCGCGTGCGCCCACTCCATCGCCATCTGGCTCGATGCGATCTCGGTCGAATGGATGTTGCAGGTGACGAGGACGATGGCGCGTCCTTCTTTCATGAGCTTCGCCGCATCGGCTTGGCTCAGTCCACGTGGATCAGCGAGCCTTCTCGCGATCTCTTTGATTCGCGCCTGATTCCTGATGTTCTTCTCGGAGGAGATGACGGCCATGATCATCTCGTCGCCGAGAGTCGTCTTCCCGAGCACCGACAGTTCGACCCGCGGTGAAGCTGCGCTGAGCATCCGGAAGTAGTCGTGGATCTGACGGTAATCGGCGAGAGTGCGGTCGGCGCCGATTGGCATCTTCAGATGTTCCGAGGGAGAGGGGATCTGGGCGAACGCAGGAACGGCGAGGAGGACGAGAAGAAGGAGTCGACGCATGGCGATGAATTATGCCTTCTCAACGGCCGGGATGCAGTGTAACTGGTCGCTCGCTCCTATAATCCGCAGCGGTCATGAATCTCGCCCGCCACATAGCGTGGCGCTACCTTCGCCGGCCGACTGACAGGCTCGTGTCAGCCGTCGGGCTCGTTTCCGTCCTCGGCCTGGTCATCGGTGTGATGGCCCTGGTGATTTCGATGGCGCTGATGACCGGATATCGGGCCGATCTCCAGCAGAAGCTGCTCGGAGGAAACGCGGAGATTTTCGTCTATTCACTCGGCTCGGCAATCGAGGAGCCCGAAGAGGTGATTGGCCTGATACGGGGGACGGAGGGGGTGGAGAGTGCCTCACCGGTCCTGTTCCAGCACGCGGTCGTCACGACGGAGGTCAACATGACCGGCTCCGAAGTGATGATGAAGGGGATCGAGCCCGAGCGGGGAGCGACGACTCCGATGCTGGGACGCATCATCGGGCCGGACCACACCTTTGCCACGACCGACGGCGAGCGTGGTGTCTCGGTGGGCCGCTATCTCGCGAAGCGCCTCGGCGTGAACGCGGGAGACGCGATCAGCGTGATGGTCGCGGCCGGTAGCCGCGAGAGCTTCATGCCGCGATCCGCGACCTTTCTCGTGACCAACGTCTTCTCTACCGGCTTCTACGAGTTCGACGCACGATGGCTCTTCATCGACCTCACCGAGGCGCAGGAGCTGCTCGGTACTGGGCCGACCGCGAATCTGGTCGAAGTCAAGCTGGTCCCCGGAGCCGACATCGACAAGGTAGTCGAGGGGATCGAGACGAGAACCGACCGCCGTTTCGCCGTCAGCGACTGGCGTGAGATGAACCGGCAGCTCTTCTCGATGCTGCAGATCCAGCAGCTCGTCCTCTTCATCGTCATCGGGTTGATCGTCTTCGTCTCAACGTTCAACATCGTCTCGACGCTGATCATGACCGTGCATGAGAAGAAGCGGGAAATCGGCATTCTCGCCTCGATGGGAGCAGAGCCGAAGACCATCCGCAGGGTGTTCATCTGGTACGGGACGATCGTCGGGATTGCAGGGACGGTGAGCGGTCTGCTGATCGGGACGCTGGTCTGCTGGATCCTGACCCGATTCGAGCTCGTCTCCTTCCCTCCCGAGATTGCCGAGGTCTATTTCGTTTCCTCGATCCCCTTCATCACGAGATGGGAGGACCTCGCGATCATCTCCGCATTCGCCATCACCGTCTCCTTCCTCGCCACGGTGATCCCGAGCATGAGGGCCGCCCGGCTCGATCCGATCGAGGCGTTGCGGTACGAGTGAGTGGCAACGGGATAGACTCTAGGCAATGCGACAAGCACGGTTGATTCTCGAGGATGGGACGGAATACCGCGGAGAGTCGTTCGGAGCGGCGACTCAGACGATTGGCGAGGTGGTCTTCAACACTTCGCTGACCGGATATCAGGAGATTGCGACGGACCCTTCGTACCGGTTCCAGATCGTCGTGATGACCTATCCCCACATCGGGAACTATGGGGTGGAAGCGGCGGTGGAGCAGGCGGAGATGCCGCAGGTTGCCGGCTTCGTCGTGCGGGACGCGGTGGAGGAGCCTTCGAACGCGCTGGCGGAAATGTCGCTGGGAGACTACTTCAGGGATCGAGGTGTCGCGGCGATCTCGGGGATCGATACGCGGGCGCTCACCCGGAAGATCCGCACCCAGGGGGCGATGCGGGGAATGATCACCACCGACATGGAGCGGCCGGTAGCGTCGATCGTCTCGGAACTGCGGGAGTCGCCTTCGATGAGCGGCCTCGATCTCGTCCAGCGTGTGACCGCGCTGCGGCCGTATCCATTCGAGGAGCCGATGGGTGAGGTGCGGAAGCGTGTCGCCGTCTACGACTTCGGTGTCAAGCGCAACATCCTCCGCCAACTCGCGGGCCAGGGCTGTGAGGTGACGGTCTATCCAGCCACGACGCACGCCGAGGAGATTCTCTCGCGCAAGTACGATGGGGTTCTCCTGTCGAATGGACCTGGGGATCCGGAGCCGGTGACCTATGCGCAGGAGAACATCCGAGCTCTCGTCGGCAAGATCCCGATCTTTGGCATTTGCCTGGGCCATCAGCTTCTCGGTCTCGCCCTCGGAGGGCGTACCTACAAGCTGAAGTTCGGCCACCGCGGAGGCAACCATCCCGTAAAGGACCTGCGCACCGGAAAGGTCGAGATCACCGCACAGAATCACGGTTTCTCGGTCGATCCCGACTCACTCAGCGAGACCGACGTCGAGTACACGCACATCAATCTCAACGATCAGACGCTCGAGGGCTTCCGGCATCGACGCGAACCGGCGATCGCGGTCCAGTACCACCCGGAAGCCGCCCCCGGCCCTCATGACTCGTTCCATCTGTTCGGCGACTTTATGGAGATGATGGAGAAGTGGGGTAAGAACCGGAATTGAAAATTGAAAATTGAAAATTGAAAACAGGAAGGCTGGGAAGAATCTTGGAACCAAAAAATTGAGAACAGGGAGGCGGGTCGTGTCGTTCTCGACTGATTCGTTCGCGCAGCGCCCGGCGAAAGGGAGCTAGGTCGTCCACTCCCCGATTTTCAATTGTCAGTTTCTCCCGTCCCCCGTTTTCAATTTTCAATTCAATTTTTCAATTCCGGTTTCTCCCGCCCCCCCCCGTTCCCCGCTTTTCATTTTCAATTTTCAATTTTCAATTTTCAATTCTTCTCCACCCAGCTACCGCGCGCGCCAGTTCCTCGGCGTCGACGTCTGGAGGGTTGATGTTGTAGCGGCGGCCGTTGAGGACGTCGATCGCTGTTCCTTCGCGGGTGATGACCACGTTGGTGAGATGGGCACGAGGGATGGGGTAGTGGCGAAAGAAAGTACTGATCACCATCGTTTCGTCGCGGAGTTCGATCTGGCGGACTTCAGTTCTCAGTGAGGCCCAGAGACCCGCGACGAAGAAGATCGGAAGCAGGATCCCGAACTTGTTGTCGAGGTAGATCCAGATCGCGTACGCAAGGGCGCAGAAGCCGGCAAAGAGCAGGCAGATGGCAGCGATATCGGTGCCCGGACGTTGCCGGCCGAATCGCAACTTAAAACCCCTGCTCCGTGTGGTCGCCGAACGTCTTCCTCAGGGTGTTGACGATCTCTCCGACGGTGCAGTCCTTTCTGACCGCCTCGATGATGAGTGGCATGAGGTTGTCGTTCGAGTGAGCCGCCGCGTCGAGTTGCGCGAGCGCGGCTTCCCAGCCGTCGCCGCGTCCGGCGCGGAACGCGCGGAGACGCTCGATCTGCTCCTTCTCCACGTTCTCGTCGATCGTCATGATGGGAAGTGTATTTGCCTCATGCTCGATGTAGTCATTGACGCCGACCACGATGGATCGCTTTTCCTCGAGATCGCGCTGCGCCCGGTAAGCCGAATCGCCGATCTCGTGTTGCATGAAGCCTGCCTCGATTGCAGCGCGAGCTCCGCCCATCTTGTCGATGGACTCGATCAGTTCGCGTGCCTCGCGCTCGATGTCGAGAGTCATCGACTCGACCGCGTACGAGCCGGCGAGTGGATCGGCGTTGGTAACGATCCCCGTCTCGCAGGCGAGGATCTGCTGAGTGCGCAGCGCGATGCGTACCGAGTCCTCAGTGGGAAGCGCCATCGCCTCGTCGCGGCTGTTTGTGTGGAGTGACTGGCAGCCGCCCAGCACCGCGGCCATTGCCTGATATGCGACGCGAACGACATTGTTCTCCGGCTGCTGCGCCGTGAGCGTGGAGCCGGCTGTCTGCGCATGAAAACGGAGCGCAACCGAGCGCGGGTCTTTCGGTGCGAAACGTTCCGTCATCAGCCGTGCCCACAGCTTGCGGGCCGCACGGAACTTTGCCACCTCTTCGATGAAATCGTTATGGGCGTTGAAGAAGAAGGAGATGCGGGGCGCAAACGTATCGACGTCGAGTCCTCGTTCGACTGCCGAGGTGACGTACTGCAGGCCGTTTGCGAGAGTGAACGCCACTTCCTGTATTGCAGTCGCCCCTGCCTCACGAATGTGATAGCCCGACACGGAAATCGTGTTCCATCGCGGGACGTTCGCCGCGCAGAACTCGAAGATGTCGGTGACGATTCTGAGGGACGGAGCCGGAGGAAAAATGTACGTCCCTCGTGCCGCGTACTCTTTCAGGATGTCGTTCTGAATCGTTCCGCTCAGCTGCGTCCATTGCGTTCCGCGGCGCTCTGCCACCACGAGCAGAAGTGAGAGGAGGATCGAGGCCGGCGCGTTGATGGTCATCGAAATCGAGACCTTGTCGAGCGGAATCGCGTCGAGCAGCGTCTCCATGTCAGCGATCGAGTCAATGGCCACACCGACTTTTCCGACCTCACCTCGGGCACGCCCGTCGTCGGAATCCATCCCGATCTGTGTCGGGAGGTCGAAGGCGACGGACAGGCCGGTCGTCCCTCGTTCGAGCAGGTACCTGTAGCGGCGGTTCGATTCGGCTGCTGTCGAGAAGCCGGCATACTGACGCATGGTCCAGAGGCGACCTCGATACATCGATGCCTGAGGGCCTCTGGTGAAAGGGAATCGTCCAGGCTCGGCGAGATCGGAGGTTGCGTCGAACCCCCGCTCTTTCAGATCGATTTCGGAATAGAAGACGGGTCGCTGGTCGCTCACGACCGTAATGTAATGGTGCTGGCCTCCAGTTGCCAGCAGAATGCTCGGCTCGCCTCGTGCAATGATGGAGCGGAGCGGGGTAGCTACGCCCCCGGGTGAGCCGATATGTCGCAGTTATAATCTCTCGGCTTTTTGAATGCGATGGCCCTTTCCGGAACCCTTCAGACCATGCTCCCGGGCGACCTTCTCCAATGGCTTAGCCTGGGGCAGAAGACCGGAACGCTGTTCATCCGAAACCAGAGGGTAGAGAAGCGGATTTTCTTCCGCTCGGGGCGTGTGATCTCGTCGGCATCCAACGATCCGCGCGAGTACCTGGGACAGTTCCTCATGAGCCACGGCTTTCTCACCGAGCCGGAGCTCAAGAAGGCGATGGAGGTCCAGCTCCAGTCGGGCATCCTGCTTGGCAAGATTCTCGTGATGATCGATGTAATCACCGAGCAGGACCTGCAGCGCCTGATGCGGCTGAAGGCAGAGGAAGAGATCTACGATGTGTTTCTCTGGAACGACGGTGAGTTCTATTTCGTCGACGATGAGCTGCCGCAGATGGAGATGATCTCCCTTCAGGTCGACGTGACGGGAATCATCATGGAGGGCACCCGGCGCGTCGACGAATGGGTCCGCATTCGTGAGACAGTACCTCACGACGGAATGGTCCCGGTCCCGGTGAAGCCGGTCGACACCGAGCTCGAAGAGGTCGAGGAGCAGATCGTCCGTGCGATTGACGGACGACGGACCATTGCCGGCATTGTCCTCGAGAGCCGGTCATCCGAGTTCACCGTCTCCTCCACCGTCTCCGCGCTGGTGCGGCACGGCTACGTCCGGCTCGAGGATCCTGCAAAAGAAGCAGCCGTTGGGGACGCGCCCGCGGTGGTGGCTCCTCCGCCGCCGCGCGAGTTCAATGAAGACGATGAGGTGCAGTCGCTTCTGAGCGCCGCGCAGAATGCTCTCAAGGCGCGCGACTACGAGAAGACGCAGCGCCTCCTGCGGGCGGCTCTGAATCTCGACCCGAACAACACCAAGGTGCGTTCCGCAAGCAGGGGAGCGGAAACTGTCATTCTCGGAGAGCTCCGCGGACAGGGACTCTCCGACTCGAAAGTTCCGCGTGTTGCCAAGAGCTTCGAGGAGATCACCGGCATGAACTTCTCGCCGAACGAGGGGTTCATCCTCTCGCGGGTGAATGGACAGTGGGACATCGGGTCACTGATCAAGATCAGTCCGATCCGCGAGACGGACGCGATGCTGATCTTTCACAAACTCTGGAAGGACGGAGTCATCGCGATCGACTGAGGCTTGTGGGGGCCGGCGCAGTCTAACCGTGCCTGTCATCCCGAGCCGCCGGAGCCCCGGGGGTGGATGTGAGGGCGTGAGGGGCGGAGGACGGAGAGGGATCCCTTGCCGGCGCGCCATCACTGTGCATCGCCTGTGACCGAAGGTGCCCGGCGCCCGTACTTGCCGGGTCGTCGATTCAGGGATCCCTCGCCACCCGCCCGCCGCCCGCTCGGGATGACAGGCAACTGGTCGGGCGATGTAGTAAGCACCGGCGCAGCCTAACGGTGCACGTCATCCCGAGCGTAGCGAGGGGTCTGGGGGAGGGACGGTGCCATTCACTTGCATCGCACCGCACACGCACCCAGATCCTCACGCTCTCAGGATGACAGCTGTAACATTTCGCTTTACCGGCGTCCGCGCCGCTGTGAGCTCAGGATGAGGGTCGCAGATCGCTCCCAGTCTCCGCCTACGCGAGTCCGACTTTCGCGCGAAGCTCGAGCTCCAGCGCGTTCATCTCACCTTGATCGGTTTCGTGGTCGTGGCCGAGCGCATGGAGGATGCCGTGGAGGATGAGATAGCGTAGCTCGGTGGGGAGAGAGTGACGTTCGTCCCGAGCCTGTCGTTTTGCCTGGTCGAGAGAGATGACGATTTCTCCCAGCGGCCTGGATTTCGATTCGGGGTCGGCGTCAGACTCGTCTGCCGGAAAGGTGAGGACGTCGGTTGTCCGGTTTTTCCGGCGAAACGTTCTGTTGAGTTCCGCCATGGCGGCGTCGTCGACGAAGGCGATCGCAACCTCGCCGATCGAGGCGTGAAGATGTCCACCCCGCTCGAGGGTGCGTAAAGCCCGGCGTGTCCACGCGGTGATCTCCCGCCGGCTGAAGCGGGGAATCGCGGCGCCGCTGATCTCGACGTTCAATCAATCGCCCTCTCACGAGGCTGCTGTCTGGCGCTCCGCCTCGGCTGCGGCCTTCTCGCGATCGATCTTGTCGTAGGCGGTGACGATCTTGGCGACGAGCGGATGTCGGACGACATCCCGGTCACTGAAATCGAAGAACTTCAGATCGTCGACGTGCTCGAGGATCCGACGCACTTCGCGCAGTCCCGATTTTTTCCCTTCCGGCAGATCCACTTGTGTGATGTCGCCGGTCACGACCGCTTTCGAACCGAAGCCGAGGCGAGTCAGGAACATCTTCATCTGCTCGGGAGTCGTGTTCTGGGCCTCGTCGAGAATGATGAATGAATCGTTCAGTGTGCGGCCGCGCATGAAGGCGAGGGGAGCGATCTCGATGACGCTCCTCTCCATGAGCTTCTCGACCTTCTCGAACCCGATGATGTCGTAGAGCGAATCGTAGAGAGGCCGAAGGTACGGATTCACCTTCTCGGCGATATCACCGGGAAGGAAGCCGAGCCGCTCGCCTGCCTCGACCGCCGGCCGGCAGAGGATGATCCTCTTGATCTGCTTCTCATGCAGTGCCGCGGCGGCCGCCGCGACGGCGAGGTAGGTCTTGCCGGTACCCGCGGGGCCGACAGCGAAGACGATGTCGTAGTCACTGACCGCCTGCAGATAGAGTTTCTGCGCCATGTTCCGAGGAGTGACGATCCGGCGGACGGACTGCTGAACCGCATCGTCGGTGAAGAAGTCGACGAGGTTCGTGTCGGGCCGCTCTCGCGCGACCCGGATGCCGGTCTGCACGTCTGATTTCTTCAGAGGGTATCCGTCACCGATCAGACGCTGGAACTCATCGATCAGCTTTTCGACTGCGGCGGTCTTCTCCGGAGTCCCGTTTACGAAGAGCTCGTTGCCGCGGGAGGAGATCTTCACCGCGAACGCATCCTCGATGGAACGGATGTTTTCGTCGTGATTGCCAAAAAGCGTATGGGTCTGCTGCTCGTCGAGAGTCAGTGCGATGCTTGTCTTCTGATCGGCCATGCAACCTCAGCTAATGAAAAAACTGATCCAGATTTCTCCGTATTCAGCGCGACGCTGCAAACGGAGGCGGGATGGTGTCGTTGTGAAGGGTTCTGTTCTCCGCCGGTGCTCGATCGCTACCACGGCATCATCTGCCAAAGCTGCGCCCGAGTCGATGGCGGTGAGCAACTCGTCGTAGTGTGGCCAGTCGTAAGGGGGATCGGCGTAGATCACGTCGAAAACCTCGCTGCCAAGTCGCGTAATCCCGGCAAGCACATCCGCGGTGATCGTCCGGACGGGAGCTTTCAACTCGCGCGCCATCGACTCGATGGCGCGGGTGTGCACATGGGAGGAATCGACAGCCACCGCCTGGCGTGCCCCGCGAGAGACTGCCTCGAACGCGAAGATGCCGCTACCTGCGAAGAGGTCAAGAAAATGAGCGTCCACGATCCGGCTTCCGACAATGTCGAAGAACGCCTGCCGGGCGCGCTCGGAGGTAGGCCGAACATCTCCCCTGGGGATTGCGATTCGCCGGCCGCGCAGACTGCCTGCAGTCACTCGCAATGCGTTCATGCAGTCGGATTCGGGTTACAGGCCGTCGCAGAAGCGACCCTCATTGTGGACGTCTACCGATGAAGTAGAGGTGAAGATCGCTTTTCATGACGAAGATGGTCGCAGGCGCATCGAGGCATCGCAATTCGACCACGCCGGCGCCGCCAATCAGCCGTTCGACCCGATAGACCTTGTGATCGTCGGCCACGAGCTCGTCGCCTATCTGAGGCTCATAGCCTGCCACCGACGAGGTGACGCTCCTGTCTTCGGAGACCGCGCGAAGGAGGTCGCGAAGGGGACCGAGCTGGTCGCCGAGTGATTTCGGCAGAACCCGACCCGGGTGAAAGATCCGCTCGACGTGAGAGCCATCCTCCCGGTAGACACGAAGTCGTGCCGTTCTTTCGCGCTCCGGAATGGCCAGGGATCGTGCATCTACCCGCTGCAGTCCGTCGGGCGAGACGGCCTCGAGATAGGCATCGAGCGCGTCTTCGGGGATCAGTACCTTCTTGCGGATCGAAGCCGCCCCGGTCATCGCCACGACCACGAGTCCTCCCTCGAATACAGAGAGGCGCTGTTCGACACTTCCTTCGTGCGTCACGAAGTCGATCAGTGGCTTTGGCAGGCGGCCGTCAATCAGCTGTGAGCCGAGTGCCTGTCTGGCGCCGGCAAGCTCCTGAATCTCGTACTTCTTGAGTCGCCGCTCCTGCTTCTCGGGAAGAGGCGTCGCAATTGCCGACTCTGGCGGTGCAGGATCGACCTTGGTGATGTCATGCTGAGCCGTCACCGAGAGGGCCAGGAATCCGGCAAACAGCAGAAAGAGGCCGCGGATCACGTCTCTGATGATACGGCAATACGGAACCGCCGGGCGCGATGACTTAGCCGTTCCGCTCGCGCAGCTCCTGCTGGTCGCCGGCAGGGAACGTCTGGACCGAATCCGTCGCGATTTCGGAGGTCTCCTTCAGCGATTGGAAGAGCCTGCGAGCCGCGTCACGTGCGTAGGCGCGGGCCTCATCGACCGAGATCTCTCCACTGAAGACAGCCTGCCGCGTTTTTTCGAGGGCCAAAGCGACGTGGGGGCCCGGCGGAACATCGAGATCGTTTCCCCGGATCGGAAGGACGAACCTCTCGAACTCGTGGAATCGCTGGATGGACGGGTCCTCGATAGAGAGCCTGGTGCGAAGAAGGGCGAGCATTTCGGGAGAAATCCTGCGATAGATGCGGAATTTTTCTGCTTCGTTGGATGCCCGTGTGAGTAGCTCCTCGAGACGCGGGGTCTCGTTGGCGATCTCCACCACTGTACGCGCGCGCTTCTGCGAGAAACCCGAGCCTTCGAAATCTACCGGTGACGCGTCGCCGTGCAGGAGCAGACCGGTGAACAGGACGGCTCGATCGAGTGTCGGGTCCTCCTCGAAGAGTCGTTGAGCCTCGGCGAAACGGGCCTGGTCGTCGACGGAAGGCCTTCGGCCGAAGAGGATATCGAGCGTGCCGGCCGATCCGAGGGACGTGAGAATTGCCGGCGCCTCCTGCTCGTCCATCGCGAGGAAAAGCTCACGCCAGAGCCTCTCCCTCGAAACGGTGGCGAGAGCGTTTTCCTCGACTGCGCTCTGCAGGAGGGTTTGCGTGTGCGGTTCGATCTCGAAGCCCAGTCTGGAGGCGAGCCGGATGGCCCGAAAGATTCGGGTCGGATCGTCGACGAAGCTGCGGTCGTGCAGGACCCTGACGACTCGTGCATCGATGTCGGCGACACCGCCCGAGGGATCGTGAAGTGATCCCGTCGTGAGGTCTAGAGCGAGCGCGTTGATGCTGAAGTCACGCCTGATGAGATCGTCCTTCAGCCGGCCAGCTGTGACCGCGGGGAGGGCGCCCGGCTTGCGGTAGCGCTCTTTCCGTGACGTCGCGATGTCGATGTCTGGATATCCCTCTGCGACCACCTTGTAGGTCAGGAACTGAGGGAACGAACGCACCCGTCCGTTTATCTTCTTCGCCAGGGCGCGGGCGAGCGTCGAGCTGCCTTCCTCGAGGGTCAGATCGATGTCGATCGACTTCCTCTTCAGCAACCGGTCACGGACAGGTCCCCCGACGAGATACGGATGGCAGCCCTTCCCGGCCGAAACATCCAGGATGGCGTCGATTGTCCTGCGCTGTAGGTTGGGGAGGTCCTCGAGGAGATTCATGGGATCAGGGTCCGGTATAGCTGAACAAGCGCCCGAAGCCGCTGGCGAGGTTTGAATTTCGCGAGCGTCTGAAGAGCGGCCTGCTGTCTGCCAGTGACCGTCTCCGGTTTGAACAGGGCGGTAAGTATCGCATGAGTCAACTCGTTCGGATCGTCAATGGGGACCAGGATTCCCGTCCGTCCATTTTCTGTCCGGATCGAGTTGATCGGAGTCCTCGTCGCGATCACCGGAAGGCCGGCGACCATGGCTTCAGCGACGAAGCCGTCGAGGTCGGCGTAGTCGCCCGTCGGATCGACCCAGAGGTCGATCGCCCGGAGATCGGCGGCCCGTGGCGGATGGCTGAAACGCTTCCAGATCACGTCCGAACGGAACCGCTGAGCTCGCAACAGGGTCTGCTCGATCATGTTCATGACGTTGGGCCGGAAGTACGACCCGACGACGCGGACGTCGTCCTCTCCCCGTTCGCGTCGCACCGTTTCAGCTGACTCCCAGTACGTCTGCTCAACTGCCTCGGGGACGAATTTCAGCTCCTCACTCCTCAAAGGAGAGACGACCACCTGCGCGATCTTTCGTTTGCGCCACGACCAGCGAGGAGGGGGGAGAGGAATGGAGGAAACGAGGGGGACCGCCAGCGAAGAGAGTTTGCCCGCGTCCGCCCCTTTGGACAGATAGACGTGAGCCAGGTCGGCTGTAACGGTGGCGGCATCATCGGGAGAAGCAACGATCATCTCGCACGTTTCGCTGAGCGCGGCGTGGTCGATACGCTGGGACTTCCGCTCGTATTCGGATGCGCCTGACGTCACGATCTGAAGAATTCGCATGGGAGGCTGGTGATCTGCGCAACTGTGGCGCGCGTCTGAGGGGGAAGAACGCGCGCTGAATCCGGCGTACAGCCGCGTAGCGGCTGCGGACGGTAGCCGGGGGTCTGAGCGCGGATGCGCTCAGACCCCCGGTCAACTTCGCAAGACAGTGTGCCGCATCGCGGCACCGGACCACAACCCTGCCCACGGCAGTGCACGTGTGTTGTCCGGTACCGCTACGCGGCACACTGGTTGGTGCGCGGTAGCCGGGGGTGCTACGCTTCGCTTCGCACCCCCGGCTACCATCCGGCTGCCGCTACGCGGCGCTCAGAACCGCAAGAAACACTGGGAGTGAGCCTTCGCGTACGAGGGACTCGCGTTTCCTTCCTCAGGCGCGCAGGCAGGCCGGCGTCCTTTGCTCGGACGACAGGTATGAACACGCGAGGATAGCCGTGCTTATAAAACGCTGACGAGTCTCAGCCCCAGTCCCCGTATGCCTTACACTGACGCCTCAGAATCATGAATCGGCTGGAAGCGGGCATCTTTTCGGAGCGGCAGGACCTGGTCGGCGCCCTGCGCGAGTCGTGTCCCGGATGGTCGTTTCTCGACACGGAAGGGTCTCGCGAATCGTGCCGGATCGCCATTGTCGATGGAACTGAGGAGCGTCCCGCCGGGCGAAGCCTGGTGCGTCTGTTTCTCTCGTGCGGACCAGTCGAGGATCAGCGCCGCCCCGGGGAGCTGTGTGTGGAGAGGGACGTGTTCCTCGCCGATGCTTCCCGGTTTCTCGCGTTCGCCGCTGATCTGGTCGACGCTGCGCATCATGCCTCGGAACTGGAGCGCGAGGCGGCGTACCTCCGTCACATCCACGAACTGATGACGATCGGCGACGAGAAAGCTGTCTCGGAGCAGATCACGACGACGGCACTCTCGCTTCTGGGCGTCCCCTTCGCGACGCTGTTCCTCCACGATCCGCGGCAGGAGCGCTATGTCGTCAGTTATACGAGCGAGCCCGACCTTCGCGAGAGTCTGGATTTTCTTCCCGGTATCCCTCCAGCGCTGCTGCAGCAGGCGCTTGCTTCCGAGACACACCTCGCAATGTCCCGGGATGAGAGAGGATGGGGCATGGTGGTCATGCCTCTCCAGGTCAGGGAGGACCTGATAGGCGTCATCCGTGTGCGGCTGACCCCGGAAGACGAAATCGAGGAAGGCGCGAGCTCCAATGTGACGAAGTATCTCGAGGCGGTCACGCAGGTTCTGGCCAACATCTATCAGCTCACTCGCAGCCGTGATCTGGCGATGAGGGACGATCTGACGAAAGCCTACAACCGCCGCTTTTTCGAAACCTATCTGGATGAGGAGATCGAGAGGTCCCGCCGCTACGGAACTCTGTTCAGCATCATCTTTCTCGATCTCGACGACCTGAAGATGGTGAACAACGAGTACGGGCATCTCTGTGGCTCACGCACGCTGCAGGAGGTGGCAAAGCGCATCCTCGGCGCCGTGCGCGGAATCGACAAAGTCGTTCGCTTCGGAGGCGACGAGTTCTGCGTCATCCTGCCGCAGACGGATGAGGAACAGGCGGTGGCCGTAGCGAATCGTATCGCTCGCGCGATCTCTGCGGCGCCTCTGAAGATCGACGAGACGATCGACGTCTTCATCACCGCCAGCTTCGGAATCGCGACCTATCCAACCCACGCCATGACGAAAGACACTCTCATCCGTCAGGCCGATGCCGCGATGTACAGGGTGAAATCGACGACCAAGAATGCGGTTGGTGTAGCCACGGTCGACGACGCCACGCGCCCTGTCGTGGGGCGTGAATCGCTCAACTCAGGCTCATAGTGCCGTGGCCGGCTTCGGGAAACTCTCCCTGCATCAGCAGGCGTGAGAACTCGCGCGCGATGACAGGTGCGGTGACGAGAAAGCCCTGCATCTGATCGCATCCCTGTCTCCTGAGAAAATTTGCCTGCTCGGGCGACTCCACTCCTTCGGCGACGACCTTGAGCCGGAGGCTGTGGGCCATTGCGATGATTGCAGTGACGATGGCGGCCGTGTCGGGATCGGTGATGATGTCCTGTACGAACGACTGGTCCACCTTCAGTGTGTCGATTGGAAAGCGCTTGAGATAGCTGAGTGAAGAATGCCCCGTGCCGAAGTCGTCGAGTGAGATGCGGAGGCCGAGTTTCTTGAGCTCGTGCAGCGTCCGCAGACTTGCCTCGGGACTCTGCATTGCCGTGCTCTCGGTGATTTCCAACTCCAGCAGCCGGGCAGGGAACCCCGTGTCGGCGAGCACCGATTGCACCAGCCCGACGAGGTCCGGTTGCTGGAGCTGGGTGACCGAGAGATTGACTGCGAGTGAGAGCGCGCGGTGCCCTTCATCGTGCCATGCTTTCGCCTGAGTGCACGCCTGCCGTAACGCCCAGGCGCCGATCGGCAGCATCACGCCGGTGGCCTCGGCGAGCGGGATGAACGTCGCGGGAGGGACGCTTCCCATCTGAGGGTGAGTCCACCGGAGAAGCGCCTCGACGCCGGTGATGCGGGCGGTCCTGAAGTCGAGGATCGGCTGGTAATGCACCTCGAGCTCCTCGTGCGCCAGTGCCCGCCGCAGGCCGTGTTCGAGTGCGATCCTCTGAAGGGCCTTCGCATTCACGACGGCATTGAACATCTGGTAGTTGTCGCGTCCCAGTTCCTTCGCCTGATACATCGCCGTGTCGGCGTTCTTGATCAGAGTCTCCGCATCGGTGCCGTCTTCCGGAAAGAGGCTGATCCCGATGCTGGTGGTGATGAAGAATTCACGCCCTTCGAGATGAATCGGGTGGCGGATTGCATCGATGATCTTGGTCGCGACCGGTACCGCATCCTCGGAATGGTGGAGCCCGGGCAGCAGGACCGTGAATTCGTCTCCCCCGAGGCGGGCGACCGTATCGCTGTCTCTGAGGCAGGACTGAACGCGCGTGGCGACCGCCTGGAGGAGCTGGTCGCCGAGCGTGTGCCCGAGCGAGTCGTTGATCACCTTGAAACGGTCGAGATCGAGGAACAGGACTGCGAGTCGCGAGTCGTCGCGGTGAGCGTGTGAGAGTGCCACCGTGAGCCGGTCCTTGAACAGAAGCCGGTTCGGCAGGTTGGTCAGGGCATCGTGATAGGCGAGGTGCTTGATCTGCTCCTCGGCATAGGTGCGCTCGGTCACGTCGCGGACCACACACACCATGCCCCCGCCGCCGATGGAAGTCAGCGAGATCTCCTGGGGGAAAACGTGTCCGTCGCGCCGGAGCCCGGCCGCCTCGCCACGCCAGCGGCCGTTCTCGTGGACGATGGGCACGATCGAGGTAACGAATCGGATCTGCTCCTGCGGCTCGTAGAGATCACAGAGTGATCGTCCGTGCAGCGCAGTCGGCTCCGAGTACCCGAACAGACGGGAGAGGGATTCGTTCACGTAGCTGAACTCGAGCCGTTCGTCCAGGATCCCGATTCCATCCATCGATGCGGTCATCGCGGCGGAGTGCTTGCGGAGCATCTCCTCGGCCCTTTTTCTCTGAGTGATGTCGTAAACGAATCCCTCGAAGAACATGCCGCCGTCGCGAGCCCGCACGGCGTGGGCGCTGAGCTGAACCCAGATCGCCGAACCGTCCTTCTTCTTCCACTGGAGCTCCACACTCTCCGCGTAACCGAACGGCTCGAACCGGCGTATCAACTCCTGTCGCTGGATGGCATCCAGGTAGACATCCTGCTCGAGATTCAATTGAGTCAGCTCTTCGACCGATGAGTAGCCGAGCATTCGTGCAAGGGCGGCATTCGCGGTCACGAACCGGCCGTCGCGGGTCGACTGATAGATGCCGACCGGCGCGTAGTCGAAGATCACGCGGTACTGTTCTTCTGAGCGGTGGAGCGCCTGCTCGGCATGCTTTCGCTCTGTGATGTCGTGGACGATCGAGTACAGGAGTTTGCGGCCGTTCAATTCAACTGGACCGGTATGAATCTCCACGTCGCGGATCTCGCCGTCGGCTCGGCGGTGCTGGAACTGGAAGTAGGTACGCTCACTGGTGGCCGCGCTGTCGAGGGAACGCCGCAACTCTGCTTCCGAACGGATGTTGATGTCCCAGATCTTCATCGAGGTCAGCACTTCGCGCGGATAGCCGTAGAAATCGCAGGCCGCACGGTTGACGTCAGTCACCGCACCGGTTTCCGGATCGATGAGAAGCTTGACAGCCCGGTTGTTTTCGAACATCTGGCGGTAGAGGCTCTCGCTCTTTCGGAGAGCCTCCTCTTTGCGCTGATGCTCGATCGCCGAAGCGATGTGGCCGGCGACGAAGACCAGAACGTCGCGATCCCTCTCCGTGTAGCGGATTCGCTCGCTGTAGGACTGCGTTGCGATCACGCCCCACGTCCTGCCCGCCGTCTGGAGCGGAACTCCCAGCCAGTCGACCGAAGCCGGACCAATCTGCTCGACCTCGCCCGAGGCGAGCAGTGTCGAGAAGACGTCAGGGGTGGCCAGCAAGGGTTGCCCATTGCGCAGGACCCAGGAGGTGAGGCCGCGGCCGGGACATGTCGCCTGCGGGGTCACGTCCTTTTCGTCGACAAAATAGGGAAACGTCAGGCGGTCGCTTCTGCTGTCGTATTCGGCGATGAAGAAATTTCGGGCATGCATGAGCTCCCCGACAACTGCATGCACCGCGGCATAGAACGCCTCCGGTCCGGACCATTCGCGGCTGATTTGTGCGATCCGGAAGAGAGCTGACTGCAGCTGGTCGGCCTTGACGCTCTCTGATACGTCCCGAAAAAGCCACGAACGCCCGCGGACCTCACCGTCGACGATGATCGGAATCGAGCCGCGCAGCAGAGTTCGCCCATCCTTTAACTTCACAGGATCGGCAGTACGTACTTCGAGCGGGTGCTCATACAGGTAGTTGACGGTCTCGATGAACGGTTCCCACGCATCGACTGCCTCGACGGCGTAGCCGAGAAGCTCGTTGTCATCCGCCCGGTTTGCGACCTCTTCCGGGATTCTCCAGATCTCGAGGAACTGCCGGTTGAAGGAGAGGACCTTTCCCCTCATGTCGACGACGAGGATGCCGTCGAGGGTCGCTTCCTGCTGGGCCTTCAGAATGGCCTTGCTGGTTCGCAGCGCATCTCGCGATGCGGCGCGCTCGCCTCTCACGAGTCGGGCGAGTGTGCGCCACGCCCGCATCAGCCGTGGCGAGGCTCCATCAGCTGCTGGGGTTATTTGTGACGGCGTCGTCATCTGGGAGAGGGATCCACTGGCGGTTTGGGAGATTCTAGCCCGGATCAGCCGTTGGACTGCCCACGCTCTTGGGCAGATGCGCAGCGCCCGCGGTCAGTCACCTGGTACTCCCTCGTCTTTGTACTGCTGCCAGCGCTGGAACGCGGAGAATGTGAACCAGGCGATGAAGAGTGCGATGAAGAACTGGCCCCGGCTGAACGCCCAGATTGCGATGACGCCTCCGGCCACCATGGCGATCCAGATCGAGATGACGAAGGCGGGCCGTTCGGCGAGAAACATGCGGAAAAAGTCACGCGTGGCATGACCGCCATCGAGCGGAGGGACAGGGATGAGGTTGAAGATTCCCCAGAACAGATTGGCGAGAGTGAGCAGGTGAAACATCGGGTTGAACATCGCGTCGTCGCGAATGAACCCGACGTTTGTCCGCATCCACGCGGCGAGAAACATCAGACCGAAGCTGGCGAATGGTCCGGCAACACTGATCAACATGTCCTGCCACGGTTTGGCAGCGCGCTGGTTGATCGTCACGCCTCCCATGCCGCCGAGGATGATCTGGCTCGCTCCGAAACCGAGCCCCGCGATCATGCCCGCATGCGCGAGTTCGTGGATCAGGACCGAGATGAAGATCACGGGTATCCAGAGCAGGGCCCAGTGCAGGCCAAGGCTCTGGTTGTAGTTCATCGCCACGAAGAAGGCGATGAGGATCAGGAAGCTGAGGTCGAGATGAATCGAGGTGCGCCCGATCGAGCCAAGTCGAAACATTCGGGCAAGTTATCACGAGCCGTTTGCCATCTCATTCCCGCGGCGAAACAATGCCGGGATGCGATTCGAAACCACGGCAGTCCATAGCGGAATGGAGGTCGATCCCGAGACGGGAGCCGTCGCCCCTCCGATTCATCTCTCGACCACGTACGAGCGTACGCCAGCCGGAGAGCCCTCCCACGGCTTCTCCTATGTCCGTGATGGCAATCCGACACAGACGCGACTGGAGACGGCTCTGGCCGCCATCGACTCGGCCGAAGCCTCGCTGGTCTTTGCTTCGGGAATGGCGGCTGGAGCCGCATTGCTCCAGGCGCTGCCCCGCGGGACGCACGTTTTCTTTCCTGACGATTGTTACTACGGCTTCCGCCGGCTCGCTACGACCTCACTCGAGCGTTGGGGAATCACGTATTCGATCGTACCGATGGACGATCTGGAATTCGTTGACGCTGTGCTCGCGAGCTCCAGACAGACGGCCGATGCAGTGCTCTGGGCCGAGACGCCATCGAACCCGCTGTTGAAGATCGTCGATCTCGACGGCCTCGCGTTGGTCGCCCGCAAACATGGCGCGCGGCTCGTGGTCGACGGCACCTTCGCCACACCGGCGCTCCAGCGCCCCCTCGAGCTCGGAGCTGACGTCGTGCTCCACTCCACGACGAAGTACCTCGGCGGTCATTCCGACGTACAGGGCGGCTCTCTCGCGTTTCGCGTTCGTGATCAGTGGCACGACGAAGTCCTCGAGATCCGCGAGACCCTCGGCGCCGTCAGCTCGCCCTTCAATTCCTGGCTCGTTCTGCGCGGCATTCGAACCCTCGCCGCCCGGATGCGCGTACATTGCGACAACGCCGAAGCGGTCGCCGCTTTCCTCGCCTCGCATCCGCGCGTCGACTCGGTTCACTACCCCGGTCGTCCCGATCATCCCGGTCATGACATCGCGCAGCGCCAGATGTCGCGATTCGGAGGGATTCTCTCGTTCCGCGTCCGCGGTACGCGCGAAGACACCCTCGCCGTGACCGGGAGAACGAGACTCTTCGTTCGTGCCACGTCTCTCGGCGGAGTCGAGAGTCTCATCGAGCACCGACACTCGAGCGAAGGGGAGGGAAGCACTACGCCCGAGAACCTGCTGCGATTGTCGATCGGACTGGAGCATCCGGATGACCTGATTGCGGATCTCGCGGGGGCGCTGGCTGGTTCGTGAATGACGGCGTCCTTCCTCCCCCCTTGCCTTGTTGCCCTTCTCTCCCCCTCGCTTTTTGCGGGGGAGAAGGTGCCGAAGGCGGATCAGGGAGGGGCGAACTACCGCCCTGCACTTGCAATTTGCTCGCGTATGGCCGATGCGCGGCCCCTCACCCGGCCTTCGGCCACCCTCTCCCCGCTAGAATCGCGGGAGAGGGGCGACAAGGCTCTTGTCAGGCGAGTCGTTCGGGGAGCAACAACGGCGGCGAGCGTCTCGTGGTGATGTGCGCGAGACTCTCTTCTTTTCCCGACCCGCGCCCGAGCCCGAGCTCCGCGCCCGGTCTTTGACTCTCCTCCCACCGGACTGTCATAAAATCGCGCCATGGCCAACTTCGAGCTCATCTGTCCCTGCTGCCAGGCAATGCTGGTCGTCGACCGGCAGAGCGGCGAGATCCTTCTGCACAAAGCAAAGGAAGTGAAAGCGGGAGGCAGCCTCGAGTCGATGGTCGCCGGCCTGGAGTCGCAGAAGAGCGAGGCGGCCAAACGATTCGACCGGCAACTCGAGAGCCAGAAGGATCGCGCACGGATTCTCGAAGAGCGATTCAAGGAAGCGCTTCAGCGCGCCGAGAAGAGCGACGAGAAGCCATTCAATCCGATGGATTACGACTAGAGAAATGTCTGAACCCTACGCGATCCTTCCATCCGAATTCGATCCCGATGCCGCGGCTCCCGCCGAGAGCGGCATCTACGGTCTTCCGTTCTCCACCGAGAACTCGCGTGTCGTCGTCGTTCCGGTGCCTTTCGAGGCGACGACGTCGTATGGAGGCGGGACTTCGCAGGGGCCGCTGGCGATCCTTCACGCTTCGAAGCAGGTCGATCTGTTCGATCAGGAGACCGGCAAGCCTTACGCCTCGGGGATCGCGATGATGGAGATCCCGAAGCTCGTACACGACTGGAGCGTGACAGCGAAGCGCCAGGCAGAGATCGTGATCGAGCGCGGTGGAGTCGTCGACGACAAGACGCGTGCGGCCGCCGAGAAGGTCAACGAACACAGCGAACGGATGAACGAGTGGGTGTACGAGCAGACGATCGCTCTTCTTCACGACGACAAGATCCCGGTCATCCTCGGCGGCGATCACTCGGTGCCGTTCGGCGCCATTCGCGCTTACGCCGAGAGGTATCCCGGTATCGGAATCCTGCACCTGGACGCTCATGCCGACCTTCGCGAAGCCTACGAAGGCTTCGCCTTCTCACATGCGTCGATCTTTCACAATGTGATGACCAGGATCGAAGGGGTATCGAAGCTCGTTCAGGTGGGCGTGCGCGATCTCGGTCAGGCAGAACGACGGATGATCGACGAGTCCGGCGGAACAATCGTGACCTTCTACGACGCCGAGCTCGCCGTAAAGAAAGAGGAGGGCGTTCCGTTCGCAACGCTGGCGGATTCGATCGTCGCCCATCTCCCGGACGATATCTATCTCTCGTGGGACATCGACGGCCTCGATCCGACGTTATGCCCCGGCACCGGCACACCGGTACCCGGTGGTCTCTCCTGGAATGAAGCGATCGGCCTGCTTCGCGCGATCCATCGGTCCGGCAAGCGCATCGTCGGCCTCGACCTCTGCGAAGTCTCGCCGGGTGAAACCGAGTGGGACGCGAACGTCGGCGCACGTCTCCTCTACAAGATGATCGGTTTCATGCTGCTGACGAACCGCGCTTCCGGTTCGGAGTAGCGGTGCGCTGTTCTCTCCGCCTGTCATTCGTGCCGGTCATCCCGAGCGGCGGCGTGGTGGCGAGGGATTCCTGACTCGACGACCGGGCAGGAACGGACGCCCATCCAGCTGCGTATCGCTCGATCGTGGGTCGTCGGCAAGGGATCCCTCTCCGTCCTCCGCCCTTCACACCCACACGCCCACCCCCGGGGCTTCGGCGCGCTCGGGGTGACAGGCTGGATGACAGGCTGGATGACAGGCAGATGTCACCCCAATGGCCTTAACTTTAGGCCTACAAGGCTGTCATCCTGAGCGTAGCGTGAGGATCTGGGTGGGCGGGCGGTGCGATGCTCGTGTTTGGCACCGCCCAGCCACCCAGATCCCTCGCTACGCTCGGGATGACAGCGCCTTGACGCGACGCACACTGTGGTGGGGGTGGCTCGCTCGGAGGCGGACGAAACGTGAAGGAGAGTGTGCGACTTTTGCCTAAAGTTAAGGCCATTGAGATGTCACCCCGAGCGGGAGGGTGGGCGGGCATGCGAGGGGCCTGGCAGGCTGCGTACTCCGTAACGCGTTGGGTATAGCGAGTGCGGCTACTTCGCCTTTCGTAATCTGGAAGGTGGTTGATTCACCACTGAGGACAAAGAGTCAGCAGAAGCTCCTCGTCATTTTCCCTGCATTCGTCGCAGCGCGGCCTGTTTGAGCGCCATGCTCGTTCCGGCGCGCGCAATCGCGCGGACTTCGGAGTCCGGGAGCGATGGAAGGATCCGGAGCGCGAACGCCTGAGGGGTCTTCGGGTTCCGGATGAGCCCCAGCCGCACGTCGAGACTCGCCATCCACTGGCTCGTCTTCATGATGACTTCGGCGATCTGGAAGGTGAGGAACGACGACTTCGCCAGCCGTGCGACTTCGTCGACAGTCAGGCGAGGATTCCGAAGAAGAGACAGGAGCACTCTTGGGTCGTTGTCCTGGAGAAGAAGAGATCGCTCCGTCCGATCGGCTTTTACCGCGAGAAAGATTTTCTCGATCTGCGAGAGTCTCCGCACCCGATCCCAGACGTTTGCGCTCGTTGCCGGGGACTCCGGCTCGCCATCGTCGCCGGGCTGCTCTTCCTGCGGCCTGGCCAGCAATCGGCCAAGTATCTCGTCCGGATCGCCTTCGACCCCGAGCGCGATTCCATCTGCGAGCGCTGCCACGACGAAGCCGCGCAGGACGATCTCTCCGCCCCACGGTCCGCGGAGGATCACCTCGACTTTCGTGTCGAGAGCGAGTTTCTCCGAAGTCGCGAGGCGCAGCGCTCCGAAGGACAGGTTCGCCTGATGCTCGTCCCTGACCTCCTGTTCACTCTCGAATGCTGCGGTGAATGCCGTGTCCCCGGTGCGTGTGACGTTCATGAGTGCCTGACGAGGGTAACGCAACCGCTCCGATCCCGCCGCCGCGGCACGGACTCTTTCACCTGGCTACAGCAAACTCGGCTCGACAGCCACCGCTCACCCAGATTCCTTCGCGATCGTAGCCCCAGGTGCGATTGAGCACGCAGTCGGTGTCGCTGATCTGACGCACGAGACCCGCGCCACGTGAGGCATCGATCGGGCAGCGTGTCGGCGTTCCATCCACGGATTCGCAGGTGATGCGTGTTGCGGTCGCGGGGATGGCGTCCTCGGGAAGACGGAATCCACCGAGCGCGAACTGGCCGTGACAGCCATCCGTCACCCAGACGGCCTGGTCGTCGAAGCCCCAGGTTTCGTCGAGGATGCACTTCTTCTCACTCAGTTGTCGCATGAGGGCAACGCCGAGGCGGGTATCGCCCTCGCAGTTGCGTCGCAGGTTTCTCGACTCGCACTCGAGCGATGTGGCCATGGCTTTGGCATCTCCGCGTACGGCAAATTCGGCGCGGCATCCGCCGGTCACCCAGATCTTTTTGGCGTCGTATCCCCAGTGGGTGCCGAAGCGGCACTCGCTATCACTGAGGTGACGAATGATCTGAACGCCGTCTATGGTGTTCGCCACACATTCGGCGCGACGGCCATTACGCGATTCGCAGACGACCGCGCTGTGCAGCGTGTTCGGAGTCCGCGAGCGCGGCGCAGCAGGGGCGAGGAGAAACTCACCACGGCATCCCTGATCGACCCAGATCTCGTCGCGCCCATCCTGATACCCCCAGGTTTCTCCCTCGAAACAGGCAGCTTTGCTCAGTTGTCGCGCAAGGGATACTCCAGTGGTTGTGTCGGCCGTGCAAACCTTGCGTTCGCCGTCCAGCGATTCGCATACGACCCGCCCTCCGATTGAAGATCTGGCGCGGAAGAGCCCGCGGCAGCCGCGATCCACCCAGACGACTCCGTCCGATGCGGTTCCCCAACTGATCCCCTCCCTGCAGAGGTCATCACTTCTCTCCGCGACGAGCAGGATCGTTCCGCTCGTGCCGACACGGCACTCGCGATAACCGCTGATCGAGTCGCAGGGGACGGGGCGTGGGCTGGACAGAGCAGGATAGGCGAACAACAAGGCAACAGCCGTCAGCAGCAGTCGTGTCATCGATCAGTCCTCATGATGAGGATAGACCCAGGAGTCACTCAACGCTACGCTCGCCGGAAAGTTGCGCGCGAAGGCGCGCAGGACAATCTGGCCCCCGGCTCGGCCGGGGGAAAACAGCCAGCGAAAAATCGCGGCCGCGCAGGCGGCCGCAACAACGCATGCACCGTCTTGTGGTGACCGCCTCCGCGGTCACGAGTCCGAGAGGCAACGACCCTCCGGCCGAGCCGGGGGCCAGATTGTGCAGTGCGCCTTCGCGCACAACCGACTCCTGTTTCTTGCCTCAATCGCGCCGCATCGCCGTCCCTGGCTCAGGATGACAGCCAGGACGATTCTCGTGGGCTCGAGTAACGTTAACGCGTCTGCTCCGTGATGGCCCGCGCGATGAAGTCTCGGTCCGCGAGACGGCCGGACTGGAGCGAGATTGCACCGGATAGATCCGCGGCCGCCGCAAAGTCTGCGAGTGCTTCCGGGCTCAACACCCCGGACGCACTGAACAGCTTCAGCAGGCGTGCCGGCACGGACAACGCCACATCACAGGCGCAGACACGCGCCTGCGCTTCGAGCAGCGAGTCGCCCGAAAGTGCGGCCGAGCGCACGAGTGCGATGGCGGTTTCGATTTCGACGATCGAGGTGGCGCACTCGAAAAGGGCGTATTGCTGTTTGCCGAGCTTCTCGCGAAACAGAAGATCGAGTGCCGTCGACAGAAACCGCGCGGTCTTCGCCGCGGCAGGCCCGCCCACATGCTCGAATGGCTCGACCTGGTCAGCCAGGCGATTGTAGAAGAGTCCCTTGCTGCGGACGCTCTCCCGCATCCGGTAGATGCCGATGATGTTCTGCAGAATCTCCGAAGTTCCTTCGTAGATGCGGAGAATGCGGACGTCGCGCAGGATCTTCTCGACTTCGTACTCGACGCAGTAGCCGTATCCGCCGAGAGCCTGAACCGCATCGTCGGCGGCGAGATGTCCCGCCTCGGTCGCATAAAGCTTCGCGATCGCCCCCTCGGTCTGACGATTCGTATCGCCCGAGTCGAGCAGATCGGCCACGTATTCGATGTAGGCGCGTGCTGCCGCCAGCCGGACGCTGTTCGGTACGAGCAACTTGTGCGTGTATCCCTGCTTTTCGCAAAGCAGCGTTCCCATCTGCCGCCGCTGCTTCGAGTACGCGATCGCTTTGTTCAGCGATGCGATCCCGGCGCCGAGTCCGAAGCCGGCAACCATGAGACGGGTGAAGCCAAAAACCTCATTCGCCTGCTTCAGCCCTTCGCCTTCCTTCTCGCCGATCAGCTGATCGGCAGGAACGAGGACGTTGTCGAGCAGTACCTGCGCCGTGTCCGAGAGCCGGATGCCGTGCTTCACCTCGTGCTTGCCCGAGGAAAGACCCGGAGTCCCACGCTCGACGATGAAGAACGACGGCCCCTCCGGCGTCTTCGCCAGCACCGTGTAGAGATCGGCGATCGAGCCGTTCGAGATGAACTGTTTGGTTCCCGTGAGCTGATAGTGGGTGACCTTGCCATCGGCATCGAAGAGCCGCCTTGCCTCGGTCTGCACGTTCTGAACGTTCGACCCGGCCTCCGGCTCGGTCACCGCGTACGCGACGATCAGCCCCTCACTGGCGATGCGCGGCAGCCAGCGCTCTCGCTGCTGCGCGGTGCAGCCGACGCGTATCGGATCGGTACCGAGTGCCACAGCCAGCATCGACGTCGCGAGTCCCAGGTCGATCTGCGCGAACTCGCAGGCAAGCCGGTAGATATCGTAGGCACCGCCTCCCATCCCGCCGTATTCAACGGGAAGGAAGGGGAGATGCAGTCCGACCTCGGGACCGAGCATCGCCCGGACGACGTCGGCCGGACAGGTGTCGGTGTCGTCCCACCCCATACGGCGGTCGAGCGGCGCGTTGCGGCTTGTGAAGTCCTTGAGCGTATCGACGATCAGATCGAGATCGCCGGCCTCGAGTCGCGCGAACGACATCAGGCTCTCCCGCCTGCGGGGGAGGTCCGGAACGAGCTCGCGATCGTTGCCGCGGCTCGATGCTTGGCAATTCTCGCCCCGGTGAGACATCCGTCCAGTCGCGTGCGGAGTCGCAGGAATGGCGCGAGACCGTCCATCCGTGCGCAGGGACCCGCTTTCGCCGGATGCGTACCGTCGGCGTCGATGACGTCGAGGGTCACGCCGGCTCCGCTTGCAAACCCGGGCATCATCGCTTCGAGCTCATCCAGTTCTTCACTTTCGAAGCAGGTCGCGCAGCCTTCAGCGTCCCAGACGAGGTGGCGACGGTATCCGAAGACGAGTTCGGCGCAGAGGGCACCGGCCAGAGCCGAGGAGCGCGCGGCATAGACGTGACAGAGATCGGCCCTCAGCTCGGTTTCGGCGGAGGTCGTCGCGGTGACTTCGAGAGCGAGACAGCGAGCGGCAAGCAGCGGACAGAGTGCCTCAATCAGGTCATCGATCGCACGCGACGCCGACTCCATGCCGATGCCTTCGGTACGAAAATGATTCGTCGTCCAGAGCCAGAGCTCCAGCGCCGACGCGACGGTGCAGGCGCCGGTCTCGGGTCGCGACGAGGCGCTTTCTCGCAGCTCGCAGATCCATTCGGGAAGGAGCGACAGGAACCCCGGCGAGATAGCCGCGTCCCGCAGACGGTCCAGCGCGGTCGCATCCTCAGTAAGCAGGCCTCGCACAGCCGCGGAACCGTCGAGCATTACCTCGGCAGATCGAAGGACACTGGCCAGACTGTCGGGATCCTCGCCGGCTCGAGCCGCGGCCGCGTGCAACGCCGCTGCCGCCTCGGTCGCTGCGTGAAGGTCGATGAGGCGGTGCAGCTGGCGCTCGCGTCGAATGCCTTCGGCGGGTAGTTCACCCATCTGGTCGGCAAGGTTCGGAATCTGGATGGTCTGCATGACGCTCGTTCCTCCCGGATGGATGCGAGATTACGGGGGGTGCACACCAGGGGCTGTAAGGTCCGCACCATGTCATCCGTGAGCGATGTCACTGTGTGATGTGCGTTGCTGGAGAGTGCGCGGGGCGAGACGCCCCACTGCGGACGAGGACGTCCGCGGTACTGCGGACGAGGACGTCCGCGCTACATACGTTTCGAGGGAGGGTTTTCGAGTCGAGTGGGTTCCCGAGTCGAGTGCGCTTCCAGTGCGAGTGCGCTTCGCTACGGTAGCGCAGGCGTCCTCGCCTGCCGTACCGCGGGCGTCCTCGTCCGCACGCGGGCGTCTCGCCTGGCGTCTCGCCCGCCGAACCTCCGAGCGGTTTGTCATTGCGAGGAAGGCTGACCGCATTCATGATGACCGCGAGATGGGAGGTTCGTACATCACTGCGGAACGTGTGGAAGGGCTGCGTCGTCCGCGGCTGCTGTTTCTTCAGCCTTCCCTGCAACCTCCCGGTGGAGGGAATGCCGTGGCCGTCTGCGCGCTCGAGGTGCTGAAGGAGGACTTCGAGGTGACCGTGATGTCCTGGGAACGGGTCAGGCTCGATGCAATCCACCGCGACTACGCAGTCCGCCTCGAACCTCGTGACTTCCAAACTGACTACGTTTCCCGTGCGTGGCCGCTGCTCCTTCGTCTCTTCAGACTGCGCGGGGCCCTGCTTCAGCGTTATGTGCTCATGCACGGGGCGAGGCGTGCCACCGGCCGGTTCGATGGCGTCGTGTCGTTCGACAACGAGATCGATGTGGGAGACGTACCGACGTTACAGTACGTCCACTATCCATGGGCGAACGGCACCGACGTCGATCTCCGTGCCCGACTCCTCTATCGAGTTCCGGGTCTCATGCGGGCTTATCGTGCTGTTGGCCGCGCCATAGCCGCGGTATCGCCCGCCCAGATCGCGCGAAACGTCACAGTCGTCAACTCGGACTGGACCGGGGAGCAGTTCCGAAAGCTGTACGGAGGAACGACGACGACGGTCTATCCGCCGCTGCTCGGAACATCGTTGCCGCGTCCGTGGGAAGAGCGCGATAACGTGTTTCTCGCACTCGGGCGATTCGCGCCGTACAAACGACTCGAGCAGATCATCGAAATCGTCGCGCGTGTCCGCGCGTCTGGAAATCCGGTGCGGCTCGTCATTGTCGGATCAGCCGAGCCCCACCATGCTGCGTACGCGAGGCAAGTGCGCGAGATGGTCGCGGCACGTCCATGGATCGACCTGCACGAGAACCTCTCCCGACCGATGCTCGATGAGCTCATCGGCCGGGTACGCTACGGGTTGCATGCGATGCCTAATGAGCACTTCGGCATGGCGGCAGCGGAGATGACAGCAGCCGGCTGCATCCCATTTCTTCCCGGCGACGGGGGACAGGTCGAAGTGGTCTCTCGCAACGAGCAGTTGCTGTACGACGGAGTGGACGACGCGGTGGCGAAGATCGAGCGCGTTCTCAATGACGAACAGTTACAGCGCTCACTCAGCGCAGCACTGATCGATTCGGCCTTACGATTCCGGCGCGACGTGTTTCGTGAGCGCATCCGTGCACTCGCCGCCGCTGCTTTCGGGCTGGTGCTCGTGCCGTCTTCCGAAGCCACCTTGCCCGTAGCGGGAGTGCCGGATCATGCTGGCACTGGGCGAGGTCGCGTGGAAAAAGGTGCGAACGCGACGCTTTGACGCTGCCCTCAACGCCGCGCGAAGCGCTTTGGAGTGCGGCGGCCTCAGACGCCGCTTTCCACGCGTACGGTACGCCCAAAGATGACTTCGTCCGCGCAATGTGAGGTTCCCGATCGTGGACGGCTGCACGTTTTGTAAAAGCGGCGTCTGCGGCCGCCGCACTCCAAAGCGCTTCGCGCGACGAGTCGAGTCTGCACAGCCCCTGATGCGCGACGTATTTCCCCCGCCGCCCGCGATACCATTCGAACCATGCTCCGATGGATCCAGCTTGCGAAAGCCCGTGTGCCGGGCGAGGGCGGCGAACTCCTGCTCCAGCAGAGGGGCGAGGAGTACTCAATCCGGATCGACGGCTATGAGCTGATGAACACTCGCGTTCACGGATCCGAGGATGCGCTCGCAGAACTCGCATGTTCGCAGTTGAAGGAGCCGGATCGGGCGCATGTTCTCGTCGGCGGGCTCGGGATGGGGTTCACGCTGGCCGCGGTACTGAAGTCGATCGGTCCTGGGTCGAAAGCGACGGTGGCCGAACTGGTCCCCGAAGTCGTGGAGTGGAATCGTGGACCGATGGGGAAGGCCTCCGGCGATCCTCTGAGTGACCCACGCACGATCGTGAAGACAACGGACGTGGCTGAGGTCATACGCGGGAGCAGCAACACGTTCGACGCGATCCTGCTCGATGTCGATAACGGTCCGGCGAGTCTGGTCGCAAAAGGGAACGACCGTCTCTACACGCGGTCTGGACTGCGTGCTGCGCATGCCGCCCTTCGGCCTGACGGCATTCTGGCGATCTGGTCATCGGCCGATGACCCTGCGTTCACACGCAGGCTTCACGAGAATGGCTTCCGGGCTGAGATTCAGAGAGTAGGCAGTCACCGGAATCGTGGCCCGCGCTATTGGGTCTGGATCGCGAAACGCACTTGATTTCCCGATGAGCGGCTGAATGTGCGGATGGGGAGCGGTCGCACGCCCTATAATCGCCTCTCCCGATGACATTAGCCCCCGGCACGCGCTTCGGAGCGTACGAGCTTCTCTCACCAATCGGCGCGGGAGGGATGGGGGAGGTTTACCGCGCGCACGATTCGCGACTCGGGCGTGACGTCGCGATCAAGATTCTTCCTGCAGGCTTTGCGTCGAATGCGCAGTTGCTGATCCGTTTCGATCGCGAGGCGAAGGCGATCTCGTCGCTGAACCATCCGCACATCTGCACGGTGCACGATGTCGGCAGCGAAGAAGGGCTCCACTACCTGGTCATGGAGCTGATCGACGGCGAGTCGCTGGTTGACAGGCTTCAGCGCGGCCCGTTGCCGATCGAACAGGTCCTGCGCTACGGGGCGCAGATCGCCACCGCTCTCGATGCAGCGCACCGGAAGGGAATCGTCCATCGAGACCTCAAGCCGGGCAATGTGATGATCACCAAGTCGGGCGCGAAGCTGCTCGACTTCGGTCTCGCCAAGTCCACGGACGAAGATCGTGGCGTCCTCGGCGGATTGACAGCCGTCCGTACGGAAGCCAAGCCGCTGACCGAGGAAGGAACGATCCTCGGGACGTTCCAGTACATGGCTCCCGAGCAACTAGAGGGGGCACCCGCCGATGCCCGCACCGACATCTTTGCCCTCGGAGCGGTGCTCTACGAGATGGCGACGGCGAAACGCGCCTTCGAGGGAAGCTCGAAGACGAGTCTGATCGCGGCGATCGTCTCGGCGCAGCCGGCGCCGATCTCCACCGTCGTTCCGATGACACCGCCGGCACTCGATCACGTCGTCCGCAAGTGTCTCGAGAAGGATCCCGACGAGCGGTGGCAGTCGGCGCACGACGTCGCGAGCGAATTGCGCTGGATCAGCGAGGCGGGATCGCAGATCGGAATCCCGGCCGCGGCCGCGCGGTCACGCAAATCGCGCAAGCTGGCGGTCTCGATCCTCGCGCTAATCGGGTGGATTGCGGCGATCGTCGCGGCCGTGCTTCTGTTTCGGGAGCGCGCGGCGACAGAGCCCGCACGAAGTCTGTTCCGCTCGGATCTCGTTCTGGCGTCCGATGATGCGATCGCCCCTCCCGGACAGGGCACGATCACCTTTTCTCCGGGAGGAGAGCGGCTGTTGCTGGTAAGGCGACCCGATGAACTGGTCGTCCACGACTTCCGCACCGGAGCGAGGCAGGTGCTGGCCGGCACACGTGGCGCAATCTATCCCTTCTGGTCGCCCGACGGCCAGTGGATTGCTTTCTTTGCCGACGGGAAGCTGAAGAAGATGCAGGCTTCAGGTGGCCCGGTTCAGGTCCTGTGCGATGCACCTCAGGGTCGAGGCGGGAGCTGGAGCCCCAAAGGAGTAATCGTGTTCGCTCCCGAAATTTTCGGACCGCTGCTGCAGGTCCCCGACAGCGGCGGAACACCGGCACCGGCCACCAGGATCGCCAGCGAAGCGTGGACTCACAGAAATCCCCACTTTCTCCCGGATGGGGATCATTTTCTACTGACTGCCAGCAGCAGGGATGAGGACATCAAGAGCACGATTGCAGTTGCCTCGCTCAGCGACGCGGAGCCTAAGAGTCTCGACGTGGCAGGTGCGCAGCCGCAGTATGCCGGTGGCTATCTGTTCTATGTTCGCGACCGGAATCTGACCGCACAGAAATTCGACTCTGCGAAGCGGCTGTTGCTCGGCTCACCGAAACCGATTGCCGACCGGCTCTTCGTCAACCTTCCACGCCAGACGGCACACCTTTCTGTATCTCCGACCGGCGTTCTTGCGTACCAGCAGGGACGAATCAATCCTGCACAGCTGGTCTGGACAGACCGGGCGGGACGCGAGATCGCGAAGGTGGGGGATCCAGGCAACTATGTTTCCGCCCGAGTGAGCGGCGACGGGTCGACGGCGACGCTGATACGGGCGGAAGAGTCGGACGAGGTGAGCGTCTGGAACATGGATCTGACTCGTGGAAACGTCACTCGGGTAACGCGCAGCATGGCTTCGCCGGTTGTGCAGGCGGTTCTCTCGCACAGCGGTGATCAGGTTGCCATCTCGACCTTCGGAGGCACTGGTGGGCAGAGGGCCGGAATGTGGATTCAGACACCATCGGCTACCGAGCCTCCCGATGTGCTCATTGACACCCGTTCGTTTTTCGTCAGCGACTGGTCGAGAGACGGGCGCACCATCGTCGCCCAGACGCAGCAGACCGGGACAGGATTCGACATTGTCTGGGTGAGCACGGACGACCCGAAGACGATCCATCCATTCGCCGCCTCATCGGCGCAGGAGTTGGGCGGCCGCCTCTCTCCCGATAGCCGCCTGATCGCTTTCGTATCGAACGAGACGGGGGCGCAGGAAACGTACATCAGTGACTTCCCGGAAGGGAAGAATCGCTGGCAGGTGACGCGAGGGGGCGGAAGCCCTGTTTCTTGGAGCCGTGATGGGAGCGAGCTCTACTTTGTAGATGGAACAGGAAGCGGGGCCGGAGTCACGATCAGGGTGAAAGGGAACGCGCTCGAATTCGGAGATCCCACGCGCGTGCCGGGCTCCAGCGACGCCGATCTCGTCTGGGGCGACGGAGAACGCTTCCTCGTCATGAAGCGACTGGCGACGGCCACCGAGGAACCGATCCGCATCGTGCGCAACTGGAAGGCGCTGCTGGAATAGCGGTCGGCGGTGCCGTCGCACCGGCGGTCAGGTGTTCTCCCTTCACGTATTCACAGTCTTCTGCGGCGGAGCAGCTCCTCGAGATCATCAAGGATCTCGGGCATCTCCAGAACAGCGGAGAACTCGCGCACCCATCTGCGGATTCTGTCGACATCGAGACTGGGCTGCACTTCGATGATCCCGGCGATGTCCGCGATGTCCTGAGGACGCCGCGCCAGAGCCTTCATGATGATGAGATCCTCCGGTGTGGCAAGGCTGATCTGAAGCCCTCCGGCGTCGATGCGCTGTGAGCGTTCGATCACCTCGCGCTCGAAGGGCATAGCTCCGAGAGACAGGTCGAGATCCACGCCGGAGCGGTGCTTCATCAGGAGAACGCGAGTCCGGTGAGAGAACTCCAGCGCATCCGGAATGCGCGGCGTGAACCCATATGGCGCGCCGGTGACAAGCAGTGACGCTGCGTCGGTATCGAAAACGACGGCATCGACGTCTTCGGTCAGTCTCGGTTGACCATGGAGTCCTGCGGCAACGCGCCGATGATCGTTGCCTCGAGGCGCTCGGCCGCGATCCACTGCATCAGATCGTGGAGCGTCTGGCGAAGATGATCGATCTGGTCGTTCATTCGCCGGCAGCCCACCGCTCGCGTAGCCGCTTCCAGATCTCGCGTACGGCCTCATCGCCCGCACGGCGCCGCGACATGTCGAACAGATGAGCAGAGGCCATCAGCCGGCTGATCCGAAGGAGCTTCTCCTCGGCGCTCATCGCAGCCCGCAAGGCCTGCTGCCGGCGATTTGCGATCTGGTGACCCTCGATCCAGCCCCGAAGCTGCTGTCGAGTCATCCCGCTTGCCATCCTCCAAATGGTAGCACTCCGACAGGTGATGGTCGCAGGGGTGCCTATGGAAGCGAGTGGGTCGGCCTTGGTGGACTCGCTGCAGCGGTGAGGCGCGCCCCACCTTCAGCCAGGGCCCGATGGGTGCGTCTGAGCTCCCGGTGTGTACGCGTCCGCCAGTTGATCAGGACCGCTTCGCTCCAGATCCCGATCGAGAACATCGGTCATCGCGCGCGTGAACGGACTGCCAGCAGGCTAAACTCTGGTCCATGAGCCGAAGCGCTCCCGTACTGAAACGCCGGCGCACGAAGATCGTTGCGACGGTCGGGCCGTCCTCGTCGTCGCGTGCGATGCTTCAGTCACTGGTCGACGCCGGCGTGAACGTCTTCCGGCTGAACATGTCTCATGGTGATCATGAGGGGCATCGTGCGGTTTATGACGCGGTGCGACAGATGACGCGTGAGAGCGGAGAGACGATCGGCATTCTCGCGGATCTGAGCGGACCCAAAATTCGTGTCGGTCGCTTCGCCGGCGGGTCGATCGAGCTCGAGTCGGGCGCGCCGGCCATCGTGACGACGCGAGACGTGGAGGGGGAGCCGGGGCTGATTCCATCGCAGTACGAGATGCTCCACCAGGACGTGGAGCAGGGGAGTCGGATCCTTCTGGACGATGGCAATCTCGAGCTTCGTGTCGAGAGAGTGCACGGCCACGAGATCGAGTGCACCGTCGTTCATGGCGGAACCCTCAAGGATCGCAAGGGAATGAATCTTCCGGGGGTTCGCGTCTCGGCCCCATCCCTGACCGAGAAGGATCGGCGGGATGCGGAGTTCGCGCTAGCTCTGGGGGTGGACTTTCTCGCCCTCTCGTTCGTACGGAAAGCGGCAGACGTGGAGGAGCTCCGGTCGCTGATGCAGGAGCGAGGCAAGTCCGCCTGGATCATCGCGAAGATCGAGAAGCCGGAAGCGCTCGACGAGATCGAGTCGATCCTCGAGGTGAGCGACGGCATCATGGTGGCGCGCGGCGACCTCGGTGTGGAACTGCCTCCCGAGCTCGTCCCGACAGCACAGGCGAGACTGGTCGATCTCGCCCGTTCGGCAGGCAAGCCCGTGATTGTCGCGACCCAGATGCTGGAGTCGATGATCTCCAGCCCTCGACCCACTCGGGCTGAGGTGTCCGACGTCGCCAATGCCGTCCGGAGCGGAACCGACGCGGTGATGCTGTCGGCGGAAACGGCGTCGGGCAGGTTTCCGGTTCAGGCGGTCGCGATGATGGACCGGGTGGCGCGCGAGACGGAGAGTCAGCTCTTCGGAAGCGTCCTGTTCGGGGGCTGGACCACGCCGGAGCGGCGCGTCGAGGAGGTGATGAAACTCGGTCACGCGATCTCGCGTGCAACCGCGCAGCTTTCTCGCGATCTGAAGGTGCGCGCCGTGGTCGTCTTCTCCAGCTCCGGCACTACGGCGCAGGAAGTGTCCTCGGCGCGCCCTGCTGCACCGGTGATCGCCGCGTCGCCCGTGCTCGAGACGGCTCGGCGCATGACGTTGCTGTGGGGTACCGTCCCCCTGCTCATCGACCCTTCGAGGCTCGACGATCCGGTGCAGACCGCGAGGGAGCTGGTGCGTGAATTCGGTCTCGCGCAACCGGGCGAACGAATCGTCCGCGTCGCCGGATTCAGCGCCGACGCCCAGAGAAACGCCCCCACGATCACCGTCTTCGAGGTGTAGCCGCGTGCACGTGGCGGACCTCCGGAGAGGTCCGCCAGCCGCTTACGGGGTGACGAGAGCGGCGAGAGCGTCGAACCGCTCCTGCCAGTACTGCTTCAGCTCATCGGCCCGCCTCTTCGAGTCGAGCTTCCCGTGCTGCACGGCGACACTGCACTTGGCGTCGTCTTTTGCGGTGAACCAGATCTCTACGGATGTTTCATCCGGCCAGGTGATCCTCATTGATTTCGGCGGCGAGGACTTCCTCACCTTCAGGTCAACGTCCGGGAGCCACCGCTTTCGCTTGCGCGCGTCATCGAAGTATTCGAAGAGTGTCTCCGCCCCGACGCCGAATGTGCGGCTCTTGCTTGCCTCGTACGAGCCGCTCATCCGTTGGCCGATCTCCCGCAGCCCCTTGATCCGTTCATAACCGACAGCGACGGTCTGCGACCACCATCCGGACACGCCGAACTTCTCATGAACGTGCGCGGCGATTTGCGTGTGCGTCATCGAAGCCGCGCCCGCGTAATCGAGATGCTCGACCCATCGCTTCCAGCTGCATCCGGTTTTCGCTTCGATCGTGGCGTCGCTCTTTCCGGCGAGCGCCGCATAATCGGGCGCAGACTCCGTCGGAGGGTTCGTCGTAACTTTGGATTTTCGCAGGACGTTGGAACGGGCGGCCGTGTATGCCTCGCCGGTCTTCTGCATTCGGGATCGGACGATCCTCTTGAGGTCCTTCTGCTTCGTCATCACGAGCTCCTTTCATACACCGGTACCGCGGCTCCCCAGCAGTGCGGCCCGGCGGAAGGGCTCGTTGCGACTGACCCGAGAGTCTGCCTCCCTTTGCCTCCCGTGGGCCCTCGCTGGGGGAGGGCCGAAGAGGTTGGGCGTGGATCATCGCCCGGGCCGATTGTAGATCGGGGCGCAGGCGGTTGCAACGGCTTCGAGAGTCTGAAGTAGGTGTCCTGAAGTAGGCGGCAGGGTTGTCAGCCGTTCCAAGTCTTGTTAAGCATCACACGTGGAAACCGGCCGCATCGTATCGGACGGAAGGGCGGCGGATGTCGCGGCACGGTGAGCTCGCGCCGTTCTGCACGACTTACAATCGGAGGATACAGGTCGTGAACTGAGCAGGTGTGCCGAGAGAGCGAACGCGATGACCCACGAAGAACCGACGGGATTCCGCCGAAGCGTGGTGGCGCAGTCGCTGGCTCGGCCCTATCGGGTCCCGCTCTCCATGGTGGTTCTGGTCTCGCTCGTTCCTCTCTACATCTTCATTCCGGAGCTGTACCCGCCGGACGCGCGATACGCTCCTGAACTCGCGCTCGATCGGGCGATACCGCTGATTCCGTCGTGGGCCCTGATCTACGGGGCGCTTTACCTGTTCCTGATCCTGCTGCCCATCTTCGTTGTGCGGCAGGAGGATCTCATCCGGCGAACGGTGTACGCCTGTCTGCTCTGCTGGATCACCGCCTACCTCTTCTTCTTCGTCCTCTACCCGACGGAAGCGCCGCGGCCCGAAAGGGTCATCGGAGATGGATTCGCGGTCTGGGGACTGCGCAACCTGTATGGCGCGGACCCTCCCTACAACTGCTTCCCCTCGCTGCATGTCGCGCATTCGTTCGTTTCCGCGCTGGCCTGCACCCGAGTGCATCGGCGGCTGGGGATCATCGCCAGTGTCTTTGCCGCACTGGTTGCCGCGTCCACTCTGTTCACCAGGCAGCACTACGTCGTGGATGTGGTCGGCGGCGTGGTGCTGGCTGCGGTGGCGTACGGAATTTTCCTTCACCGGTATCCGTCCGAGCTCGTTCCGGAGCTCGACCGTCGCGCCGCTCCTGCGCTTGCGCTCTGCATCGGTGCGATCGCTGCGGCCGGCGTGGCCGGGTCATGGCTGCTCTATCTCTGGCTGGGCGAGACGCACTTTGAGTTCGGACGGTGACCGGCCGCGCAGGATGTCCCGCGACATGGATCGCCCGATCTATATTTTTGACCCGACCGTGTCCGTCACCGGGCGTGCCGCAGCAGCCGCAGCTCGAGGTGCCGGCGGACGTCGGCCCATTCGGCGGAGAGGATGCTGTACATCACCGAGTCGCGCACCGATCCGTCACGCCGTGCCATGGAATGACGCAAGACGCCGTCCTTCTTCGCGCCGAGCGCTTCGATGGCGCGCTGTGAGCGGAAGTTGAAGTTGTCGGTTCGAAAACCGACGACGGCGCAACCGAGCGTATCGAAGGCGTGCGAGAGCAGCAGCAGTTTGCAGGCGCTGTTGACGTGGCTCCGCTGCCAGCGCGCCCCGTACCAGGTGTAGCCGATCTCGACGCGGTCGATCGGAGCAACGATGTCGTGATACCGCGTCGATCCAGCGATGACACCGCTCCCGAGCTCGCGCACCACCCATGGCAGCATCGTCCCGAGCCGCTGCCCTTCCAGCGCGGCTGCGATCCACGCTTCGGTCTCGCCCGCGGCGGGAACGCCGGTGTACCAGAGCTCCCACAGCCTGCCGTCGGCCGCCGCTTCGATCAGACCGTCGCGGTGGTCCATCGAGAGCGGCTCGAGCCGGACGCCGTGGCCTTCGAGGAGGATCGGTCGTGGATCGATCATCGGTCGTCAATCGTAACGCTTCCGGTCGATCCCCGGTGAGCAGGAAGTCGTGGCGGCTCGAGCTCCGGTCGCTACGGCGACTATCGCTTCTTCCGGATGAGCTCTATCGATCGATAGTGGAGGAACTGCGCGAGCAGGGGAAGTACAGACTCGGCGTGAGGGTGGAAGCGTTCGTCGCGCCGTATCGTCAATACGGAAAGTCGAATGCCTCGAATGGTGGATCAGAAATCGATCCGCCTCGGCCCTGCCACCCGCTTTCGAGGCTTTCTCCAGTCGAGCCAGAGAGTTGCTGCTGCTGAAGGTGTGCTGACTGATCGCGGCATAGAGGCGCAGCAGGTCTGCAGCTGTTTTGCAACGTAATGAGGCAGTTCCAGTAAAACTCGGTTAAGGATGAGGAGGAAGAATGCCCCTATCGTTGGTTAGGCGTCTATCCATAGCCATTTTCGCCCTGTTGCTTCCAGTCTCTCTATTCGCGCAGACCTCAGGCGCCGTTCTTACCGGAAGGGTTCTTGACGAAACCGGGGGCGCCCTCCCCGGCGTCACGGTAACGGCGACAAACAACGCCACCGGTGTCAGCCGCACAGCGGTATCGGGAGCCGACGGTTCCTATCGCACACCGACGCTGCTGGCTGGCCGTTATACGGTGGCGGCGGAACTTTCGGGCTTTGCCACAGTAACGGCGCGTGACGTCGAACTGCACGTCGCCACCACACGCAGCATCGACTTCACGATGAAGCCTGCTTCGGTCCAGGAGTCGATCACCGTGACGGCCGACGCACCGCTCGTAGCCGACTCGCCCAGTATAGGTACCGTCGTCAGCCAGCGAGAGCTCGAGAACCTGCCGCTCAACGGACGTCAGTTCGCGAACCTCGCCTCTCTCGCTCCGGGCACCTCGCTCGGCGTGAATCCCGATCCGACTAAGCCGGGCCAGCTCGTTGTTGCGCTTAACGGCGGCATCGGCCGGAACGTCAACTACCTGATCGACGGCGGTGACAATACCGATGACACGATCGGCGGCGCACTCCAGAACTTCAATCTCGAAGCGGTGCAGGAATTCAAGATTCAGACGCAGCAGTACAAGGCGGAATTCGGCCGGTCGACCGGCGGCGTGCTGACGGTCGTTACCAAGACCGGTACGAACGAGTTCGGCGGCACGGTGTACGGCTTCTTCCGCAACGAAAGTCTCAACTCGAAAACCAAGGCAGAGCAGATCGCCAACGCCTCGAAGCAGTCGTACGAGAGGAATCAGTACGGAGTGTCATTCGGCGGCCCGATCATCCGTGACGTGGCGCACTTCTTCGCGACCTACGACACCACCGATCGGACGACCGGGTTCCCTCTCTCCTCGGCCGTTCGTGTGATCTTCCCAGACGTCGCACCGACCCTCGCCATCAACTATGAGGACGAGCTCCTCACGGCCAAGGCGACGTGGGCGATCTCCAACACGCAGCAGCTGCAATTCCGTGTCGGTGGCCAGAAGTACTCCGACGTCTACAGCGCCAATCCTCTGTCGACGCCGGACAACGTCGGAATCCTCAACAGCAAGTACTCCTCCTATCTCCTCGGCCACACCGCCCAGGTGGGCGCTGCCGGCGTGAATGACTTTCTCTATCAGTACAGCACGTTCGAGAACTCGATCCTTCCGGCGACTGACGCCGCTTCGCTGACCTTCTCCAACGGGGTCAACGCGGGGCAGAACTTCAATACGCCGCAGACGACCGAACAGATCAAGCATCAGTTCAAGAACGACTTCGGCTGGACGACGACAATCGCTGGCTCGCGCCACGATCTGAAGGCTGGTGTGAACTTCATTCATGAGCCGACGCTCGGCGGAGGCTTCTCGTCCGGTCTCAACGGCCGGTACACGTTCGGCGGCACCAATCTCGACGCTCCAATCACCCGCATCGAGTTCAATTCCGGGGCAAACGTCTTCTCTACCCCGATTGAGCAGTACAGCATCTACCTTCAGGACGACTGGAGCCTGAGCAATCGCCTGACCCTCAACCTCGGACTTCGCTACGACCTCTGGGACGGCTTCGACCTCGACCAGACCGCCAATCCGATCTGGCAGGTCCTGACGACCCAGACCACGTACAACGAGGCGTACCTGCAGGAGTTCCAGGGCAGTTCAGGGTTGAAGAATGACACCGACAACTGGGGCCCGAGGCTCGGCTTCACGTATGACGTCAAAGGTGACGCTCGGATGATCGTTCGTGGCGGCTGGGGCAAGTACTACGATTTCCCCTACACGAATGCGACGATCCTGTTCCCGACGGCGGCGGTCCAGTCGACCTTCGGCACGTCCTACCTCCACGTCAACTCGGCCGGTATCCGGAATGCCGACGGCAGTCTCTATCGCGTCGGTCAGCCGCTGCCGGCGAATCAGCTCGGCGTCATCACCCGCCCGGTTCCGAACGAAGTCGCGTCGCCGAACATCGAAGCTCCCGAATCGACACAGATGTCGCTCGGCTTCTCTTCCGAGCTGACGAGCAACGTCGGGGTGACGCTCGACCTCGTGCGGATCGAGTACCGGAACATTCCGTTCCGCTTCCGCGCGAACCCGATCGTTTCAGGTACCACCCGCCGCTTCAACCAGTTCGGCAACTTCCGAATCTGGACTGGCCAGGGCGAGGCTGATTACGATGCGGCCAACCTCGGTATCCGCGCTCGCGTGACCGACAAGCTGGAGCTCCAGGGTTTCTACACGATCTCCGAAGCAACCGGGAACGTGCTCGCCGGTGCGGACGAGTTCCGTCTGACGAATACGTTGCACCAGCCTGACCGTTCCGCCGTGCCCGACCAGTCGGTCAACCCGCTCGATCCGAACTGCGCTGCCTGTTTCGGACCTCTCGACACCGACGCACGGCATCGTGTCACCCTCAGCGCCCTCTATCGCGCTCCCTTCGCCATCAACATCGGCGGCATTCTCCGTTATCGCTCGGGTCTCCCGTACACCGACTGGTCTGGCGTAGATCTGAACGGTGACGGTTTCGCAATGGATCTGCCGACGGGTGTCTCCGGCATGAACACGCTCCGCGGCAGTGACTTCTCGCAGATCGACCTCCGCATCTCGCGCGAGTTCCTCTTTGCCGGGAACTACGGAATCGAGCTGATGGCCGAAGTCTTCAACGTCATGAACAAGGACAACCCGGCGCGTTACCGCGGTGCGCGCTGGAGCGGCCGCAACTCCGCTGGCGAGTTGATCCCGAATCCGGCGTATCAGACTCCTGCCGCGTACGCGGGAGACCCGGGACAGCCCGAGCAGCGCCTCATGCAGCTCGGCGTCCGGATTCGCTACTGATCACCGAAATGAGTGAAGAGGGCGGGCAGCCAAGCCCGTCCTCTTCACGTCTTGCGATCAACGAACGAAGCGCCCTTTTCGGGTGCGGTCACTTCTTCCCCGCGACGCTCAACTCTGCCAGCACTCTGGTGAGGTGTTGCGCCTGGGCGTCGCCTGACGCGTAGGTGCGACAGAGCATCTCGATGCTCTCTTCAGGCTCGGATGCCGAGACGGTGAAGCCATCGGGCGGCTGGTCGGGTAGGAGCGAGCGCCTCTTCTTCCATTCGGTGCCGCTCCAACGCAGCGTGAGATACCCATCGGTACGGACGGCCGCGGACGCCGCGGTAAGCGTTTCGTCGCCGATCACGTTGAGAGCGCGATCGCCGAGGAGGTTAGCCTCCTGCGCTTCGAGCAACTCACGCGCGGATTCTGCGATAAGGCGGCGAAGAATCTCGTCCTCTTCGAGAAAGTGCACGCCGACGTGCCGATCCTCGAACCGCACGAGCTCCCCAGGGATCTCCACATTCGCGCCGCGCCAGTGAAAGCGAAGCAATCCACTTCCGTGGTCCGGCAATCCTTCGCTGATGGCCAGCAGCGCGCCACTCGAACTGATGTCGATCAGCCGAACCTGGAGGTCGCCGAACCACCCGTCGATCGCCGAGGTCAGGTTGAGCCGCTGGAAGCTGCGTCGTTCTTCGTGCACCGCGTCCTCGCGCTCATGATAGGTCCGATCGAACACGGTCGATCGAAGGAAGACGGAGGGCCGTCACTCGCCAGCCTCTCACCTCCACGTGATCCGCCCTTTGAGCGTAAGCGCGGTTCCCTTGAACTCCATCGACGAAACCACGAAACCGCTCCCCGCCAGCCGCCGCACGATCTCGGCCTCGATCGTCGCGGCGACCACGTCGAGGTTGTGGTTGAGGATCCGAGTGACCTCGCGCTCGATCGCTTCTTTGACGGTCGTTTTGTATCCGGTGATCTGGTCCAGGAGATCGATGCTTCTTCCAAACATGCTGATGCGCGATCCGGTTGCCTCGACCTCGCCGAGGAACAGGACTCGGACCGGGGCGAACGCGATCCCCGAGGATTCCTTCGTGCGCGGTGTGAGAAACAGGCGGATGGCGATGTCTTTGATCTCGAGGTCCGGGACGGCGCGCTGGCGCAAACTTGCCAGCCTCCCGGTTGCATGCCCGCGGATCTCCGTGCCCTCATCCTCGAAGTGAATCGTGATGATGAAGTTGCCGGCCTCCGCCCGCACGTCGATGGTGTCGGCCGCCGGAGTACGAAGTGAATTGATGTCTTCGATGGCGTACCGGGCGGAGCCGCCGATTCCCAGCCGAATCGAGGTGACGGGGATGTTGAACTTCAGCATTTCTCCACCGAGACCCGGAGGGAGGCGGATGAACGAGTCCTGTGCAGGGGGTGAACTGCTGTGCAGGCGGATCGAGGTGCCGCTGAAGGCCGACTCGATGAGTCCGGCCAACTCCGCACCCTCCAGCCGAATCTCCGCCGCACCGGCGGAATCGGGCAACGAACAGACGAGCAGAATGACAAGGAGGGGCGCTGTGCGAAAGGGATGGCGGAACTGGCGAGGGATCGCGCCTGCGATCACCAGGAGCTCTCCCCCGACGGGAACAGACGGTCGAACTCCGGGTCGTCCCGGAGCGCCGCGAGAGTCGGATCGCGCCGTGCCCAGTGGGCGTCGCGCCATATCCTGTAGTGCGAGATGCTGCGGTCGATCATCGAATGTCACCCTGTCATTCAGTGAGTGGAGCGCTCAAGCCGTCCGACGCGCGCCTGAAGTTCATTGACCGCGTCTTCGAGGGTAGTCAAGCGCCGATCCAGTCCCGGTGTGAGAACCTGATCACTGCATGAGTCTCCAGGGCGGACCGTTCGATCTTCTCTTCGAGTGACATCCTTGTTTGCTACAACTCGACGGTGACGCTCGCGACCGACTCTGCAAGCAGATCGAATCGCTTCTCCATCCCCTCGACGGAAACGTCGAAATGGCGCGGAGTCTCTCCGTGCGCGGCGGCGTTCCGCTGCTCCATGGCCTCCTGCGGGCGTTTCACTTCGTCGTCAGCCACGGCTCTTATCTTACCCCGGGTCGCGGTAGCGCAGGCGTCCTCGCCTGCCGTACCGCGGACGTCCTTGTCCGCCCGGCGGGCGTCTCGCCAGGCGAACTACTGCCAGTGGTCGATACACGGCGAAAGTCCGTTTTCGCGGCTCGCGCTTCGGTTAATCTCCGCTCGTCGTCTTCATCGCGAGAGTGCGCGGGGCGAGACGCCCCGCTGCGGACGAGGACGTCCGCGGTACGGCGGACGAGGACGTCCGCGCTACAGGGCGAGGACGCCCGCGCTACAGGGGGCGAGGACGCCCGCGCTACAAGACGGTAGGGGCTGAGTCCCGAAAACGGCTACGCGGCAACGTCGTTGCGGCGGTCGCTCGTGATCCGTCCGTCGCGGATCTCGACGATGCGGCTCGCGCGCTTCGCAAGGGCGGGGTCGTGGGTGATGATCACGAGAGTGCGGCCGCTCTGCCAGAGCTCATTGAAGATCGACATGATGTCGGTTCCCGAGCTCGTATCGAGGTTTCCGGTCGGCTCGTCGGCGAGGAGCATGTCGGGGTTCATGGCGAGTGCGCGTGCGATGGCGACGCGTTGCATCTGTCCTCCGGAGAGTTCGGTCGGCTTGTGGTCGATGCGATCGCCGAGGCCGACGCGGGTCAGCACCTCGGTCGCACGCGCACGACGCTCCCGCGGCGAGACGCCGCCGAACAGGAGCGGGAGCTCGACGTTTTCCTGAGCGCTGATGTGCGGCAGCAAATTGAAGTTCTGAAAGACGAATCCGACGCGACGGTTGCGGATCTCGGCGAGCTCGTCACGCGATACGCCAGCGACGTTGTCGCCTCCGATCTGATACGTGCCGTGAGTCGGCGTGTCGAGACAGCCCAGAAGGTTCATGAGCGTCGACTTGCCCGAACCCGAGGGGCCTACGATCGCGACGAACTCGCCCGGAAGGACCTCGAGGTCGATGCCCTTGAGCGCTTCGACCTTCACCTTGCCGGTGTCGTAGATCTTGCGGATCGCTTCCATCCGAATGATGGTTCCGTTTGCGTTCATGAGGTCTCCTATTCGTACCTGAGAGTCGAGGCCGGGTCGATCCGCGCCGCGCGCCGTGCGGGGAAGTAGCCGGCCAGCAGGCCGATCATGCCGAGAATGGCCGACGTCGCGACACCGATCTGTGGTGAGAGCGTCGGTCTGCCGAGGAACGACATCACCTGGTTGCTCTCGACCGGAAGCCAGGTGGCGGCCACGACGACGAGCGTGGCGATGGTGATTCCGAGTGCACCGCCGATGAAGGTGTAGACGAGAGCCTCGAGAACGAAGGGCCAGATGATCCACTTCGCCTTCGCCCCGAGGGCCATCTTCACACCGATCTCCTTGGTGCGTTCCTTGATGACGGCGAACATGATGTTCGCGACGCCGACACCGCCGATGAGCAGGGTCAAAGCCCCGACGATCCCGAGAAAGACCTGAATTCCGATCGAGATGGCGCTCGTGACCTTCGCCGTCTCGACGGTATCCCAAGTGCGAATCGCCCGGTCGTCGGTCGGGTCGTAGCCGAGTTTCGGCCCCATGATCTCGTTGAACTTCTTGAGTGCAGCGCCCATCTGCTGCGGCTCATGCGTCTCGAGCAGGAGGTTGCTGAGCCGCTCGCGGCCGAACTGTGCCCGGGCGGTGGAGAGCGGGATGCAGGCACGATTCCCGTCAGGCCCCTGATAGCTGCCCATCTGGGTTTTCTTCTGCATCACACCAATGACGACGTAGGGAGCGTTGTTGATCAGCAGCGTCTTGCCGACGGGGTCAGTCTTGCCGAAGATATCTGCCGCCAGTTCGTCGCCGAGGAACACGACACGCCGGCGCTGGGCCTCGTCTTCAGGGCTGAGCCAGCGGCCGCCTGCCTGCGGGAACTGCTTGCGGGACTCGCCGAACTCCCAGCTCACGCCGTTCACCCGGCCGTTCACCGTCTTCCCCTCCCAGGCGAGTGCGGTCCGAAACGATACGACCTCACCGACGACCGATTTCAGCTCCGGCATCCTGGTCCGGATGTAGTCGATATCGTCGATCACCGGACGGATGGGCCGGCCGGGAGGCAGTCCCTTCCACGCTTTGGTCGTCTGGCCGGGCCAGATGACCGCGATGTTCTCTCCCATCGACCTGCGGTTCTTGTCGAGCTGCAGCTTCAGACCCTCTCCAAATGCGAGGAGAAGAAGGATCGCAACCGTGCCCCAGGCGATGGACGCAATCGTCAGATACGCCCGCTTCTTCTGAAGCTGACTCGCGCTCGCGAAGAGGGAGAAGATGACGTGCAGGTCGGTTTTCATCGTTGCTGGCTCTTTGTCTCGCCGTTATCGGATGATGGTCACAACTTCATCGCTACGACCGGATCGAGTCTGGACGCATCCCGCGCAGGGAAGTAGCCGGCGAGCAGTCCCACGATTCCGAGCGCCGCCGCCGTCAGGCTTGCGACGAGCGGGGAGACTTCGGGTCGTCCCACGTACTCGACGAACTGCTCGGGGAAAACAGCGCAGATTCCGAATGAGATGAGGAATCCGATGGCTCCTCCGAGCATCGTCACCATCATGGTCTCGAGGAGAAACTGGGTGAGGATCCACCGCTGTTTGGCGCCAAGGGCCATCTTGATCCCGATTTCCCGGGTCCGCTCCTCGACGATGACGTTCATGATGTTCGAAACGCCGATGCCGCCTACAACGAGAGTGAGGACTCCGACGATGCCGAGGAACGCATTGAACGAGAGCATGAAGATGTCGAAGAACTCGAACTGTTCGGTGGTGTCCCAGATCGACAGCGCTTCCTTGTCGGTCGAGTCGAAGCGGAGACGTTTGCTGAAGGCGGTGCGAACCTGCTCGATTGTTTCTTTGGTGCCGTCAGGCGCCGTGGCCTGCAGCACGATGTTGTTGACGTACTTTTGTCCAGTGAGCGACCGGTGAGTCGAAGAGGGGATGAATGCCTTCTCGGTATCGCGGCCGCTGTAAGACGAGTCCTGCGGCTTCTTCTTCAGGACGCCGACGACGAGGAATGGCGACTGTTCGACGAGAACGACGTTTCCGACCGCGTCGCTCTTCCCGAAGATGTTCTCCTTCAACTGGTCGCCGAGAAAGATCACGCGGCGCTGGTCTGCATCGTCGATCGGGTTGATGAAACGCCCGCCAGCATCGGGGATCAGATTTCTCATCTCACCGAATTCTGCGGTGACGCCCGAGATGTCGACCGGCAACGTCTTCGTGCCGTAAACCACGCGCATCGACCGCATGTACTCGCCCGAGATCCGGCGCAGTCCCGGAACCTCGGCGCGCACCGCGGTGATGTCCTCCTCGGTCACCCGCAGCCGGCGTCCCTTGCCGAGACCCTCGTAGGGGATCGAGGTCAGGCCCGGCCAGGCGATCACGATTCGATCTCCCAGTCCCGCCGTATTCTTGATCAACTGCTTGTGCAGGCCTGTCCCAAACGCCAGCATCAGACTGATCGCCACCGTTCCCCACACGATGCCAAAGACCGTGAGGAACGTACGAAGCTTTTCCGTGCGAATGTCGCGGAAGAGCTGGCGGAGGACGTCTTTGAGAGTGATCACGCTATTGACTCGCGGGTGCTGTCTATTCGGTCGTCAGACTTCAGGTCAGGAAATCTCTTTCGGAGGCCTCTCGACTACCTTCTGACCCTTGTCGAGGCCGGAGAGGATCTCGACATTGAGACCGTCGGAGATACCCGTCTTCACTTCGACCTTCTTCGGTTCGTCTTTCGGGTCACCGCCCGGAAGCTCGACGAAGGTCTTCTTGCCGCCATCCTCGAAGGCGACGAGTCGCTCGGGGAGCACGAGGACATCCTTTTTCTCGCGGATGATGACGTCGGCATTCGCGGAGTAGCCGGCCCGAAGCACGATCGACTGGCTCGGGTCGAGCTCGATCTCGATATCGAAGAGGGTTGCCCCCTCTTTCTGCTGCGCCTGTGGTGCGATGCGCGCGACCTTCCCGGTCACTACGTCCGTCGGTAAGGCGCCGACCTTGATGCGTGCTTCCATTCCGGCCGCGAGTTTCCCGACGTCGATCTCGTCGACGGTTCCCTTGAACAGGAGGTCAGACATGTCGGCGATCGTCGCCATCTCGGTTCCAGGTTGATAGGAGGTGAGAGGAACGATCGGATCGCCTTCATTGACGAGACGGGCAAGGATCGTCCCGGCCGCCGGCGCGCGAATGATCGATTCCTTTCCGCTTCCGGTCGTGAGAGAGCCGCGGCGGACGAGCTCCCGATCCTGCCGGGCCTTCTGGAGGGCGACTCGGGTGAGCTCGAAGGATTCCTTCTTTGCCTCGACTTCGGAACTCGGCAGCACGCCCGAGCGCGACAGTTCCATCGCGCGCTGGTAGTCGCCTTCCGCGCGGCGGAATGAAGCCTCGGCCGACTCGACACGCCGGTCGACTTCCGTCGCCTCCAGCGGCGTCGGCGTTGGCGCGATCTCGAAGAGCGGGTCTCCTGCCTTGACGGTATCGCCGACCTCTACGAGGGCTCGACGGACGATCCCGGAGATCTTCGATTTCACCTGAAATTTCTGGCGAGGCTGAATCTGTCCGACCGCCACAGCTTTTTCGACGATCGTCCCTTCGGTCACCTCGACCTGCTTGAATCCACCATCGCCCTTGCTTCCGTTCCGGACCACGGCGTAGACGCCGACGGTACCGAGAGCAGCAACGACAAGGAAAATGAGCAGTTTTGTGAGTCTCGACATGCGGATCTCTCCTGACGGTGAATGTACGAAGAGAATGACGAAAGGTTTGCCCGGTCCGGTTGATTGCCGTGCCAGACGACCGGAACTGTTTGCTACCATGAGACTAAAAGGAGCCTTCCCTGCGATCGTTGTGGCCGTTCCCGAACGTCCTCCCGGAGGAGCGCTCGCGTGTGTTCTACGCATGCGTGGCGTTCATGTGCGCCGCTGCGGCCGGCATCACGATCCGCACTGCAGCGGCGACGCTGTTCCTTTCGAGCTATGAGCCCGGCCTGATCGCCTGGATGTACATCTTCGGTGCGGTGCTGCTCACAGTGACTGCACTGTCGGTGGGACGGATGCTCGACAGGTTCTCTCCTGCCCGCGTTGCGATTCTCGCCGGTGCTGCCGGCGCCGCGACCGCTGTGCTGCTCTGGCTTTTCGCGTTGAGCAACTGGCGGCCGATGGCAGTCGTGATCTATCTGGCGAGCGAGGTGCTCGCCCGGCTGCCGGTCCTGCTGTTCTGGGGTGTAGCAGCGCTGCTGTTCAATGCGAGGGAAGGGAAGCGGCTCTTCGTTCTCGTCGGGGCTGCCGGCACTCTTGCATGCGCCATCGCGGGGGCGACCATCAGGCCGTTTGCACGGGTGTTCACGACGGAAGACCTGTTGCTCCTCGTCGCGGGACTGCTCGCGGTCTTCTCCGTCGCGGTAGCGCGCCTCGTCGCGGCGGACGGGAGCAGGTCGGCCAGCATGCCTCATCGCGAGCAGAAGCAGGCTGGCGCATTCGGTCACTACAAGACGCTGTTCGGGACGATTCACCCGCGGAACATGGCGTGGCTGGCGATCGTGGCGACGGCCACCCTTCTGATCGTCGACTATGTCTTCAAAGTCTCGGCGCGAGCCAACTACGAGGGCGACGCACTTGCCGCCTTTTTCGGGACGTTTTACTCGGCCACGAGCATCACGGCTCTGGTATTTCAGCTCTTCCTCGTCCACTTGATTCTGAAGAAGGGCGGCGTGAGTGTCGCGCTGATCGTGCTGCCGGCGTCACTGGCACTCGTCGGAATCGGTATAGCGCTGACGGGCGGCTTCGGCTGGGTCGTCGCAGCGAAGTTTCTCGACTCCCTCTTCGACTTCACGATCAATGCTGCGGCGTTGCAGTTGCTCTATCTCGGCGTTCGAAAGCAGTCGCGCGGGAGAGTTCGCGCGCTGATCGAAGGGACGCTTCGTCCGGTCACCATCGCGCTCGCCGGTCTGTTGCTGGCCGTGATCGGAGGGGCGTCGCTGCGATTCCTCTCGGTGGGAATCGTGATTCTTGCGGTCGTCTGGATGGTGCTCGCCTTCCGAAGCTATAAATCCTATGTTGCCGGGCTGCTCGACTCGATCGGCGCGCGCCGCTTCGATCTCGAGAGTGAACAGAGCGGCTATCAGGATCGCGTGCTGGAGACACACTTCCGCGAGTCTTTGAAGACCGCCAGCGACGAAGAGGTCCCGTACCTGCTCGGTGTGATTGCCGAGATGAAGGACGTCGACTGGTCCGATGAGTACCGCGGTCTGCTGAGCCGTGAGTCAGCGACCGTTCGTGCGGAGGCGCTCGACTACCTGCGGGAGCACGGGAATCAGAAGGATCTCGATTCGATGATTTCGTACCTCGAAGATCCCGATCCAGGCGTGCGGTCCGCCGCGGTGAAGGCGGTCGGCAGGCTCGGCGGCTCGGCCCATGCGGCCGCGCTCCGTCCCCTGATCGACGAGGCGGATCCGGGCGTCAGAGCGTCTGCCACGGCCGAGGTCATCCGTGTCGGCGATATCGACGACCTTCTGGCGGCCTGCTTCAGTCTCAAGCTCATGCTCGAGTCGCCGGATGAGGCGCTTCGGGCCGCAGCCGCGGACACGCTGGCGATGGTCGAGCACCAGGGGCTGGCCCGGCCGCTGTCACTCCTGATCGGTGACTCCAACGCGAACGTCCGGCTTGCGGCGCTGCAGGCCTGTGGGGCCCGACGGAGCCGGGAGTTGATGCCGGTCATCGCCACGCTTCTGCCCGATCCGGATACAGGATATGCGGCGGCAGATGCACTGGTTGCCTGCGGGGAGGAGTTTCTGCCGGTTGCTGCCTCGATGCTTCAGAAAGGGCTCGACGAGGATATCGATCCTGAGGTCGTCCGAGTTCCGGCGATTCTCGCGCGCATCGGCGATCCCGAGGGCCTCGAGATGCTGCTACCCCTTCTCACTGCTCGAAGCCAGGAGATGCGTGGGGAGGCAGCACAGGCATACTGCACTCTGGCGCGCAGGGTCGGTGTTCCGGCGGGTCATGTCGCGCAGCTCAACGAGGCCATCATCGGGTCCGTCAGTGAAGCGAGCGCGCGGGCCGCGCTCGAAGAGCAGCTTGCGAACCGGGAAGGCTCATCGCTCGTCTGCAGCGCGCTGCGCGAAGAACACGACCAGTACGTCATCGAGGTCCTGCTGCTCCTCGAAGCGCAGCATCCCGAGATCAACGGCCGGTCGATTCTTTTCAGTCTCAACGACAAGAGCGGAGAGAAGCGCGCCGAGGCGATCGAGGTCCTCGATAATCTGCTCGACGAGCGGGTCAAGGGACCGTTGTTGCAGCTGCTGGAGAGGCGGCGCGGCGCAGACGCTGCCGCGGTCGCCGATGAGCAGCTTCCCGGGCTGCTGGGAACGAGGAACTCCGAGTGGATGACCGCGGGAGCGGCCTTTCTCGGCGCGGAGTCGAAGATTGTGTCGGCGCTGCCGGCCGTTCGCGCACTGCTCGAAGATCCGAGGCCCGCGGTCCGTGAGACGGCTTTGTATGCCCTGTGCCGCATCGGCGACGAGTCGGACGTTCGAGAGGGATGTGCGGCGCTGGCGGACGACCCGGACATCAACGTCCGGCGTTATGCTGCGTCGGTCATGCAGAAATTCAGTTCAGAGGTCGCCTGATGATCACGGTCGAGAAGCTCCTGTTTCTACGCAACGTTCCGCTGTTCTCCTCGCTCGCATCGAAAGAGCTGGGACGCGTGGCGGCGGTTACTGAAGAAGTGATCTATTCGGCCGGCTCGAAGATCGTCACCGAAGGCGACTACGGTGACGCGATGTTTCTCATCGCGGACGGCCATGTTGCCATCGTGAGAGGCGACCAGCAGATCGCTCTTCTGGGACCGAAGAACTATTTCGGTGAAATGAGCATCCTGGACGGAGAGCCTCGAGCCGCCTCCGCGATTGCACACGATGACTGCCTTCTGTTGCGAATCGGCCAGCGCGACTTTCACGAGATTCTGGCCCGGCACTTTCACGCCTCTCTGAGCATCATCAAGACGCTGTGCGGTAGGCTGCGGTCGCAAATCCACTGAAGACAGTCATAGGGAGAGTGATGGGTCATCGGTTCGGTACTGCTGTGTTGTTACTTCTGATGCTCTGTCAGGGCGGTCAGGTGAGTGCCGAGCCTTTGCCTACCGCATTCATTCTCGAGACGCCGATCCGGTCGACGGCGACCATCGAGAAACTGCTCGACGAGGCAGTGCTGGAGCTCGTTACCGCCATGGATTACAGGGAGGGCGCCGATCCCCGGTTTCAGTGGCGCTCGTCGCTTCTCCAGCGGGTGGAGGCAGCGCGCTACCTGAGCCGCTCGTCGTCCGCCGGGCATCCGATGACCATCGAACTGTACGCCGTGCGGAATCCTGCCGGCGACTTTGTCATCCGTGGCGAAGGGCTCACTCTCACTGGAAATGATCGGCTGCCGAACGCCGACCTCAATCGTGCCGAGATGAACCTGCAGCAGTGGTCCCAGCGCCTGCAAACGGCTCCGGTACCCGCAGGCGGGCCCGTAGCTCGCGATATCGCCACCCGAACCGTTCAGTTGAGCCACGTCCAGACCGACCGGGTGCTCGCGGTGCTGAAAGCCCTCGGTTACTCCGTCATCGAATACATGGCGCAAAAGGGCGAGTCCCCATTCGATACCCTCTTCAGCCCGAACGCTCCGATGGATCGACTTCCCGTCGTGATCAAGATGGTCGACGCGGCCAAAACGAGTCTGATGGATCCGAAGCCGGAGTCGGGTACTGGTGCATTTGGTGCTGCAATGCCGCCCCCGCAACCGGGGTTCGGAGTTGCCCGGCAGCCGATCCCGGACATCGGCGGGACATTCCTCCACAACGTCACCTCGAGTGATCCTCCGCAGCGGCTGCTGATCGCATGGGACCGCTCCGACCCCGATTCGCTCGAGCGTCTCATGACCGTCATCGAGCGCGACATCGATCTGCCGGGACGGCAGGTCGTCATCTCCGCGCTCGTCGTCGAAGTGAATCAGGGCCGGCTGCGCGATCTCGGGATCACCTTCTCCGGGACAGACGGACGGACCAGCGTGGGCTTCGAGCGAAACCAGGACGGAACGCAGCGGCCGTTCACGTTCAGTTTCGACGAAGGTGCGTTTCGCGGCGATTTCAACTTCAGCGCAACGCTATCTGCTCTGATCGAGCGGGGAGAGGCTGAGATTCTCTCGAACCCATCTGTCCTCGTCGTCGACGGCCGGCAGGCGCGTATTCAGATCGGCCAGCAGGTTCCGGTCGTCAGTTCGACCTCGACCGCCGCCGGTATTACGAGTTCAGTCGAGTACTTCCCGGTTGGTATCGTCCTCAACATCCGGCCGCGGATCAATCAGGACGGCTCCGAGGTGGCGATGCAGGTAGAGACCATCGTCAGTGCAGTCGCTCAGACGAGCGTCGCCGTCTCTCAGGTGTTCTTTGCACCAACCATCGACAACCGCCAGGTGCAGACGTTCGTTCGTGTCGCGGACAATACCCCGTTCATCATTGGCGGCCTGATCTCTTCCGATCGCCAGTCCGACCGGAGCGGCATTCCGGGGCTCTCTCGGGTCCCGCTGATCGGATCTCTGTTCCGCCGCTCGGTCACCTCCAATTTCAAGCGAGAGGTGATCGTCGTTCTGACTCCTCATGTCGTTCCACTCGAAGAGCGTGCCTTCAGCTACGTCGTGCCACAGGACGCTGACCGTTTCGACTCTGCCGGACATCAACTGTTCCGTAACTCGTATCGCGTCCGGCGTGGAGACGTCTTCGACCTCAGTTTCATCTACGAGAGCGAAGCGTTCCGGTCGCTCGTTCGTTCAGGAAGAGCGGAGGCGAGCGGGAGGAATCGGGTCGCACCGGGTGAAGATGTCCTCGTCCGTCGCATGCTGTGGGAGCTCTCGAAAAATTCCGGCCTCGGGAAGTCGATCGATCCGAAGCAGATGCTTTTCTTCAGGGAGACAGAGCCGGGGGAAGCAGGGGAGGTCTCGTTTCTGGAGACGTATCTCTCGCAGCTCGACAGCAATCGCAACGCGCTCGTGCTGACCTTCCCTCTTCAGCAGCGTGGCGACAGCGAGCATCCCTTCGTCGCTTCGAGTGCCAATCTGAGTTTCGAGTCGATCCGTCCCGATCAGTATGAGCGCCGGCTCCGCGAGCTCAATCGACGCGATGCCGACGGCAATCCGCTGCAGTGGGGGATCATCCTCAGTGAGGCGGACCCCTCTTCGACGAGCTCGATCGATGCGCTGCGTGCGGCTCTCGTCCTGAAACAGATTCTGAGCCTCAACAGCTCGCTTCCACTGCAGGTGAAGGAGTTCTACGTCGGGCGTCAGATCACGATGCCGGCGAGCGATGACGTCTCTCGAAACGTGCAGGTGATCGACGCGAGCGTTGCTCGTCTCTTCTACGAGGCGAAGGACTACTACCGCGCCTTCGAAAAGGAGTTCAACGCGCAACTACGCGCCGCCCCGCCGCCGCGGCCGTGACGTTCCCGCCCAGCTCCGAGACTGCTGATCAGATCGGAGGTCCGGGAGGAACCGCCGGCATTCGCGGCGGTTGCCAGTTCTCGGCAGGTCGCGACATGAAGCGCTCGATGTCGTCGCGCGTCATGCGGCGGTGCGCAGCCTCCGCCGAGTCACTCGTGGATGCCGACAGTCTCTGCGACAGACGGCGAAGCGCATCTCCCGCCTCGGCGCGAACCTGTGGGGCAACGTCCCGCTCGGCGGCTAGCTCCGAGAGGCGCGTCACGAGCAGCGTTCTGGTCGCACGCGTGATCGCTCCCTGACGTGCGGCGACGTCGATCAGTGCGTCAGTTACTTCGCGCAGCGTCAGGTTCTCTTCCTGTTGTGTGAGTCGGGCGGCTCTCGCCGGATCGAGCAGCGCGCCGATCGTGATGTCGGCCGCGGTCATCGCGGCGGCGATCGGGTCGAACACCGGATCAGTGCGGCGTGGAAAGAGCTCGGTGTTGGCGTCGCCATGAGCGTATGCGGGGGGAGGGATCAGCTCGACGATGCTGCGCGGAACTTCGAGGAACCGCGGCTCGAGAGTCGCCATCACGGCTGCAAGGGCCTCCTTCTGCTGCACACGCGGAACGACTCGTCGAATCAGATCGGTTGGAATCGGCTCGTCAGTCTCCTTGACCGCGTAGCTGAAGTAGACGCCGCCGACGGACTTTGCCGCAGCCTCGAGCTGATATCGATGATGCAGGTAGAGCGGAACGAGCGTTTCTTCGAGAGCGGACAGCGGTCGTCCGCGGTCGATATTGCGCAGGCCGAACTGCTCGAGCGCCAGACGTCTCACTTCGATCTCGTGGCGCAGCATCGCCACCGGATCGCTGCCGTTGTCCCATACCGAGCCGAGCGGATGCGCACCGCCGACAGGCCGCGAGTGCGGATCGGAGACGAAAAGCGGCGTCTCGCGTGCCAGCCGGTTCAGCTCCGCCTCCTCGTTCTGACCCGGTGCGAATTGCGCGTAGGTGTAACGCATCGCCGCCAGGTCGTAGGCGCCGAGGCCCGTGGCATAGGCCTCTGAGAGATCGAGGCGACCATTCGTGATCTTCACGTAGGGAGCTGGGTAGTCGAGTACGGAT